>NZ_PUJU01000005.1 GCF_011189505.1 Photorhabdus tasmaniensis
CCGAAATACTGAGAAAAAGCGTCGATATTCATGGGGGCACTCCTGAAAAAAGGAGTATGAGATCATAAGTAGCTCCGTGGGTCAAACTGAACGATTTTGATTAAATAACGTTCGCGATCTCACCCTAGGGAATAACAGAATAAATATCGGTACAATTATATAGAAATAGTTTCATGGTCAAATTAAATCGTCCCAATGAAATTAATATTAATTTGTCACAATACTCCGTATAAATTTTAAACTCGATATCATTTTAACAAGAATTTAAGCAGTATAAATATATAACAGTAAATGAGTTACAATAGATGATATTAAAAATGAATCTCAACATACAAATTGCCAATGCAAACAATTGTACCAAAGCCAAGTTATCTAATACATGTGGTCAAATCGCGATCATTGCTGCACAAAAATTTCAACATAGCCTGCTTCTAACCCGACCACTTCTACCCCCTGAGGAACAGCATACCCTGGTGTTACCGTAATCTGCTGTGCAGGATCGCGTAACTCACGTCTATAGGTAACAAAAACCTGCCCGTCAGGCCCCTGGCGTAATGCCCCGGCAGGCACCGCCAATCCATGTTCATTGCGATACGTGACAATAGCCAGTTTTGCACTCATATTCAGACGGATACGCTGCCGCTGTTTAGGTGTAAGGGGATCAATCGCTACCAACACATCATAATTTACACCCGCTCCCTGCGATTCACTTGAACGGCCCTGTACGCCAATCGTCTTAATCTGCCCCTGCAAGGATAACCCCGCAAAACCATCACCCGTGATCTGAACTGGCATTCCTTCATACAATTGGTGAAGATCTGCCTCTTCAATGCGTGCTACCGCCTGAATTTGTTCTAAATTGATTATCTCAAAAAGCGGTGCACCCTGAGTGACTCGTGTCCCTTTTTGAATAGATAACGCTTTGTCTGATTCCTGAACAAGAGGACGAACAACAATTCCGTCAAAAGGAGAAACCAGCTCGCGTTGAGCTTGCTGAACTTGGAGTGCCTGATAACGCGATTGAGCGTTGGCGAGTTCCATATCGGCGATTTGGCGATTCTCGCCTGTGCCTTTATCAAGTGTCGCGTTTAGCTCTTCCCTGGCTGCGGCAAGATCGAGCTGTTGAACTTTGACCTGCTGCTCCAGTGTATCAACTTCCATACGGGCAACAATGCCACGCTCAAATAAGGTTCGAGTATCAGTAAGTTTACGTTCAGTATCATTCAGGCTTAACTGAGCATTGGTTAAGGTTCTGCGTACCCTGGCAACGTCTTGGCTGTTTTCCCAGTTCGCCATATCTTGTACCACTCGCTGGGCTTTCAGTCGTTCCGTAAGCGCCTGTCGTAACTGGATATCCAATTGTGCAGTATCAAGGCTCAACAGGGGTTGCCCTCGTTTAACGCGCTGGCCTTCCGTCACCACGACTTCAGCGATAACACCATCGAATGGTGCCGCAATCGTCAAACTGGTAGCGGCCTGAATGCGACCAACTAACCCAAGACGGTTTTCCAGCCGTTGAGGTTCAACACGCACCCACGGTTTCTGTGATGATGTATCAGTTGAAGACGGCAGATAGACATAGGCAATGGCAACCCCGGCAACTAATGCAACAACAAGTGCCACCAGCCAACGAGTCTTACGCCTGAAACAGGCAAGTACCCTGCTCTTAATCATTAAGTGCAATATCCCAGCTCCCCAGGGTGGTGCCCAATGTTTCATCCAATTCCGCTTGCGCATTCAGGTAGGCGATTAACGCATTGAGACGAACATTCTCGGCATTACGCAGATCGGTTTCAAAACTCAATACCTGAAAGTTACTGGAACGGCCAACCGTCAGTTTTTCGCGTTCAATCTCCAGCTTGCGTCGGGATAGATCCCTGGCACGTTGTGCTATCTCATATTGACGCCAACGTGTACTAATATCACGCACCGCATTACCGACATCACGTTCCAGTAACTGTTTTGCCTCAGTAAGACGGATATCCTGATTCTGAACATCAACCCGCGCCCGCACTTCCGCCTGACGCTGACTCAAATCGCCAATGGGTATTTCCACCTGGACACCTGCGTAATTTTCCCAATTTCGCGAACTGTTTGCACCGGTTCGATCGCGTACCTGGCTGGCCCCACCGACCAAAGAGACATCCCATAAGCGGTCATTACGGGCGACTGTCAGGTTAATACCCGCCTGCTCTGCGGTAATCAATTGGGTGAGATAGGATGGTTGCTGCTCTTGTGCCAAATGTTGCGCCTGGAGCAGATTAATGTCTATGCGTTTGGCGTCCAATTTGTCAGTCGCTTTTACCTGAGTTTGCAAATCCAGGGCGAGCAAACGCAACAACTCTAAGCGACTGGTATCCAGTTGATTAGCGGCTTCCTCATTAGCCAGTTCCTGCATGGCGACATCGGCCTCAGTCTGAACAATCTCGAAAGCTGCCATTCTACCTGCGGAAATCATGACTTTATTAACCTCCAGCAGTTGGCGCGAACGTTCAAGGGCATCACGTGCGATTTGTAACTGTTCTTGAGCGCGCAGCAATTCACGGTAAGCCATAATAACCTGCGTGATAGTCTGAGATACCGTTGCTTTCAGATTCAGGCGATTTATTTGCTCCATCAGTTGAGCAAGACGTACAGGTGCCGTCGCCACCTCTTTGCCGGCCCCGCGCAGCAGTGGCTGGATCACAGAGAATGAAGCGCCATCATTACGGCTACGGCCAGCATTTTCCGCCCATGTCGCCCGGCTCGTCCATGACAAGCTGAACCGGGTACCATATTCCCCAAGCATTGTAGACGTGGGCGTAACCTCGCTCTGACGGTAACGATCATCTTGATTACGGGCAGCAATATAACGACTATTGATCAGCAATTTCGGCGTAAAACGATCTTCTGCAACCCGCAAATCGAATTTCTGGGCAATACGATCCAGATAAGCACTGCGAATTGAGCGATTGTTTCGTAATCCCAAATAGATTGCATCACTGAGTGTCAGATCGATAGTCTGCTGATTAAGAGAAATTGTGCTCATTGTGGGCATGGTTGCCTGCGACGGGGTCAGCGGCTCCGCTAAAGCTTGTTTGACGGATACCGCTATCATCAGCGCAATAATGATGCCAATAACACGCTGAAAAGTTTGGCTAATCATCACGAAGTGCCTCTACAGGTTGTAACCTGGCAGCAGTCAATGCCGGGTTGATGCCGAAAAATAAACCGATCACTAACGAACTGGCAATCCCCAGTGGCAAAGAGAGTGGAGATAACGTGAATACCCAACCAGAAAATTTTACAAACAGGTACCCAGCGGTCACCCCCAACAGCGATCCAGCGACTGCGCCGACAATAGACAAAGTGGCCGCCTCCAGCATAAAAAGCACACCGATATCAACAGGTCGGGCTCCCAGAGCCATACGAACACCAATTTCACGCCTGCGTTCTGAAACATTCATCAGCATGACATTCATGACACCCACCCCGCCCACCAGCAATGAAATGCCTCCCAATCCGGCAAGCAAATAGGAGAATGTCTTTGCTTGTCGCGTCAATCCATCAAGCAATTGCTGCGGAATTTGAACTTCAACATGACGACCTTTTGATAATGAGACAAGATAATCACGTAATAATACAGCATCACTGCTTAACGTTGTTACGTCTCGCGCTCTGGCAATGACACTGCCTATCTCTGGAGCTGGCCGCAGCCGTCGCATTCCTTCAATGGGCAATATCACGGAACCATCAACAGAAACCGGGAGTAAAGGATTTATTCCCTGAGCAGAGAGAATACCTATCACTTCAAACAGATATCCCTCAATTTGCAGTTGACTACCTACCCGGATAGGTTGGTTTGGTACTTTTGACTGTTTCGCAATATCTGCGCCGATCACGGCATAAGTTGTCTGTCGATCATAGTCCGATAGAAAACGCCCCTGCTCGATCTGTAAATCAAGCACTGCGGCCAGATCAGAGGATGTACCTGTAATATTCGTATCAATCCCTTGCCCCAGGAAACGCATTCGAGTTGAGTATAACGTGATGGGGGCAGCATGCATGATCGTGGGCAGCGTTCGGGTAAGCATCTGAGTATCCAGTGTGGATGGCGCAGGTTTGACATCAGTGCCCGGCATAAAATCAAAATGGGCGACCAGCATATTGCTCCCCATGCTCTTGAAAGTGCTGATAGCTTCATTGGCAGCGTTGTAACCAATGTTCAAAAGTGCAATGACCGAAGCACACCCGACGGCAATACCAAGCAACGCAAACAGGGAACGCCGCCCCAGTAAACGCAGGCTATCCAGCGATTCACGCAAGGCTTGCGAGAAGGAAAATCCGTGGCGACCAGAATTCACATTAAGCATCGGATATATCCGACCATAGATCGGTTTCGGAAAGCTGCCCATCATTGACATACAGACAGCGCTGCATATTTCTGGCGATTGCTTCATCGTGTGTCACCATGATCAGTGTCACTCCCTGCTCGCGATTCAGTGACAGAAGAAGCGCCATGATATCGCGTGCTGTAGTACTGTCGAGATTGCCTGTCGGTTCATCAGCCAAAATGAGAGAGGGCTTGCCGACCAAGGCTCTGGCGATGGCAACACGTTGACGTTGTCCCCCGGAGAGATCTGCCGGCCGATGGTGAATACGATCAGCCAGACCAACCAATTCAAGCTGATATTTCGCCTCCTGCCGGGCCAGCGAACGTGAATATCCACGATACAGCAATGGCAGCGCCACATTATCCAATGCCTGCATTCTGGGAAGTAAATTGAAACTCTGAAATACGAAACCAATTTCCTGATTTCTTATTCTCGCCCGCTCATCAGGAGTAACATTTGTTATATTAACGCCACTAAACTGAAAACAACCAGAAGTAGGTTGATCCAATAAACCAATAATATTAAGCAAAGTACTTTTACCCGAACCGGAAGCGCCAACAATAGCACAACTTTGCCCACGCATTATGGTAAGTGATATTTTATCCAGCACCGGATGATAGTTTTCCCCCATACGATAGGTTCGACAAATATTTCTCATATAAATCAAAACCTCTCCACCCTGGGAAGTTGTGATTGTCATGTCTGATTTATTCATCGCTTTTGACATCCATTAAATGTATCACTGGCTCCATTTGATCGTTTACCCGGTTTTATATCATGGGAAGATTCTCTTGTAAAAGGCTGCAACTTGAGTGAGATGCAAAAACGTCGAGCAGCAAAAATAGATTAGATTAACTTAACATAAATTCAAGTTACCCATTGCATTTTGGGGTTAATCCCGCCAAATTAATCCTGCCAGCTTTGGCATTTCGTACAGGTTTTTATGAAAGTTCAAGAGATAAAGGGCGCGAGATCAAAATGTATATCTAAGCTCTCGCAATAGAAAATTATCAGGTATTGGGGTAATAGCGATGAAATTAAAAAAAATCTTGGGAATGGGTAGTGCATTATTGTTAACCCTGTTTTCACAAGCAGCATTATCGGCGAGCTACCAATCTTCGGTTGTTCTGCCAACCGTGTATTCCAGAAATTACACAGAAACAGCTTATCTTCCTGTCGTCGGATCTCCACCAGCCTCAGGCAGTATTAGCAATGTATCCTGGACTTGGAATGTCGTCGGGTGGCCTCAAGGACTGTCGGTTTATCTTTGTCAGGGAGATATCAACAACAACAGTTGCCTTGATATCTCTCGCACCCGGAGAATGTCTACAGCCGCATTCAATACTAGAAGCCCGGCACAGCAGTTCTTTTATGCTTTGAAAGTTGCAAATGGCGGAACAGTACCAGTGGCAGGCCAAATGGGAGAAATTACTGTCACTTGGTAATAATTTCTCGATTGTCCTCCAAAGATTGCCGTCAGCACCACAGGCGGCAATTCTGACTTATAACTGAGCTCAAGAAACATCTGCTAAAGCTATCAAAGCCTATTAACAAAGAATGTCTCCAACCTTATCGCGATTTTCTAGCATTTAATATACCTCATTCCCCATTGCCAGGATTAAACAACTCGATCTTGATCGCATTTTATACTATCCATTCGGACGGATAAATAATTTCATATTAGAATAGTTTAATTAAGTCACTATTAAATCATCAATATTCTCTATGGGAAGATGACTGCTTTATCACCGCAGCCTGACAGCGGATAACAGGGTCACTTATTGGTCAGTCTCACTGACATTGTCACATTTAACGTAAAAAAAGGAACAGAACGATGGCGAAATGCCACAACTCGATGGCCAGGGTCACGAGTTATCTTTTAATTTACCTGACGGCAATCCAGCCGCTGCACCCGGCTATCGCTGCCGGCATAACACCGGATAACAACCGTACGCAGGTACAAAACCACGCCAACGTGCCGGTGGTGAATATCGCCACACCGAATGACGCCGGGATATCCCATAACACCTATCAAGAGTTTAACGTTGCCACTCAAGGTGCCGTACTCAATAACGCCACTCAGGCGGCGCAATCACAACTGGCCGGGCAACTTAACGCTAACCCTAATCTAAAGGACAAAGCGGCTGAACTGATTATCAATGAAGTCACCGGCAACGGACGCTCTGAGCTGCAAGGTCAATTGGAAATTGTCGGCAATAAAGCCAACGTGATGATTGCCAACCCTAACGGCATCACCTGTGATGGCTGTGGCTTTATCAATACTGCCAGCGCCACTCTGACCACCGGGAAGCCTCAATTTGATAAACAAGGTGCGCTGGAAGCGTTGGAAGTTAAACAAGGCCAGATCACCATTGGTAGCAAAGGGCTGGATGGCAAAGCGACGGATTATGTCGATATCATCAGCCGGGCAACGGAGTTAAACGGGAAAATTCAGGCTAACACCCTGTCACTGACGCAGGGAGCCAACCGCATCAGCTTAAAAGACGGCACGGTTAACCCTCTCGCTGGAGAAGGCGCTAAACCGCAATTAGCCATTGATACCAAAGCATTAGGCGGCATGTATGCCAATAAAATCCGGCTGGTGGCCACTGAAGATGGTGTTGGGGTGAATTTGAAAGATTTAACCAGTGACCAGCGTGATATCACTTTAAACGCTAACGGTAAAATCGAATTAGGCAATACCAATGCTAAAACCGACTTAAATATTATCGGCAAAGAAACGCATATTGCCCCGAATATTACCGTGCAAGCAGAGCGGGATATGCGGGTATTTGGCGACACCGTACGCAATACCGGTGATAAAGCCTTGCTGCAAGCCAACGATAATCTGTGGATACAGAAAGATGCGCAGGGAAATAAAGGTCAGTTAGTCGAGAATAGATCGGTGACAATAAAAACCGTCAAGGGGGATTTGGTTGTCAGGACAAAAGATCTGAATAATACCCACAATGTCTTTGTTATGCAAAATAAGCCGGTAAAACCGGATTTTACAGACAGAGATATGACCGTATTTAATGATGTCAATATTTTTGGCAAGCCCTATGCTATAACAGCAGAGTTGACACCACTTCCGGACAAATGGTTCGGTCATGCCTATTTCAGTCGTCTTAGTTTTGAGGATAACAGAACAGAAAAAGCTTATTTAAATAATGCCAGAATGAAAAGCAGGGTATTAGAAAATTCTCTGCCCGGTCTTATCCTCTCGGGAAGAAATGCTTATATCAACTGACCCCCCCTTCTGAAAAATTGCACTTATTAGTCGAATCCGCCCTATTTTTCAAAATAAACCGGATTTAATAACGTTTTCAACCGGTGAATAAACTCTTTTATAAGTCATTTAAATAATTATTCATAAAAAACAAGATTAACAAAACCCGAAAATAAATAACTTAACCGAATGCGAACTGAATGACTTACAGCGCTATTGTATTGAATTTATTATGCAATATCGCGATGCATTAAATACATCCGTTTAAACTTTTTTTACACTATTTCATCCGTTTAATAGCATTGCTTTTCTACCGTTTGATTTAAATCATGTGTCTCTTTTTATACCTCAAATATGCTTTAACACTTAAATGCTCATTTAATTATGACTAATTAGCTCGCCATACTTTTCACCATTTTTGATATAATAAGATGTTATTAAATGAGTTTACCGATTTATTTAAACACCATTTAAATAGATGTCGAGCGGGAAGCTGTTTTTTTCGGTGATCCGTTAACTGAGGATAAAAAGCAGGTATCCATTAATGCCAGATTTTGAAAAGGTGCAGAATAACTAAAAACGGTTTATTCCCTGTCCTGCCATGACCATTTAAAACCACGAAAACAGCTGGATTAAAGCTTTTATATAAAAGACGGATTTAACTATAAGTGCAGTTTTTAAATGACATTAACCATTAACAGAAAACTTAAAATAAATCAGCGAGAAAAAGAATATTATCCGAAAAAGCATAACAGGGTATCTTTATACCATCAGGTTATTTACGGATTGATTTATGAAGATAAAAGATTGATAAAAACTTTTCATACTTGTCAGTAAAACAACGCCAGTAAAGATAAAAAGCGAATGGGTTAAACGTAAAATACAATGTACCATGATGATTAAACTTAATAAAAACCAAGAGTTAAAAGCAGTAAAAACAACGGATAAAACTTTATTATACAAGTTAAAACCAGAGGTTGAAAAAAGGTTTTTAATAACAGTTTAAAACCCGCCATTGCTGCCATTAATGGCTGTGCTTATTCTTGAGCTTGCGATGGAATTATGAGCATATCCACGATGACAACCATGAAAGAATCAGGTCAACGTTAAATAGCCTGAGTCCAGTGGAGCTCCAGATTCAGGTATCATTAGCTGCCTAGATTTACTATTTTTACTAAGGTGATTTTCTCCTCAAAAAAATACATTCTGGAATATCGTTATATATATTTCATCTCCCAAATTAAGCAAGATAATCTGACCATAATTATAAAAAATAAAACTAAAGCCAATGACACATTGCTCAATTTCAGAGTAAATAGTATTAAAACAAGATAATTTCTGGCCTATCAATCCATTGAATATTGGGATATATCCTTAATTATTTGTTTCCCGTATTCACCTAAGTCACCATCGATCATCGGCTTATTGCATACAACTAGTGATGAGCCGTCTTGACCGCAAGATATCTTCCTTGATATACCCGCCCCTTCAAATTCGAAAAATAATTCTTGAGGATGCTCTATATCCTCTACATGCAGCATATAGACTAATCCCTGAACAGATTTAAGACGGTTGCCAATAATGCCTATTCCCCAATCATGGGATTCTTTAGATATAATATTCAACGAGGTTCTCCTTTTAGGGCGTTTTTGACAGAAGTATTATTAACCCCATCTTTTAGGATAGTAATAAAAGTTCCGTCTGGTTTAGTAACAACAACATCATTCCCCTTTATTTTGAAGAACACATCACCTCTTGTTCCATTAGGGCCCTGTCCAGCAAAAATTCCTAGGATTGTTTTATCTGCGTTGTTACCTATAAGATAATCTAATGCGCTCTCAGCCTCTACAAAGCCTTTAATATCACCGATAACAGGCACGAAGTCAGTACCAAAGCTGATAATTTCTCCGGCTTGCTTACACGCCTCCGGTGATTGCTGACAAAAGGCTCTCTTTTTCTCCTCGTAAGCTTTGATTGTACCCCGTCTTTCTTTCTCTGCTGCGGATAGAAGGTGTGCCAGCGAATTATAGACAATGACAATTTCCCCGGCATTCGCACCACTGTTATCGCCGCCAGATTTGTGACCAATTTTTGCTGAGTAGGGAGAGCATAAAAAACCTTGGGGCACTTACACGGCAAAGCAGCTAAAGAAGTCTCACTTGACAACCAGAAAAACCACCAAACCAGAGGACTGATATGGCAGAGAGCCACTTAACGGTGTAAGTATTCATAGGTCGTCGATAATGGGTAATAGTCTGGTTGAATTGCCGATTTTCCCTCCAAATAACCCGAGTGCCCCAAGGTTTTTTATGTTCTCCAAATTCATAAAGGGGACTGAGTTGCTTTACCCAGGTGGATTCTCTGACAATTTCGGTATAACTAAAGTCCCTTAGTGCCTTTTTTAGTTGGGTTATCCAGTGCAGACCCCCTGATTCTTCAGATAATAAATTTGTGAGTGCCTCTTCCACATCAGGATTAAGATCTGATTTTAATTGCTCACAGATACGCCTCCTCTCATCCGATAAACATCGTCCAATCAAATCCTGAAAAGTACTGTACGCAGGGGGAATGATCTGATTTTTATTGAGGTGACTTAACAATGCCCGCAAGATAAACACAGGCTTAGCTGACCTTTTAACAACCCGTGCGGCCAGTTCAGCTAATTGTTCTGCCATGACACTGCCATAGCGTTGATAATTCAGATGCTGACAAATAAGTCTTTGCAGTTGTATCCGGGTCGTCTTGCCTGGAACTTTTATATTGGCGGCAGAATGATCAGGGAAATGGCACGCCAGAATATAAGAGATATCCGTGATGACATCTTCCCGCGTGTAGGTAAAGAATATTTTCCTGGATTTAAAATACCCAAGCATAAGAATGAAGTTCACTCTGGAGTTAACAGACCAACCTTGCGGTATTATTTGCCGAGCTGGCCGAATTTGAACGGGAGTTGATCAGTGAACGAACAAAAGCAGGGCTGGCAGCGGCCAGAGCAAGAGGACGTGAAGGCGGACGTTCTTTTAAACTCACAAAATCTCAGGTTCGCCTGGCACAAGCTTCCATGAAGAGTAGAGATTGTAGCGTATCTGAATTATGTGAAGAGCTTGGGATTAGCAGACAGGCTCTCTATAAGTATGTAGGGCCAGATGGGGAACTCAGGGAACACGGCAAAAGAGTATTAAAATCTTAGCGCTAACTGAGTACCCATTTGAGTACCCATTTTTTTCCTCATCAACTTTGAACCTTATCGGGGGATGGGCAAAAATAGCCAAAATGGATAAAACGGTTAATTTGGAAAGAGTTAAGCCCTGAACAGGTGGTTGATTATTTGAAGCAACATAAAGGGATATCTTTGCATCATGAGACGATTTATAGGCTGATTTATAAAGATAAAATAGAGGGGGTGATTTATAGCACGCAAGACACTGTATACAATTATCGTTAAACTTGATAGCAAGCGGGCATCAGAAGTCGCGAAAGCGGCAGTGAAAGTATTATACCCATTAAAACAAAAGGTTAAGACCATCACATTCGATAACGGTTTGGAGTTTACAGATCATGAAATCATCAGTGAAAAATTAGGAACCCAAATTGACTTTGCGCATCCTTATTCGCCCTGGGAAAGAGGGATCAATGAGAATATCAATGGGTTAATCAGACAATACTTTCCAAAGGGAACCGACTTTAATGAAGTCTCTGATCAGGAAATAAATTTTGTGGTAAACCGATTAAATAATCGCCCCCGAAAAACACGGGGTGGGGTGGGAAAACACCTTTACTGATTAAAAATTTTACCTGTTTTTCCGTTAAATCCTGCGGGCTTGCCAAAAAGCTTTTCTCCAGTAAACGTTATTCATGGATGAGCGGGTTACACCTTTATGGGTTGATGCATGAATAAATTCATTATTGGCATCATAAATACCAACATGTAACCCATGTTCACCACTGCCTGTTTTGAAAAAAATTAAATCACCCGGCATTAAATCATCTTTATCAATGCGGGTTCCTAACCCTACTTGCCCACGGGTAGTACGAGGTAATTGAATATCAAACCGGTCACTGAATGTACGGTAAACAAAACCAGAACAATCGACTCCCTTACGATCCATCCCACCATAATGATAGGGTGTGCCGTACCATTGATTAAGCTGCTCTTTAAGTTGAGCAATCACCATGATGGGATCAGAAAGCGCCGTTTTTAACGCAGGTGCCTGAGTTCTGGGGGTATGGCTGGAACAACCAATGAGTAACAGGCTGAGTAACAACAACAGCTCTTTTATTCTTATTGTCATCAACCTCACCTCACAGAACCCGCAAAATACGCTAACTTTATCCAGACCCCAATCAAAAAACAAGGCTGTCTTTCAAGCAGAATAGCTAAGTATTTATTTGGTTATCCGTTCTGGACGGCTAATCAACCAGACACCAAATAAAATAAAAATTACACCTGCTGTTCTCAACAAGGTGACTGTTTCATTAAACCAGGGCAATATAGCCGCCATGAAATAAACAAATACATAACTCAGGCTTATTAATGGATAAGCTTTATTTAATGGTAAATATTTCAGTGTAAATAACCAACATAGCATAGATAACAGATACCCAGCCAGACCAGCCATTATCGTCACGAGAGAATTACGATTATCCCATAACCACTCAAGATCAAACCAATGCAAGCCAAGGTTCAATGCCGGCAAATTTACAACGCCCCATTTCAGTAATAGCTGTGCTATTGTCACCAATAATACGCTGGCTAATCCCCAAATATAACCTTTCATTCATTCAGGCTCATCAACAAAATCCCCAACATAATACAAGCAACCCCACTCCAATGTTTTCTGCCTACTTTTTCCTGATAGAGAAATTTCCCCGCTAAAGTGACCATAATAAAATTGATACTCAACATGGGATAAGCTATTCCCAACGGCAATATCTGTAACAAACGCAGCCAAAATAACATCCCAGCAGCTAACAGAATCACCGCCCCTACCAACCATTTCAGCGCTAATGCTTTCTTGTTACCAGCATCATTCTGCCAGCATATCACAGCCTGTTTCTGACATAGCTGACCAGCACAGGTCATCAGGCTGACCAGCAACAGCAAAGCAAAACTTATCATGGGCGTTTCTCATAGACCATAATAACGAAGCGGTAATTACGGCTGACTTGATCTGCTTTTGGTAAGTCAGGTAATTCTTCATTTTTATACAAATGAAAAAGTACTGATACCCGGCCTTCTTTACGGGCTTTTTCCAGCCATTGCGGAAAATCTTTATCGTTAATATGCCGGTATCGGCTATCCGGATAATTCAAACCGTATTCCAGTTCACCAAAACGCTCAAGCATATAAATATCACTGCGTTTCATCTCCCATGCAGCACTGGTCGCAAGGCCAACACTTTCCGATACAATATATCGACTGTCTGCAAGCTCCTGACGATGCAGGTTAATAAAACGCTGAGGCAATTTGGAGTTAATGATATTTTCAGGTAAAGCATTACCAATCGTCAGACTGACAACAATAGAGCAAAATGCCGCCCACAACCAGTATTTCCCATTCAGCATGAAACACAGATAACCAATAATTGCCCAGATCCCAAAGGCAACAATCGCTAAGACCCATTTCGACCATTCTGATGGCTGGTATAAAGCATGTTTTGTCACGGCTTCCATAGCAAACAAAGCCATTACCGCCAACAGACCAATGAATACGTTAACCATTCCATTGATCTTCAATAACTTCATCTTGCCATTTTTTACACAATCTACACCCAATTTAGCCATCATCATTGCCAATGGCGCCATACAGGGCAAGATGTAAGTCGGCAGTTTTCCTTTTGCAATACTGAAAAATAATAATGGCACAGCAAACCAGCAAAGCAGAAAAAACATTTCAGGATGAGATTTTCTCTCTTTCCAGCCTTTAATCACAGCCCCAGGCAATAATCCAAGCCACGGGATCACCCCAAGGATCAGAATCGGGATGTAATACCAGAATGGTGCTATATGTTGGGCATCATCGGCTGAGAAACGCTTAATATGTTCAATCCAGAAGAAATAGTGCCAATAATCAGGCTCACGCAGAGCAACCGCAATGACCCACGGTAAACTAATTGCTATCGCAGAAATAATGGCAAGCGGACCAAAGCATATTATTTGCCGGAGCCGTTTCTGATAAATGACAATCGGCAACATAGCAATCACCGGAACGGCCAAGGCCAGAAACCCTTTCGTCATAAAGCCCATACCACAACATAAACCAAGCACCAAATATGCTATAACCCGCTGCCAGGTACAATCGGCTTTTAATGCCCAGAAACTGCACACCATGGCCGCTGTCATCCACAAAGAGAACATCGGATCAAGCACGCTATAAGTGCCAATCGCCAAAACCAGAAACATTGAGATATAAATCAGACTGGTGGCAAAAGCAATATGCCGGTCCTGCCACATCATCATAGCAAGCCGATATAATAAAATTGTACTGATGAAAATACAGAAAACAGATCCAAAACGGACAGCAAAGTTATTCTCACCAAAAATCCATTGGCTAATATTATTAATCCAATAACCCGCTACCGGCTTTTCAAAATAACGAATATCCAGTAAATACGGAACAATCCAATCTCCTCGTTGCAGCATTTCACGACTAATTTCTGCATAACGGGTTTCATCTGGCTGCCACAATAGACGGCCATTAAGGGGTAATAAATAGGTAAGGGCAAAAAAAAGAGCCATCAAAAAGGCCCCTACTTTACACGCCCGGTTATTTAACATAGATAAGTTAAACCTCTTGTTGACATCCTAACCACCCTTCTCTGCCGGGAAATTCGGAACGAACGATTCTTCCTACAGGAATTCGCTGTATATTTTCAGGCAGCAGATGACTCAATGCACAAAATTGTATGTTTTCCCGGTGAGCCATTTCCAGCAGAGCTGCAAATTCTGTGGATTTGGACATCCCTTCCACTTCCGTATGGATGGTATATACCGGAATTCCCTGGCTGTTTTTTATTTCATCAAGGATAAACCGGTTAAAATCTTCATCTTTGACCTGAATTCCTATCACTTCATCATAAGTTGGCAACGTCACCGGAATTTGCACAGTGCCAATAGTCCCATCAGGTAACATCGGCCTGAATGGATGCGTCCCCCGGCAATCACTGTTGTAATCAAAACCAAACCGCTGCTTTACCGCAAGTACGCGTTCATCCGCCCGCCAGCCAGCAACAGCAGAACACGTTACCCGTTGGCCGGTCGCTTGTACCAAAGCCTCTACTCCCAGTTTAACCTGCTCGGTTAACTGAGCCTCAGACCAGCGGCCAACTTTCGCCTGCCAGCCCTGATGATCCCATGCATGCAAACCAACTTCATGGCCTGCATCCAACGTTTGCTTCATCAGATAGCCTAAGTCCCTGGCTATCTTCTTACCCGGCCATGCAGTACCCGCCAGTAAGATATCAAGACCATACAAAGATGCCGCATTTGATCTCAACATTTTCCATAAGAATTTCGGCCGTAAAAGACGCCATAAATGACGTCCCATATTATCCGGCCCGACACTAAAGAAAAAACTGGCCTGAATCTGATGCTTTGCCAAGATGTTAAGCAACCGCGGTACCCCTTCAAAGGTTCCCCGATAGGTGTCCACATCAATTCTCAAGCCAACTTGTTTCATGCGTTTTTCCCTAATTCTTCCACTTCACCACGCAAGAAGAAATCCAATGTTTCATTGATCGTCTGTT
Organism: Photorhabdus tasmaniensis; assembly: GCF_011189505.1. GTDB lineage: Bacteria > Pseudomonadota > Gammaproteobacteria > Enterobacterales > Enterobacteriaceae > Photorhabdus > Photorhabdus tasmaniensis. The sequence continues at coordinate 15,348 of NZ_PUJU01000005.1, forward strand.
TCATTTCAATGGTTGGTTTCCAACCCAGCAGCCGTTGCGCATTTTTAATGCTGGGCTTACGGTGTTCAACATCCTGATAGCCTTTACCGTAGTAACTTCCGCTTTCAATCTTTTTGAATCCGGCAAACGGCGGAAAATGACCTCTCAACTCATGATTCTCAAAACTATCAAGTAACATTTCTGCTAACTGGCGAATACTGGCTTCGTTAGTTGGATTACCAATATTGACAATTTGACCGTCACACAACCCACCACGGTTTTCAATAATCCGGAATAGCGCTTCAATACCATCATTAATATCAGTAAAACAGCGTTTCTGTTCTCCACCATCCACCAGCTTGATCGGTGAGCCTTCAACTAAGTTCAATATCAGTTGTGTGATCGCTCTGGAACTGCCAATACGCGCAGAGTTCAGGTTATCCAAACGTGGTCCCATCCAATTAAATGGACGAAACAGCGTGAATTTAAGCCCCTCTTTCTCACCATATGCCCAGATAACTCGATCCAATAATTGTTTGGATACAGAATAGATCCAGCGCTGTTTGTTAATCGGACCAACAATCAGACGAGAATCATCTTCGTCAAACTCTTTATCATCACACATGCCGTAAACTTCTGATGTGGATGGGAAAATAATCCGTTTATTGTATTTAACACAATAACGAACAATCTTTAGATTCTCTTCGAAATCCAGTTCAAATACGCGCAGTGGGTTACGGGTATATTCAATCGGGGTTGCAATAGCCACCAACGGCAGAACCACATCACACTTCTTAATGTGATACTCGATCCATTCAGTATGGATGTTGACATCACCTTCAATGAAGTGAAAACGTGGGTTACCAATGAAGCGCTCAATGGCAGAAGAACCGATATCCATACCGTAGATGTCATAGTTGCCATCACGCAACAGGCGCTCTGTCAGATGATTACCGATAAAACCATTCACACCCAGAATTAATACACGCTTACGGTGGCTAATTTGAGAAGTTGACTTTGGGCCGACACGGATATCAGTCACAATGCTCATCTCTGCCGCCAGACGCGTCCCCTGAACATACAGACCGGATTCATTCTGCCCACTCATAATTTCCAGCGCACCCTGACCACAGGCAATCATCAGCGGAGCCACAGATAATATAGTGCCTGGCTGTTTGTTATGCGCTTTATTCAGCACGGAAGCCCGCCAGATAGTCATCTTGCGCTCACCCAGGAAAGTAAATGCCCCAGGATAAGGTTCCGTCACAGCCCTTATCAGGTTGTTAATTTCCGTAGCTGATTTGTTCCAATTAATTTCGCCATCAGCAGCAGTACGGCGACCAAAGTAAGTTGCCTGCTTCTCATCCTGCGGGGTTGCAGTGTCAGTTCCTGCTTTGATCTGAGGTAATACTTGATCAAGCAGTTTTTCTGCGGCTTCACAAATTTTACCGTGCAAAATCAGCGAAGTATCTGTTTCTGCAATAGCGACTTTATGTTGGGCAACAATATCCCCTGCATCAGGTTTCAATACCATTTTATGCAGGGTGACCCCCGTTTCTGTTTCACCCTGCAAAATCGCCCAGTTAATGGGGGCACGACCACGGTATTTTGGCAACAGAGAACCATGCAGATTAAATGCGCCTGCGCTCGCCAGCGATAAGACCTCTTCGCTCAACATGTTCCGGTAATAAAAAGAGAAAATCACATCAGGCTTCATTTCCCGGATACGCTCAATCCAAAGTGGATGGTTAACGTTCTCTGGTGCAAAAACCGGCAGCGCTAAATCTGCACTCAAACGGGCAACAGAAGAGAAAAAATGGGTTTCAGTCGGATCATCTGTATGGGTAAATACCGCCTGAATATCAAAGCCAGCTTTAGTTAAGGCATTGATCCCGACACAACCGATATCATGATAGGCAAAGATAATTGCTTTCATTTAGTATTTTTCCTGGTTTTCTGGGTTATCGTTGGTCTTTTTATTTCCGACCACTTTTTGAATAAAATAACGTGGGCGTGCACGGACATCGTTATAAATACGGCCTATGTATTCACCTAATAAGCCCATTGCAACGAACTGTGCGCCAATAAACATGAAAAGGATGGCAAACAGGGTAAACACCCCGTCCGCAGCCCAAATAGAACCGAAAATCAGACGTAAGGTCATCAGCAGCACCGCCAGTAAAAAACCTGAAACTGCAATGACACTCCCGACTACGCTCAATAAACGCAATGGGGCGGTTGTCAGACAAGTAAGCAGGTCATACATCAGGTTAATCAGCTTCATGAAGTTGTATTTGGAATCACCAAATTCACGCTCTGCATGGGCAACATCAATCTCTATCGTTTTACGGGCGAACGTGTTTGCCAGAATAGGAATGAAGGTGCTGCGCTCATGGCACTGCAACATAGCTTCAATAATGTGACGGCGATAGGCGCGAAGCATACAGCCATAATCCCCCATAGAACGCCCTGTTGCCTTAGTAATCATCGCGTTGATGATTTTTGAAGCTGTTTTACGAAACAGGGAATCCTGCCGGTTAGCCCGGCGGGTACCCACAACGTCATAACCCTGTTCAGCGGTTTTAACCAGACGGGGGATCTCTTCCGGTGGATTTTGTAAATCTGCATCAAGCGTAATAACCAGATCGCCATTGACCTGATTAAAACCCGCCATGATTGCTGAATGCTGGCCGTAATTACGATTAAGCAGAATTGCAATAATATGATTTTCAGGTTGTTCCGCTGCCTGAGTCAGAATTTCCGCAGATTTATCACTACTGCCATCATCAACAAGAATAAGCTCATATTCCTGAGTCAATTGTTCACAAGCTGCCAAGGTTCTTTCCAGTAAAAGAGGTAAACTTTCTTCTTCGTTATAAACTGGAATAACAACAGACACTTTCTTAATTTGTTCAAAGGACACTTATCTGCACTCCGAAATAATTTCTTGTAAGGCATTAATTACACGATCCACATCGTCATCACTCATATCAGGGAAAAGTGGTAATGAACAAAGCGTTGCTGAATTCCATTCTGATTCAGGCAGCGACAATTGCGGGTAACGTTCCCGATAGTATTTTTGCGTATGTGCAGCTCTGAAATGCAAACCTGTGCCGATATTTTTTTCTTTTAGACGCTCCATTAATGTGTCGCGGTCAATACCACAGATTTCCTTATTAATCCGCACCATAAACAGATGATGTGCATGTAAATGTTCATAATCAGGTACACTTAACATCTGCAACGGCAAATTTTTTAATGCCGCTGAATAACGAGCTACAATTTGCCGACGGCGAGCATTCATTGATTCCAATTTACTTAATTGCACAACAGCAATGGCAGCATGAATATCAGATAAATTATATTTGTAACCGGGTTCTACAACTTCCGCCTGCGGTTTCCTGCCCTGAATTTGACGATCAAAAGCATCAACACCCAATCCATGAAACTTTAGACATCGGATCCGTTCAGCAAGTTCATTATTATCAGTAACAATTAAACCACCTTCCGCACAGGTGACATTTTTTATGGCATGAAAAGAGAAAATAGCTGTACCATGCTCACCAACCCACTCATTTTTATAACGAGTCCCTATTGCATGAGCCGCGTCTTCAATTAACGGAATACCGGCATCTTGAGCAATGACACGCAGTGCATCCAAATCACAGGGAGCCCCAGCATAATGAACAGGAATAATCGCTTTGGTTCTGGATGTCATTGCTTCTTTTACGGTTTCTGCTTCGACCATTAAGGTATTGCGATCGACATCAATCATGATCGGCTCAGCACCAAGCAGACAGATCATATTTATTGTGGAAACCCAGGTTTGAGACGGCGTAATAACTTCGTCACCGGGGCCAATGCCCAACGCCATTAATGTCAGATGCATACCTGCCGTTGCAGAGGATAAGGCAACCGCATGTTTACAACCAAACATACGGCAGAAGTCCTGTTCCAATTGATGATTTTGCGGGCCTGTTGTAATCCAGCCCGAACGAAGAACTTTCTCTACCGCCTGAATTTCTTCATCACCTATGGCAGGACGGGAAAATGGCAGAAAACAATCCATAAAAAACAGTCCAATTCATTCATAATATGATGACATATTAGATGACTGTATTTTAACGAATCATCAACGCAGGTATGATTTAGTAAATTAAGTGAAAATTACAATAGATTTACTCTGACTGAACTATGATCAAGGCAAAAAAACTCGCCAATATTTATGCCTTTTCTCTGATACGCATTTGATATCAGCCGCAAAAACGCAGGAAAGCGTATTTTCTTTCATTACCTCATCCGGTTTTCCATCCGCAACCAATAGGCCATTGGCAAGCAACCAGATCCGATCAGCTTTATCATAACTGTGATTAAGATCATGACCACTCATGATTACGGTTCCACCGAGTGCACAGAATTTCTTTACCAATAGATCAAGCGCTGCGACCTGAGTGATATCAAGGTTATTTGCAGGCTCATCCAAGAGTAATAATGTGCCTTTCGAATTCATTGATGGCCAGACCTGTAAAAAAACCCCGGTTAACCGCACCCTTTGCCATTCACCACCAGATAAGTTTCCTACCGGTGTCTCCAGCAGCATTCCCAATTTAAAATAAGAACAGAGTTCTGACAGCACATCGTCACAATTAACCCGGTGGTGCAGCAAGTGCAGTTGCAGATATTGAAAAACCGGCATTATTGGTACAGAAGAAATTTGCTGACTAAGCCATGCTCTGTGCCGCGCTAATTCACCGTGACTGTATTGACTCAGGCATTTTTGTTGCAAATCAATTTCACCACTACACGGCAAAATACCTGCCATACAGGCCAATAACGTACTTTTCCCTGAACCATTCGGCCCAATGAGATGGATTTGTTCACCTTGTTGTACTGAGGCTGTCAGCGGCATTAATCGGTTTTGTACTGAAACTTGGTGGAGAGTCATCAACTGGCTGGTGATTTGCACATCATTCACTTTTTTAACTCCAGTCTCTGACTTTTAACAATAACCAGATGAATACCGGTGCGCCCAATGTTGCAGTCACAACGCCAATCGGTACTTCTGCATTCGTCAGGCTAAGGCGAGAAAGTAAATCAGCCAGCAGTAATCCATAGCCGCCCGCCAGAACACATGCAGGCAGTAATGTTTTATAATCTGTCAAACCACACAGACGTAAAATATGTGGGATCACCAAACCAATAAAGCTGATGGTTCCGGCAAGTGCAACACTTAACCCCACCAGCAATCCAATCGCGCATACAAATAGATTACGCCAGCGATAAAGTGAGATACCTAACTGTTGAGATGTTGTTTCGCCCAGTGAAAGAAAATTAAGTACTTTTCCTTGACTGCTCAACCAAATGATTACAGGAAATAAAGCAACCACCAACCATTGCTGTCGCCAGTCTATCCCACTGAAACTGCCCATCATCCAGTATATTAGCTGGCGTAAGTCCAGACTGGTGCTAAAATAAACCATCCATGTCATCAATGCACCAGAGACGACACCGAAAGCGACACCCACCAATAACAAACGGGCATTATTCAGATGACGCTTTCTTGAAAAGGTCAGTAATATCATGGTGACAGTGAGCGCACCCAGCACAGCGCCAATGCTCAATAACCAAAATGGCGTAATACCGTGAAACATCAGCACCAAAAACACAACCACCACGCTGGCACCATTACTGATCCCCAATAATCCCGGCTCAGCCAGCGGGTTTTCAAACAGAGCCTGCATCACCGCACCCGCCACAGTCAGGCTTGCACCTACCGCAACGACAGCCAGAACACGAGGAAAACGCAGCTGCCACACAAACAATTGACCCGTTTCAGAAAACCATTGATCAGGCCATATCCAATTTTCCCCAGCACAAAGTGAGAGAAAAAAAACAAATAAAAATAAACAAGTTAGAATTGTCAGGAAGCGATAATCACGCCTTTTCTGACGAGTCACTAATTCAGCAATGGAATAGGTGGGTTGCATTGGGAATCAGCTCATGAGAGAGGATCTTTATAAGAAAAAGGCCGCTATTAATGCGGCCTTTTTGATTATTCCTTAGGTATGGCTTTCTCAACCCGGCTTTTTAACTTCTGACCAGGACGGAATGTCACTACTCGGCGAGCGGTAATCGGAATATCTTCACCCGTCTTAGGATTACGTCCCGGACGTTGGTTTTTATCCCGTAAATCAAAGTTGCCAAATCCAGACAATTTTACCTGCTCACCATTCTCCAAAGAACGACGCACTTCTTCAAAGAATAATTCAACCAGATCTTTAGCATCACGCTTGCTAATTCCCAGTTTCTCAAACAGATTTTCTGACATTTCAGCTTTAGTAAGCGCCATAGGTTCAGTCCCTCAAGGATGCTTGGAATCGCTGTTTCAGTACTGCAACACATCTATTGACAGTCGCAGCAATCTCTTCTTCTTCCAGTGTACGTGCGGTATCCTGCAAGATAAAACTTATAGCAAGGCTCTTATGACCCTCAGCTATACCTTTACCACAATACACGTCAAACAAGTTTATGCCAACTATATGATTTACGCCAACTTTCTTGCATTCTGCCAAAACATCTTCTACAGCAACGTTTTCAGGCACCACAATGGCGATATCACGACGGTTTGACGGGAAGCGTGAAATCTCTTTCGCGTCAGGGATCACGCGGCCTGACAGCTTATTCCAGAGTATTTCAAATACCACGGTACGACCATTTAAATCAAGTTTACGCTCTAATTCCGGATGGATAACACCAATGTATCCGATGTATTCATTTTCCAGATAAATCCCGGCACCTTGACCTGGGTGCAACGCCGGATTTACATCTGCTCTAAAAGAAATCTTAGATAATTTTCCCGTTAATTCCAGAACAGCTTCCAAATCGCCTTTCATATCGAAGAAATCGATAGATTGTTTTTCTAGTGACCAATGCTCTTCAAAACGATTGCCGGTAATGACACCACCTAACATCAGCTCCTGGCGAATACCCTGCCCCGCATTTTCATCAGGAACAAAACGCAAGCCGGTTTCAAACAAACGTACACGGTTTTGCTGGCGATTCTGGTTATACACCACGGTTGTCAGCAAACCCGTCAGCAAAGATAAACGCATTGCAGACATGTCCGCTGAAATTGGGTTAGGGAGCATCAATGACTGTTGCTGTGGATGCAACAATGCCTGAATTTTAGGATCAACAAAGCTGTAGGTAATCGCTTCCTGATAACCTCTGTCAACCAGCATGGTTTTAACGCGTTTCAGGGAAAGATCCACTTCACGGTGTTTTTTCATGATGAGGTCTGCACGCATCGGTACATCCGGAATATTGTTGTAACCGTAAATACGGGCAACGTCTTCCACCAGATCTTCTTCAATTTCCATATCAAAACGCCAGCTTGGCGCAATCGCCTGCCAGCAGTTTTCCTGAACAGTGACTTTGCAACCTAAACGGGTCAAGATATCACCAACCTGTTCATCAGGCACACAGTGACCAATCAAACGATCCAATTTTTCACGGCGCAGCGTGATTGTCGCAGGTTTTGGTAATTGAGATCCATCAGTAATATCAATGACCGGACCGGCTTCACCACCACAAATATCAATCAGTAGTTGAGTTGCTCTCTCTATTGCCTGGTGTTGTAACTGAGGATCAACACCGCGCTCATAGCGGTGAGAAGCGTCGGTATGTAAACCATAACGACGAGCACGACCCGCAATCGCCAAAGGTGCAAAAAACGCGCACTCAAGTAAAATATTTTGCGTTTCTTCATTCACACCTGAATGTTCACCACCAAAAATACCCGCCATTGCAATGGCTTGTTTTTCATCAGAAATAACAAGAGTATCAGCAAAAAGCGTGGCTTCTGTACCATCCAGCAAAATCAGTTTTTCATCCTGTTTCGCCATACGCACAGTGATTGAACCATTTAAACGTTCTAAATCAAACGCATGCAATGGTTGGCCTAATTCAAGCAACACATAGTTAGTCACATCGACAATCGGGTCGATAGAACGAACACCACCACGACGCAGTTTTTCACGCATCCACAATGGGGTTGTCGCTTTCACATTGATTTTTTCGATTACCCGCCCCAGGTAACGAGGGCAAGCTTCTGTTGCTTCAACATGAATAGGAAAAACAGCATCCGTTGTTGGCTTTATTGCCTCAATTTGCGGTGCAGATAATGGCATTTTATTAGCGACTGCCACATCACGTGCAACCCCCATAATACTCAGGCAATCAGCACGGTTAGGTGTAATACTGATCTCGATGACTTGATCATCCAGTTTCAGATATTCACGCAGGTCAACACCTAAAGGCGCATCAGTTGGTAATTCAATAATACCGTCGTGATCTTCAGAAATACCCAGTTCAGAGAAAGAACACAACATTCCTTCTGAAGGCTCACCACGCAGTTTAGCCGCTTTGATTTTGAAATCACCTGGCAGTACAGCGCCTATTGTGGCGACTGCAACTTTTAACCCCAAGCGGCAGTTCGGGGCACCACAAACGATATCTAATAGGCGCTCACCTCCGACATTCACTTTTGTTACTCGCAACTTATCCGCATTGGGATGCTGGCCACATTCAACAACTTCACCGATAACCACACTATGGAATTGACCCGCAACAGCCTCTGCACCATCAACCTCCAGACCAACCATAGTGATTTGATCAGATAATTCTTCACTGCCAATGGCTGGGTTTACCCACTCGCGCAACCAGAGTTCACTGAATTTCATGAGATATTCCCGCCTTATTTAAACTGTTTGAGAAAACGCAAATCATTTTCGAAGAATGCACGCAAGTCAGTGACACCGTAACGTAACATTGTCAGGCGCTCCACTCCCATGCCAAAAGCAAAACCAGAATAAATTTCAGGATCAAGGCCAACATTGTTCAGCACATTAGGATGAACCATACCGCAACCCAACACTTCCAGCCATTTGCCGTTTTTACCCATTACGTCAACTTCCGCCGAAGGTTCTGTAAATGGAAAGTAAGAAGGACGGAAACGAACCTGCAAGTCTTCTTCAAAGAAATTAGTCAGGAAATCGTGCAACGTTCCTTTCAGGTTAGTAAAACTGATGCCACGATCAATAATCAAACCTTCCACCTGATGGAACATGGGCGTATGTGTCTGGTCGTAGTCATTACGATATACACGGCCAGGGGCAATGACACGAATTGGCGGCTGTTGGTTATGCATAGTCCGGACCTGAACGCCTGAAGTCTGAGTACGCAACAGACGTTTGGCATCAAACCAGAAAGTATCATGATCAGCGCGTGCAGGATGGTGGGCAGGAATATTCAATGCATCGAAATTGTGATAATCATCTTCAATTTCAGGGCCTGATTCTACAGAAAAACCTAATTCACCAAAGAAAGTTTCAATGCGCTCTATTGTACGGTTAACCGGGTGTAATCCACCATTTTCCATACGGCGACCAGGCAAAGATACATCAATCTTCTCTGCGGCTAAACGGAAGTTCAGAAGAGCCGTCTCCAGTTTTTCTTTACGGGCATTCAAAACTTCCTGGACTTCCTGCTTCGCCTGATTAATAACCGCCCCTGCGGCGGGACGTTCTTCGGCCGGCAGATCACGCAGCGATGACATTTGGAGCGTTAAATGGCCTTTTTTGCCTAAATATTCAACACGCACCAAATCCAACGCAGCAACATCCTGGGCATCTTCTATGGCTGCTTTTGCATTTGCAACCAATTCAGCGAGATGTGGCATCGTTTTCCTCTTTCTTCGGCCTAATGGCCTGCTAATAATGATCGTTAATGACTCTATAAACCTGCTTCTGTTTTTATGTGATAAAAACAAAAAAGCCTCCACAACGGAGGCTCAGGCGCTACTTTTCGTTTCTTTTCTTACGCGCAAAGCCCCCTGAATTTAGGCGCTAAAGTAAAAGAAGAAGCGAAAAAAAGCTAAAGGCATGATATTGGTTCTCTCGGAAAAAATATTTTTTCTGACAATGACGCTCTAGTAAGCCACATTTTTAAACAAAGCAAAAGAGGGAGCATGCTCCCCCTCTCACTACTCTAACTTATGCCAGAGCGCTCTTCGCTTTTTCAACTAAAGCAGCAAATGCCACTTTGTCAAACACAGCGATGTCAGCCAGGATCTTACGGTCGATTTCAACAGAAGCCTTTTTCAGGCCATCAATGAAACGGCTGTAGGACAGACCATTCTGACGTGCAGCAGCGTTGATACGTGCAATCCACAGTTGACGGAACTGACGTTTACGCTGACGACGGTCACGGTAAGCGTACTGCCCTGCTTTGATTACTGCCTGGAAGGCAACACGGTAAACGCGCGAACGGGCACCATAGTAACCTTTCGCTTGCTTTAAAATTTTCTTGTGACGTGCACGGGCGACAACACCACGTTTTACGCGAGCCATATACTTCTCCTATCGTCTCTGAGTTCTAATCTAAAAATTGCTTATGCGTATGGCAGACAAGCAACAACCAAGCCCAGATCACCTTTGGAGACCATGCCTTTTGGACGTAAATGACGTTTACGCTTGGTTGATTTCTTAGTCAGAATGTGACGAAGGTTAGCGTGCTTACGCTTAAAACCACCACTTGCGGTTTTTTTAAAGCGTTTAGCGGCGCCGCGTACTGTTTTAATCTTTGGCATTTTAATTTCCACTTCGCATTGTTAATTACAACGAATCAGTAAGGCGAATAAGCCCCAACCAGACGAGCCGACTGGAGCTTATTACTTGATTGCCCGACTATTTCTTCTTAGGAGCGAGCACCATTATCATCTGACGGCCTTCAATCTTCGATGGGAAGGATTCAACCACTGCCAGTTCATCCAGATCGTTGCGAATGCGGTTAAGCATTTCGACACCAATCTGTTGGTGCGCCATTTCACGCCCACGGAAACGCAGGGTGATTTTGGCTTTATCGCCATCTTCCAGAAAACGAATCAGGTTGCGTAGTTTGACCTGATAGTCGCCTTCATCTGTACCAGGACGGAATTTAATTTCCTTAACCTGAATAACCTTTTGTTTTTTCTTCTGTTCTTTGACTGACTTACTCTTCTCATAGAGGAACTTGCCGTAATCCATGATACGGCAAACTGGCGGCTCGGCATTCGGGCTGATTTCAACTAAATCAACGCCTGCTTCCTCAGCTTTTTCAAGAGCTTCTCTCAGACTGACGATGCCAATCTGTTCGCCATCTAAACCTGTTAAACGAACTTCAGAAGCGCGAATCTCTCCATTAATGCGATTAGGACGCGCCGTTTGAATTCTTTTTCCGCCTTTAATACTTTATTCCTCCAATTGATGAAGATTGCGACTGCGTATTTCTATCAGCAGTTTTTCGATGAACTCGTTAACATCAATGCTACCTAAATCCTTACCTCGGCGGGTCCGAACAGAAATTTTTCCTGATTCGACCTCTTTTTCACCACAAACAAGCATATAAGAAACACGACGTAGAGTGTGTTCACGGATTTTAAAACCAATCTTCTCGTTTCTCAAGTCTGCTTTTGCACGAATGCCAGCATCTTGAAGTTTTTTTGCTAATTCCTGTACATAATCAGCCTGGCTATCTGTGATATTCATCACAACTACCTGCTGTGGAGCAATCCATGTCGGGAAAAAACCCGCATACTCCTCAGTCAGGATGCCGATAAACCGTTCCAGTGAACCCAGAACCGCACGGTGAATCATTACAGGAACCTTACGTTCGTTGTTTTCACCTACATAGGACGCACTCAAACGGCCCGGTAGTGAAAAGTCAAGCTGCACAGTACCACATTGCCACGCACGATCCAAACAATCATGCAAAGTAAATTCAATTTTTGGTCCGTAGAAAGCGCCTTCACCTGGCTGATACTCAAACTGAACACCATTTTCTTGCAGCGCCGCAGCCAAAGCTTCTTCGGCCTGACTCCATTGTTCTTCAGTACCAATGCGTTTTTCCGGGCGGGTTGACAGCTTAACCACGATTTTTTCAAAACCAAAAGTACTGTAAACGTCATACACCATCTTGATACAGCTGCTGACTTCCTGATGAATTTGCTCTTCTGTACAGAAGATATGAGCATCATCCTGAGTAAAGCCGCGAACACGCATCAAGCCATGTAATGCACCTGACGGTTCATTACGGTGGCAGCTACCGAACTCAGCCATACGCAAAGGCAAGTCACGATAAGATTTTAAACCCTGGTTAAAAATCTGAATGTGCCCTGGACAGTTCATTGGTTTAACGCAATATTCACGGTTCTCTGAAGAAGTGGTAAACATATGCTCACCATAGTTTTCCCAGTGACCTGTTTTTTCCCACATCACACGGTCCATCATAAATGGGCCTTTAACTTCCTGATATTGATATTCTTTCAGTTTAGTGCGCACGAAAGTTTCAAGTTCACGGAAAATAGTCCAGCCATCGTTATGCCAGAATGCCATACCCGGCGCTTCTTCCTGCATGTGGTACAGATCCAGCTGTTTACCAATTTTACGATGGTCACGCTTAGCGGCTTCTTCCAGACGTTGCAGATAAGTGTTGAGCTGTTTCTTATCAGCCCACGCAGTACCGTATATCCGTTGCAACATTTTATTGTTGCTGTCCCCACGCCAGTATGCCCCTGCCACTTTCTGCAATTTAAAATGATGACAGAAACGCATATTTGGCACATGTGGACCACGGCACATGTCAACATATTCTTCATGATGATAGAGACCAGGGCGATCATCACGACCAATGTTGTCATCCAAAATCTGTACTTTGTAATCCTCACCACGGGCAACGAACGTATCACGAGCTTCTTGCCAACTCACTTTTTTCTTGATGACGTCATAGTCTTTTTTGGCGAGCTCCAACATGCGTTTTTCAAGTAACGCAATATCTTCCTGTGTCAGGGCACGGCCAAGATCGACATCATAGTAGAAACCATTATCAATAACCGGCCCGATAGCCATTTTAGTATCTGGCCATAATTGCTTAATCGCATGGCCCAACAGATGTGCGCATGAATGGCGGATAATTTCCAGCCCTTTCTCATCTTTACTGGTCATAATCGCCAGTCTTGCATCAGAATCGATTAATTCACAGGCATCCACCAATTCACCATTTATGCGGCCAGCAATACATGCTTTCGCTAAACCCGGACCAATATCACAGGCAACATCCATGACAGAAACGGCACGATCAAACTGACGTTGGCTACCGTCAGGAAGAGTAATAACAGGCATTTAAAATCCTTATCTACAGTGGTGACCCGCACGAAAGGTCACTTGAAGGAGTTCGATATTCAACTAAAATAACGATTCAAATTATTATCTAGTCAATCCATTAAAGTTTGGTACTAAGATTGGTACACGATGTAAAAAGTGACTGCCTTTGATACCGAAACATCGCGAAAATATACCACCAACAAACATTCAGGTCACGGCTATGTTTAATCACAAAATCAAAGGACATACAGCCTTAATAATCCACTGCATCAATAACACCATCATAGCAACAACGAAAAAGCACGATTTCTGCTCCTATTACAAAGCGGAATAGATATCGCCAGCTTGATATTGAAATCAATGCAAGTCTTGAAAAAATCTTATAGGAAACAGGCGTAAACAGTAATGGCGGTTCCCAGTTCTAACTGAATATAATCATAATCAAATATATATTTCAGAAAAACTCATTAGAAATGGAATAGCCATTATTGTCAGCGCTTTAATCTGCCATGGTCAATGAACGGTAAGCATTCTTCACTTTCCACAAATAACGTGGAGCCTGAGGTGCCGGATGATTATCCTTGACATGCTGATAAAACTCATCCGGTGTCATACGGTTTATTTTATTAACGGCTAACTGGCGGTCAACACTAAAAGTACGCAAGAGCGCGCCTGCGCCATTGACGTAAGCAACGATAGTGGCATAGTAGAGCGTCTCCGGATTATCAATACCCGCCAGATGCTGCTCTTTTAGAAGACTAATATAAGCAGTACCAAGATCAATATTAGTTTTAGGATCTTTCAACTCACGAGTTGTCGGCTGACCAGAACGCCCCTTCTGTCGATACACATCCCGCCCGGCTGTTGATGCTTTAATTTGCATAAGGCCAATTGCATTCGATTTACTAACGGCATCGGGGCGAAAACCTGATTCAACTTGAATAATCGCCCTGATAAGCGTTTCATCAACACCGTACCGATTGGATGCCTGTTGAATAAATGTATCAAAAGGTGTCGGTGGGAAAGAAGAAAACCCAACTACATTAGCAGAGCTATTACTGAGCATACGTTGCTGACCTGGCTGTTTTCCGATATTGGTTTGCGGGGCATTTCTTCCAGCACAACCGACTAATAGCACAATCAGTGCCACAAAGCTGAGTCTTAATTTCACCCTTTTAATCCTCTGGATCAAATCTACTATAGCGCAGCATATACAATTTCGTTCACAACCCAAAAATATTTTACTTAACTTTTAACTCTATTCATGTTCATATCATATGTAATGACTATTGCAATAATCTCTGTTTCCAAATTTTATAATCTTGACTTTACTTAGATGATATTGATAATCGTTATCATATGCATATTTATAACAAGTAAAGGTTTGAATTCATGAAAAAGAAACTCTCTCTGCTTCCTTACCCCATACCTGGAATCGTATTGATTCTCTTATCCATAATCTTATTTAGCCAGCAGGTATCCGCCGCCAAAAAATTCAAAGTCGTCACCACGTTTACTATCATTCAGGATATAGCACAAAATGTAGCAGGTGATGCTGCAATTGTTGAATCAATTACTAAGCCGGGCGCTGAAATCCATGATTATCAGCCTACTCCCAAAGATATTATAAAATCTCAACATGCTGATTTGATCCTTTGGAATGGATTGAATCTGGAACGCTGGTTCGAACGTTTTTTTGAAAACCTCAAAGATGTGCCCGCCGTTGTCATTACTGAAGGCATTGTGCCACTACCTATTCGTGAAGGGCCTTACAATGGAAACCCTAACCCGCACGCCTGGATGTCACCCACCAACGCTTTGGTTTATGTTGAAAATATCCGCAAAGCATTGGTGAAGTATGATCCTGAAAATACAGAAATTTATAATAGGAATGCTAAAGCCTATGCTGAAAAAATCGCCCAACTGGATTCACCACTGCGAGAGCGTCTTTCCCGTATTCCACAGGATCAACGTTGGTTAGTCACCAGTGAAGGGGCTTTTAGCTATCTGGCTAAAGATTATCAATTTAAGGAAGTTTATCTGTGGCCAATCAATGCGGAAGAGCAAGGTTCACCACAACAAGTTCGTTATGTGATTGATACGGTAAGAGCCAATAAGATCCCGGTGGTGTTCAGCGAAAGTACCATTTCCGATAAACCAGCCAAACAAGTCAGTAAAGAAACCGATGCCCGCTATGGTGGCGTTCTTTATGTGGATTCACTCTCCGGCAGTGACGGGCCAGTACCCACTTATATTGATTTATTGAACAAAACGGTAGATACCATCGCAAAAGGATTTAATCAATGAATAGCAATATGCTGTTTGAACGTCCTCATTTAGTGGTTGATGACGCCACTGTGACTTATAACAACGGCCACACGGCTATTTATGACGCCAGTTTTTCTATCACCGGCGGTACTATCTGTGCATTGGTTGGTATTAATGGCAGTGGTAAGTCCACACTGTTTAAGACCATTATGGGGCTGGTAAACCCATCTCAAGGGAAAGTTACCCTGAGCGATATGCCTGTCAAAAGTGCGTTAAAGAAAAATATCATCGCCTATGTACCTCAAACAGAAGAAGTAGACTGGAACTTTCCGGTACTGGTTTCCGATGTCGTTATGATGGGCCGCTACGGCAAAATGGGGTTTTTGAGAATCCCAGGCAAAAAGGATCTCCAGGCTGTCGATGAAGCACTTGAACGTGTTGGCTTAACCGCTCTGCGCAACCGGCAGATTGGCGAGCTCTCAGGTGGGCAGAAAAAACGGGTTTTTCTTGCAAGAGCGCTGGCTCAGGAAGGAAAAGTTCTGTTACTGGATGAACCTTTTACCGGTGTTGATGTAAAAACAGAAAATGCCATTATTGACCTGCTGTGTGATTTACGTGATGAGGGTCATCTAGTTTTAGTCTCAACACATAACCTTGGCAGTGTGCCCGAATTCTGTGACCACGTTATCCTGATCAACCGAACTGTTCTGGCAAGTGGTCCGACAGCAACAACGTTCACCCAGAAGAATTTAGAGATGACTTTTGGTGGCGTACTTCGTCACATTAATCTATCCGGGCCGGAGTTGCATAATGATGATGATCCACGTTCCCTGACGGTGATTACTGATGATGAACGTGCAGCGGTGTTTTACGGTCAAGACAACCATGTTCCACCGAGGCAAACCCAGCAAAAGGAGAAACATCAACCATGATAGAACTTTTGCTGCAACCTTTTCACTATAACTACATGGTGAAAGCTATCTGGGTTAGTGCCATTGTCGGTGCCGTTTGTGCCTTTCTTTCTGCCTATCTGATGCTAAAAGGCTGGTCACTGATGGGAGATGCGCTCTCTCACTCGGTTGTGCCTGGTGTCGCCGGAGCTTATGCACTGGGTCTTCCTTATGCCGGTGGCGCTTTTTTTACCGGCATGCTGGCAGCGCTATCAATGACTCTGGTTCGCCATATCACTCGCTTACGTGAAGATGCGGTGATCGGGTTTATATTTTCCACTTTCTTTGCTGTCGGCTTATTGATCGTTTCTCTCAATCCCACATCCGTTAATGTACAAACCATTATCCTCGGCAATATCCTCGGTATCGCTGATGAAGATGTTCTCCAGGTTGAAATTATCATTGCGGTTTCATTTATCGTGTTGATGCTTATTTGGAAAGATTTGCTGGTTGTATTCTTCGACGAAACCCATGCACGTTCTATTGGCTTGTCGCCCTTACGGATGAAAATCATTTTTTTTACTTTACTGAGTGCCTGTACCGTTGCTGCCTTACAAACTGTCGGCGCTATTCTGGTCATTGCAATGGTAGTGACGCCAGGAGCAACCGCCTATTTGCTGACTGACCGTTTTAAACACTTACTGATAATTGCAGTGGCTATTGGTTCCCTGACCAGTGCGTTTGGTGCTTACTTAAGTTTCTTCCTTAATGGTGCCACCGGTGGTGTCATTGTCACGCTGCAAACCGTTATTTTCCTATTGGCGTTCTTCTTCGCACCAAAACACGGATTACTTGCTTCCCGTATGCGTGCCAAAAAAGAATCCGCAGCATTGGCTAAGGAGACACTTCTATGAATCAGTTGATTCAATTAATCACTGAGCCGTTTATGTTTCCATTCATGCAACGGGCAATATTCGCAGCGATTATGACAGGCACAGTATGTGCGATACTCTCTTGTTACCTAGTACTTAAAGGGTGGTCGTTAATGGGGGATGCAATCTCTCACGCCGTATTACCGGGGATTGTACTGGCTTTCGCTGCTGGGGTACCTCTGGCTATTGGGGCGTTCCTTTCTGGTATTTTTTGTGCTTTTGCAACAGGGTATCTGAAAGAACACAGCCGGATAAAAGAAGATACTGTGATGGGAATTGTCTTTTCCGGCATGTTTGCTCTTGGTTTAGTGCTTTTTGCCCGAATGGATACCGACCAACATCTCACTCATATTCTGTTTGGTAATATGCTGGGGATCACTAAAGATGAATTGAATCAAACATTATGGATTACCGGTATTACCATGGCGGTGGTACTGCTAAAACGTAAAGATTTCATGCTCTATTGCTTTGATCCAAACCAAGCGCGCGTAGTAGGGTTACCTGTTAAGTTTTTGCATTACGGTTTGCTTTGTTTGCTGGCAATGACTATTGTCGCCTCCCTGCAAGCTGTGGGAATGATTCTGGTTATTGCTATGTTAATATCGCCGGGAATTATCGCTTTTATGCTATGTCGCAGTTTTGACCGAATGTTAATTGTCGCTACAGTTGCGTCAGTCAGTTCCTGTGTTCTTGGTACACTGATTAGTTTCCATATTGATGGTGCAACAGGGCCATGCATTGTTATTGTCCAGGCTATTTTCTTTACACTGGCACTGAGTTACAACCAGATAAAGCAGGCAAGAACGAAACTCAAACATAAAACCCATCAAGCTACTCTCCAAGTCTCCGACGAACCTAATCAATAACAAAAAGGGTTATATCTGTTTTAAGATATAACCCCATTAATCATCTTTTTTACCGACTCATATATTTTCTCTGACTATAATTGTTCATTAAAGTGATTGACGATTTAGAGAGGTGAACCATGTGGCAGGCAGTAAATCGTTTGCTAAATGAATATTTCGGTGCTGCCGAGATTCACGATAAAACTGCGTTAACTGGAGGCGATATTCATCAAGCCTGGCAAGTCACTCATGGCAAACGGCAAGTTTTTGTCAAATCAAATCTGAAGGAAATGCTCCCTGTCTTCAAAGCAGAATCTGAACAACTTGAACTACTGGCACGCAGTCAAACTATTCGTGTCCCAGGGGTTTATGGTGTTGGCTGTGATCGAGACTACAGTTTTCTGTTACTTGAATTTCTGCCTTTAAAATCTTTTAACCCACACAATGCTTATTGTTTCGGTCAACAATTGGCAAAACTTCATCATTGGAGTGAGCAACCCCAATTCGGCTTTGATTTTGACAATATGCTGGCAACAACACCACAACCAAATGGTTGGCAACGACGTTGGCATCAGTTTTATGCAGAGAAACGAATTGGTTGGCAATTACAGATTGCAGCAGAAAAAGGCATGATATTTGGTGATATTGATAATATTGTTCGGGTCGTAAGTAACAAACTTCAACATCACCAACCACAGCCCTCTCTCTTACATGGCGATCTCTGGCCAGCTAATTGCGCTTCTCTGGATGATCACGCCGTTGCTTTCGATCCTGCTTGTTATTGGGGAGATCGTGAGTGTGATTTTGCTATGCTACCGTTGTACCCTGATTTACCAATGCAAATTTTTGATGGTTATCAGAGTGTGTGGCCACTGCCTGCCAATTTTATTGATCGACAACCGATATATCAGCTCTATTATTTGCTTAACCGTTGTAATCTGTTTGGTGGTGATAATTTTATTGCGGTGCAAGACATTATTGATGACATTATGCAATGAAGAAATAATTGGCTGCGGAAACGCTTCATTCCGCAGCCATCACCATCAGAAGATTTACCAGCCTAAAATTCCCAGTAGAAAATAAAAAATTGCACCGATAATTACCGGTGAAACATATAAAATATAAATCTGACTAAACAATGTATGGTGCGGAAGTTTAATTCTTGATTCAATCTGCTCTCTTGTCAGGCCACCATTATCTTTGACTCTTTCAAGAATCAACTGATCTTCAATATTTTCACGTACAAATTTCACTTGTCTATACATACGCTGACCTGATGCATTCATAGCAAGACCGACGAAAATAAGAAAATAAATAATCAGAAAGCTCATATTTTCCCCAGTGAAGCCAGCCAAACGAACAGGAGTTGGTGAATTTTTCCAGAAAAATTCCAAAAATGGCGTATTAAAACGCACCATTTCGGCCATCATTTTCAGAAAATCATCTAAAACAGCATTGATGCCATCACCTTTAATACCACGTAGCCAGGCAAGATTGATCACAGAAACGATAGTCGATAAAAGTGCCGGAATAAAAATCACCCAACCTAAGACTCGCTTAATAATAGCGAGATATCCGGCTTTTTGGTAAGTCATCGATACTCCTCATAGTAATAAATAGATTTTATTTTTGGCTAATCATAGCCCATCAATCATTAAATTTAACTTTATATTTAATTAACTAAGCATCTCTTACCCCGTTCCCGACAAGAAGAAGATTTCATCTGCCGAGATTGCTACAATCAGCTTTCGCTAACTGTCTGACCAGTGGGAGATACTCATGTCTTTTCATTTACCAATAAAAGCAGTCATCTTTGATATGGACGGTTTACTGATTGACTCTGAACCATACTGGACCCAAGGAGAAAAAGAAGTATTCAGTGAATTAGGTCTGGATTTATCTTTGGCAAAGACACGACCAGATACTCTTGGGTTGCGTATTGACCATGTTGTTGAGCTATGGTACCAAGCTTCTCCGTGGCAAAGCGCATCAAAATCAGAAGTGGAACAGCGGATTATTGATCATGTTATCAGACAGGTAAAAGAAAACCGTCCCCTGCTCCCAGGTGCCGAATATGCTTTAAATCTTTGTCGTGAACAAGGATTAAAAATCGGTCTGGCCTCAGCTTCTCCACAATATATGTTGGAACAAGTACTTGAGATGTTCAACTTGAGTCATTATTTTGATACTGTCGTTTCTGCTGCCAAATTACCCCACAGTAAACCCCATCCCGAAGTTTATTTGCTCGCTGCTGAACAACTGAGTGTTTCCCCCACAAATTGTGTGACTCTGGAAGATTCATTTAATGGAATGATAGCGACAAAAGCAGCAAGAATGCGTTCAATCGTTGTTCCAACAGCCCATCATTTTAATGATCTACGTTGGACATTAGCAGATATTAAACTACGCTCACTTGAACAATTAAGTGTAACAGATATCATCTGAGCATAACTTTAGCTGCCATTATCTGTTTAAATGGCAGTTTCTAATTGCTCACATAGCCGCCTTAGCGTTTATTCCTTATTCTGTCAAATGGAAATCTAATTAAATATTAGCTTTATATATTAATAAATAAGATATTTTTGCTTTTCACCCTCTATCTTACCCACATAAAACCCACTATACTTCGTCAACTGTATGGATAGACAGTTATCAGTCAGAGGAATTTATGACCGCAGAAGGGCATCTTTTATTTTCAGTTGCCAGTATTATTATGGCGCACAAACTTGAAATAACACCAGAAATAGCCAATGGTGACTGGTTGCATATGCTACCAGGCGTGCTGCTTACTGCATTGTTACCAGATATAGATCACCCAAATTCAACCTTGGGTAGATTATTCAGATTTATCTCAATTCCAATTGCCAAACTCTGTGGTCACAGAGGATTTACTCACAGTTTACTTGCTCTTGCATTAGGTATCGCTTTACTTTGGCTCAAAATACCAGAAGAGTGGCCTATACCAACCGATTTTTTCCATGCCATGATTATTGGTTATCTAAGTCATCTGGTAGCAGATATGCTGACTCCTGCTGGTGTGCCGTTATTATGGCCAATAAAGACACGTTTCCGCCTGCCTGTACTTGGCAAACAAGGAAACAAGAAAGCAGAAAGATTTATTTCTGCCTTGCTGATTGTCATTGCCGTTTTTCTGCCAAAACATATTGAATACTCTATACTTATTTACATAGATTACATCAAAAAACTGTATTTTTAATAACTTTTGAAAATATTTCAAGAGTTATAATCGCATAAAAATCAATCTTAATTGCCATGATGATTATATCAAATTCGATTTAATTATAAGGGCCAATAACCTTAGCTGGTACCATACTCTCAATTACTTGCTGTAGGGTATAAGTTTATAACTTAACTCGATTAATACAGCTTAACTCCCTCAATAATTAAAATCTGGAGTTTGTGGATGAACTTACCATTAATTCTAAATGTGCTCGTTTTCGCAGCACTGCTTTTACTATTGTCAAAAGCCAGCTCACACCAATGGAGTCTGTCAAAAAAGGTTCTTTTCGGCCTTGCCATTGGCGTTATTTTTGGTCTGGCGCTACAACTGACTTATGGAGCTGATAATACCATACTGAAAGAATCAATCTCATGGTTCAATATTGTAGGTAACGGCTATGTACAACTTCTGCAAATGGTGATTATGCCGCTGGTATTTGCGTCTATTCTAAGCGCTGTTGCCAGATTGCATAAAGCATCTTCTCTGGGAAAAATCAGTTTTCTGACCATTGGCAGCCTGCTGTTCACTACGATGATCGCAGCGCTGATCGGTATCATTATTACTAACCTATTCGGTCTGACGGCTGAAGGTCTGGTGCAGGGAACTCAAGAAACAGCACGTCTGTCGGCTATCGAAAATAACTACATCGGCAAAATCTCTGATTTGTCTGTGCCACAGTTAATTTTATCTTTTATTCCTAAAAACCCATTTGCCGATTTAGCCGGTGCTAATCCAACGTCTGTTATCAGCGTTGTTATTTTTGCAACCTTCCTGGGGGTTGCCGCACTGCAAATGCTGAAAGATGACCGCGAACGTGGTGAACGTGCATTAGCTGCTATCGATATTATGCAAGCATGGGCAATGAAACTGGTTCGCCTGGTTATGCGCCTGACGCCATATGGTGTTATGGCTCTAATGACCAAAGTCGTTGCCAACTCCAATATCCACGAAATTGTGAAACTGGGCAGCTTTGTTATCGCATCCTACGTCGCACTGACGTTAGTATTTGTTGCTCACGGGTTTCTGCTCTCCCTCACCGGTATCAATCCACTTAAATTTTTCAAAAAAATCTGGCCGGTATTGACCTTTGCATTCACTAGCCGTTCAAGTGCAGCCAGTATCCCACTGAACGTTGAAACCCAGACACTCCGTATCGGTGTACCGGAATCTATCGCCAGTTTCTCAGCATCTTTCGGCGCAACAATTGGTCAGAATGGTTGTGCCGGGATTTATCCGGCCATGTTGGCAGTCATGGTTGCGCCGACAGTAGGCATAAACCCATTTGATCCTGTATGGATTGCAACACTGGTTGGTATTGTGACTATCAGCTCCGCCGGTGTCGCTGGTGTGGGCGGCGGTGCCACATTTGCCGCACTGATTGTCTTACCCGCAATGGGATTACCTGTAACACTAATTGCCCTGCTGATTTCTGTTGAGCCTCTTATTGATATGGGCCGTACCGCGCTGAATGTGAGTGGTTCAATGACCGCCGGTACAATTACCAGCCAGTTAATGGGACAAACTGATAAAACTATCTTCAATCAGGAAGAAGAAATTGAATTAAACCAGCTATAATTTGAATTTCAAAAATCATAAAAAAAGCCGAAGAATACATCATTCTTTGGCTTTTTTATTTTATTCACAATATTATTTATTCAGGTATTGCCCACTACGCAGAGCTTCAATACGTTTGTCTAATGGTGGGTGAGACAGAAACAGCTCACTGAACGTCTTGGATTTACCATTAATACAGAATGCCATCATACTGCCTTCTTCCTGCGGTTCATAACTGGTTTTAAGACGCTGTAAAGCAGCAATCATCTTCTCACGGCCTACCAACTTAGCAGAACCTGCATCTGCATGGAATTCGCGGTAACGGGAGAACCACATGGTGATAATACTTGCCAGAATACCGAATACGATTTCCAGCACCATTGAAACAACCATGTAAACGATCGGGTTACCAGAAGAGTTACCCTCTTCTTCATTATTATTGCCAGACAGAAAACCTGATACAACCTGAGCCAACAGACGGGAAATAAAGATAACGAAAGTATTGACTATCCCTTGCAGCAAAGTCATCGTCACCATATCACCATTAGCGATATGGCTAATCTCATGGGCAATAACGGCTTCCGCTTCTGCCCTGCTCATATTATCCAACAGGCCAGTACTAACAGCGACCAGAGAAGCATTACGACGAGCGCCGGTAGCGAAGGCATTAATGTCAGGTGCAGCATAAATCGCAACCTGTGGCATCGTAATATTGACCTGCTCCGCCTGACGGCGAACAGTTTCAACTAACCAATGTTCGACTTCATTTGCTGGCTGTTCGATGACCTGACCACCAACAGAACGCAAGGCCATCCATTTGGACATCAGCAAGGAAATAAACGACCCACCGAAACCGAACAGGCCAGCCATAATCATTAAACCTTGTACGCTACTTCCCTGAATTCCTGTCAGAGAAAGTATTATCCCAAACACCAACATAACAGCGAGGTTAGTGAGGAGGAACAAAGCAATTCGCATCATAAAAACCGGCTTCCTTTATTAATAATCAATGCACTTTCAGAGTTAATCTATAAATAAGGCTGTTCTTGCTATATTCAAGGCTTTTAACTCCTCAAGCGATAAAATCAACACAACTTTACAAAATTATAAAAAAACCGGTATCAGCCTAACACCAATTGGTTAAGCAAAATACTCCGATACCCGGTAACAAAGAGAAAATGTGAAACAACTCATCCTCCTGAAAAGAGAAGACACCTCAAAAAGCACCGTTTATACAGAGATTAAAAACCCAATACAGCGTTCACTCAAAACATCTAAAGTGAACGGTATTGGACATCGTTAACGGGCTACTTAAAAATGACTCTACTTAGATTTAGCTAACATTTTCTCAGCAGGTTGATGAGCCAAATCAAGTGCAATTTTCACTGATTCATCAAGATAGGGATCCGGACCCTGATAATCTTTAGGTAAATCATCCAGTGAAGTTAACAGTTTTTTACCTTCGCGTTTAAAGCGATCATTAATCCGGTTCAGCTTTAAAGCATCATCTTCCTTATTTTCTTTCTCTCTTTGTGCATAGTTAAGAGAAACCATATTTTTATGCTTTTTCATTGCCTTATAGTGCGCAATGTCCTCATTGATATATTTGAACTCTGGATCATCCGCGATGCGGGCACTATGAGCCACATTCAACGGAGGAACTAACCCGGCAATAACTTTAGATCCAGTATAACGGGCAGGAGGAACGCTATCCCAAGGCAAAGCATTATCTTCAAAACTTTCCCCTGTTTCTGCCGGATCAATCCCCGTTGGCATCACAATATCAGGTGTAACACCTTTACGTTGGGTGCTACCGCCATTCACACGATAGAATTTCTGAATTGTATATTGAACAGAACCCAGTGACGGCCAATCAGGGCGCATCATTTGATCGTAAATACGACTCAAAGAACGATATTGCTGAACCGTACCTTTACCAAACGTTGGCTCACCAACAATCAGCGCCCGCCCATAATCCTGCATTGCCGCAGCAAAAATCTCAGAAGCAGAAGCACTAAACCGGTCTACCAAGACAACCAAAGGCCCTTTATAGTACACCACCTCATCAGTATCAGAATCTTGACGGATTTTCCCATTATTATCCCTGACTTGCACAACCGGGCCACTTGGGAGAAACAGGCCAGACAAAGAAACCGCTTCTGTCAGTGCACCACCGCCATTACCACGCAGATCAATGACAATAGCACTGACATGCTGTTTAGTCAGTTTTTGCAATTGAGTTTTAACATTATCAGTCAAGCCAACGTAAAAACCTGGGATATCAAGAACGCCCACTTTTTCCTTACCCATTGTCTTGACTGACATCTTCACTGCCCGATCTTCCAGACGGATCTGTTCACGAGTCAACGTGATAGTACGTGGTTTTGCCCCTTTGGTATCAGAAATAACCTCAAGCCGTACTTTACTGCCTTTAGGGCCTTTAATCAGTGCAACCACATCATCCAAACGCCAGCCAATGATATCCACCATGGACTTCCCTGACTGAGCGACACCGATAATTTTATCACCCACGTTTAACGCTTTACTTTTGGCGGCGGGTCCACCGGCAACCATCGAATTTATGACGGTATAATCATCATCTATCTGTAAAACAGCACCAATTCCTTCCAGGGAAAGACTCATCTCTGAGTTAAACTGTTCAGTATTGCGTGGTGAAAGATAATTGGTATGAGGATCGATTTCACGAGCAAACGCCGCCATAATCAATTGGAAAACATCTTCACTCTGACTTTGTGTCAGGCGTTTTAACGCAGACTGATAGCGCTTGGTCAGCACTTGTTTAATTTCTTCATCGTCTTTACCGGTGAGTTTGAGATTGAGCCAATCATATTTGACTTTAGTATCCCAAAGTTTATTTAACTCTTCGATATTCTGCGGCCAAGGCGCTTTGGAACGATCAACATCCATTGTATCGTTACCATCAAAATTCATTAGCTGTTCAAGACGAGATAACGCGTACTGATATCGCTCAAAGCGACGTTTTTGCAACAAATTAAACAGATCATACGGGATTTCCAGATTCCCGTTTTCCAATTCCTTGCCTAACAATTTTTTCCTATCAGCATATTGAGCTATATCTGACGCCAGTAATACGTTATGGCTGTAATCCAGTATATTAAGGTAGCGGTCAAATATTTTTGCTGAAAAATCACCATTTAAATTAAATTGACGATAATGAGAGCGAATGAAGCGGGATGTTACCCGCTCGCTCACTGTTGAATGCTGAGGCTCTTGCTTCAATACAGGCAGTTGTTCAATACCAACAGGAACAGCCGTTGGACTGTTTGTATCTGCATAACAAGTACCAAAAATTGAAACGCCTAAGACAAAAGCCAGTCTGACGAATATGTTCATGCCCTGGTTGGCCTCCGTATCAGAACTGTAAATGTTCTGCGCGTACAATCATCGCTAAACCGGAAGGCAATTGTACCCGTACACCGTCTTTGGCGATTTCAAGCACAGAAGCATCCATCGAGCTTTTACCCACTCTTACTTTAATTTCCTGACCAATTTTCAGCGATGAAACATCAGCGATCTGAGTCGGTGCAGGTTGAGCAGGTTGAGCCGCCGGTTTCCGTGCTTGCTGAGGGCGATTTTGTTGGCGTGGTTGCCGTTT
Source organism: Photorhabdus tasmaniensis (assembly GCF_011189505.1). GTDB lineage: Bacteria > Pseudomonadota > Gammaproteobacteria > Enterobacterales > Enterobacteriaceae > Photorhabdus > Photorhabdus tasmaniensis. The sequence goes on from NZ_PUJU01000005.1 coordinate 41,893, forward strand.
TTCCCCTTCAGTTTTATTGGCACGACGACGAGGCGCTGGCTTTTTGGTGACAGGCCGTTCATTTTTTTCACCGGCCTCAGCATTTTCAGCTTCACGTTTTTTAGCTCTTTGCTCTGCACGCTGTGCCTGAACCCGTGCTTTGGCTTCAGTCAGTTGCTGGAGAGCGTGTTCAATGTGTTCCGCCTCCAGTTCACCGCATGAATGACCATCAAGGTCAACACGCTGCGCACCCTCTTTAACACCATACAGGTAACGCCAACTTGATGTGTACAGACGCAAAGCAGAGCGCAATTGTGTTTTACTTAAACACTCTTCGTCCTGGATACGTTCAACGATATCCTGAAAAATACCGATCTTTAAAGGACGAGCTTCACCTTCAGCTACGAAACAGAGCGGGAAACGCTCGGCTAAAAAAGCAATAATTTCTTTACTACTATTCAACTTAGGTTGATTTTCCATGAAATTTCCTGATTACAACGGTTTTGCCAACCAGCATAGGCATGAACTGGCGTCATTATAATAGCGTTGCTGATAAATGCACGTTATCCATATGTTAAGTTACGTTCAATTCAACATATTTCGGCACAACGCACTGTTCTAAATGAGCACAAAGCCCATCAATAAGGGCTTGTAAGCCAAATTCGTCTTTTTCGTCGAATCTATTAAAAATCGTACTATCAATATCCAACACACCAATGATTCTATCGTTTACAATCAATGGCAACACAATTTCAGCGTTACTGGCAGCATCACAAGCAATATGACCGGGGAATGCATGAACATCATCAACACGCTGAATACGCTTTTCTGATACAGCAGTTCCACATACCCCCTTGCCAACCGGTATTCTCACACAGGCGACTTTTCCCTGAAAGGGTCCCAGAACCAACGTATCACCATCAATCAGGTAAAAACCGACCCAGTTAACGTCATGCAAGCGTTCATACAACAATGCACTGGCATTAGCGAACGTCGCTATTAAGTCAAACTCACCAGACAACAGAGCTTTTAAGTCCGCTGCAAGCTCCCGATAGAACTCATTTTTATTCATATTGACCTATCCGATGAAATTTACAAAACGCATCTCTATTTTTTATATCAAAAAAATATCAGATGCCCATAACAATAAGGTTAACAGCCTGTCACACTGACGTAAATTTTTTACTGTCTTTAATAAGATATTCTTTATTATATTTATTGAACATGGGTAAAGGCTAGTGAGATATCACACCTCTTACCAAAACATTAAAAAGTGTAGCCAGTATGAATATGATTCACTGTAAGCACCTCAATGCCCTCACGCAATAAAAATCAGACTGAATTATTCCGCAATTATAAAGATCAATTATCTGATAACCGTACCAATCATTAGTTTCTTTCATTTTAGAGTTAACGCTTCATGAAGTAAAAAAACAAAACATTCAAACAATTTATCCGTAGAATTATTGCACTACCCCTTTATCGTTAACACTTTCAGCGCCCATGACCACACCAAATAAATATTTCCTACTGAATGTGGAAAAGGTCAAAGAATAGCGAAGACGAAAGAAGCAATATGACGAGAGTAAGTTTTAGAACAGATAATTATAACAGCAATATCATCTACCGATAATACAGCATGGAAAATATTATTACTGGCAATCTCAGTCATTTGATCTATTCTCAAATGATGGCCTTACTGGTCGTACCTGTTAACTAAAAGCTAAGGAACCATCATGAATCAGACAAAGTTAAGAATTTCCAGCTACGAAATCGATGATGCTATTCTGTCTTCACCTACCGAAGAAAACGACACGACCATTAGCATCCCTTGTAATTCTGACCACGAGCTTTGTATGCAGCTGGATGGGTGGGATGAACATACCAGTATTCCCGCCTTACTAAACGATAAGCACATTCTGCTATACAGGCAACATTATGACAGACAAAAACATGCATGGGTTATGAGGGTGGTCTGATGTCTGAAAAATTTTTGACAAAAAAAGGCCGAGTTGACTCCTCTACTCGGCCTAGGGAAAATGGCTCTTAAAGAGCCGTGCGCTAAAAGTGTCATTGAGACGTAAACAACTTACAGTTTAAAGCGTAGCTGACATACGGCATTTTACCAACTTTTTGGGCAATAAATAGCCAAACATCATGCTACCGCTTAACTCAATGGCATTATTTTTTATCACACAATGCTAAAGCTGCTTGCTGGAATGGCTCTATACTCATTTTTTGAGCCGGATTTTTGCGATCATTCAATAGAATAATATCCAAAGACTTCGCATTCACTTTCCCTACCCTCATCATCTCTGTGGCTATATCATTCAATGGGTATTGCACTAACGTACTTGGATTAATCACAAACAGAGCCTGATTTGCTCTGCAATCCAACATCACTTCTTCCCGTGTAAATGCCCATTTATCACCAAACTGTAGCTTACTCACCGTTTCAATAGGTGCAGCAATACTTTGAAAAGAGAGAGAAAACAAGGGAAGTAATAAAAATAAACGTTTCATAATAGTTACCAATGTAGATATAAGAACAAGAAAAGCAGATTCATTCTTACGCACTACCTGTACACTCCGACTTCTGCACGGCGTCCGTATTCACTCTATATTCTATTATCAGACACAGACCGCCCCAATAACCCCTACTGAAACAGGGGATGAATCAAGAAAATCAAACCGGCTGGTAAGTAGCGAAAACAGCAACACAGAATAAAGCCAGCGCTCCAAGCATAATTTCAACCCAACTATTGATAACTAACAATTGATAGCGGCCAGGTTGCCTCAATTTAGGAACCAGAATATAGCGATTAATTAGTGCAAGTACCACCATACCCGCCACCAGTGCTATCTTTAGCCATAGCATTAATTGATATTCACTGCCACTATATTCCGGCCAATCGGGGAGCAAAATCAAGCTACTGATGATACCTGTAGCAATAATAAGAATTACTGCAATATGACCATACGCGGAAAAACGCATCATAGAGATCATGATCTGTTTATCCAGCCCTACAGCCAATTTACTTTGTATACGCCAAAATTGCAGGCACAACAAAAATGGCCATAATCCACCAAACCAATATCCAACACTCAATAAGTGAATTACCTGATTAATCTGGTGAAAAACACCGGTCATCCCATTATGTATTACCGAATGGCCGATAAGAGCATGACAAGACAGTAAAATGGCAGAGATAATGAGCATAGTAACATTTCTGGTTTTTGGGTTATTGATAAACAATAACCCTGTAGCAACTATTGAAGCCAGTATTTGCCATTGCCAAACTTTGCCAAAAGTTGTTCCCAATACTGCCAGCCAGATTTCCAGATTATAAGTATCTTGCCAACCATCCCCCATTATCCCCGCTTGCATCGCCAACCAGCCAATGGCCGTTATGAGAGCCACAATCGTGCTGATAATTACCCCCAAACGGAGACGGGTATCAATCAGAATAGATAAACGATTGGGAACCAGCATGGCTGTAAATATGCTGAAGCCAAACATCAGCATGACTGCCACGAAATGAGAGAAGCGACAAAGAATATACAGCGTGACCAGAGACATAATTACTTAACTGTAAAGCTATAGACGCCTTTAGTCTTATGCCCATCAACAGAGACTACGCTCCAATCAACATCATATTTACCCGCCACCAGCTTATCTTCGACAGGAAGAATAAGTTTTGTATTGGTTGCCGGATCAAGCTTCAATTTACCCGTTTTTATAGGTTTATTTTCCGGGCCAGTCACTTTTACTTTACTGAAATTCAGCTCAATACCTTCTGAAAAACGCAAAGTAATTACCTGTGGTGTATTTTCTACTGTCGTATCTTCGGCTGGAATTTGTTCTGTTAAATGCGCATGGGCTAAAGCTTGCTGGCAAGACATGCCGACAAAAAGAACCACCAAAGCAGATAACTTTCGGCAAAAAGAGTGAATTTTGCTGATAGCCATAAATGACCTCTTAATTTTCAGATGAATTTCTATAAATTGATATCATCTTATATCAAAAGGATTATTTTATCCGCGATAACTTACAATGAGAATTTCGTCTTGTGAACTATCGCGCAAAAATAAAGGAAAACCGCAGTATTAGCCTTAAACATCTAAAGCTATTGTCAGCGACTGCGGCTAATCCATCCCATTCGATCAAACAGGATTTGCAGCAGCCAGAGCTTTTAGATCTTTATCCAGGAAGAAGAGCGCCTTACCATCCTCGCCAACCATATCCAGTTTATCAAGGATAGATTTGAACAACTTCTCTTCTTCGTGCTGTTCTGCTACATACCATTGCAGAAAGTTAAAAGTAGAATAATCCTGCGTAGTTATCGCCAAATGGGCAAGTCTATTAATTTCAGCAGTAATGAACTTCTCATGCTCATAAGTTTTCTTAAGTACATGAGATATGGATTCATAATCAGCAGAAGGCGCATCAATCTGTCCCAAACGTGGCATCGCACCAGTATCACTCAGATAATCAAATAAGCGATGCATATGCTGCATTTCTTCCTGAGCGTGTGATTTAAAAAACGCGGCGGCACCCGCTAACCCTTTATCACCGCACCATGCACTCATTTGCAGATATAAATTCGCAGAATAGAACTCCAAATTCATCTGCTCATTTAATTTATTAACTACTTCTTGATTTAACATAATAGGCACTCCAGTTATTAATTTACCTGTATTATGCCAACTATATTAAAATAATAAAACCCAATAAGCAAAAATAAATAAAATATACGTATGACATTGAAATAAAAATATATTTTTAAAAAACACAAATAGAAATGAATCTCATTTAATATGTTTAAATGGAAATGAATTTTATTTACAAAATAACACTCGCTAAGAAATTTTTATATTTAATGATAATGAATATTATTTATATTTATAAAATAATCAATTCAGCCCTTGCCAGAAAAGCGAGTCTGGATTAACTTTATCGCTTTATGAATTTGAGTTTCAATTCAGCGAGACACTTATGGGACATAATCTGGCCGGCCTTTCTACTGAGAACATGGATAAAGTCAATGTTGATTTGGCGGCATCGGGTGTAGCTTTTAAAGAACGTTACAATATGCTGGTACTTCCTGACACCGTCGAACAGGAACAACCCACACACCTTAGGGAATATTTTCAACAACGTTTGGTGCATTATCGCCAGTTATCCAAACAATTTTCCCGTTTACCTTACGAGCCAAAAAGCCGCTGATCATCTAATGAGAATGGGCAACCACCGGAGAACCGGTGGTTATATCAAATTATTGCTCTGCAAACTTATCCGTTGCATTAATCAGATGATGTAAAATACCCGGTTCGTCAAATGAGTGTCCTGCGCCCTCAATGATGTGTAATTCTGCTTCCGGCCATGCTTGAGCCAAATCCCAGGCATTTTGCAACCGGCAAGCCATATCATATCGGCCATGAATGATGACTGCCGGAATATTCCTTATAACGTCAATGTTATTCAACAATTGTTGATCGTCATTCATAAAACCCTCATTGATAAAATAGTGGTTCTCAATTCGGGCAAACGCCAAGGCAAACTCATCTTCTGCGAAAGATTCCACGCTCTCTGAAGGAAGCAATGTTACCGTCTCTCCTTCCCACAAACTCCAGAGGCGAGCGGCTTCTAATTGAACCTGACGATCATCACTAGTCAGCCGCTTATTATATGCACCGATAATATCCTTTCGCTCTTCCTCCGACAAAATAGATATCGTTCGTTGCCATTTGTCGGGAAAAAAATTAGAAGCGCCATCCTGATAATACCAGTGCAACTCCTGCGGCCTCAGCAAAAAAATCCCCCGAAGAATTAATTCAGAAACTCGTTGAGGGTGAGTCTGAGCGTAAACTAAAGATAAAGTGGAACCCCATGAACCACCAAATACCAGCCACTTTTCCACCCCCATTAATTGACGCAAGCACTCAATGTCTTCAACTAAATGCCAGGTAGTATTATTTTCCAGACTGGCATGAGGTTTTGAACGCCCACAGCCACGCTGATCAAATAACATGACATGATATTTTTTAAGGTCAAATAGCCGACGATGATAACAGGCAATACCACCGCCCGGTCCACCATGAATAAATACGGCAGGCTTACCGTTAGGATTACCACATAATTCCCAATAGATTTGATGACCATCACCTGTGTCCAAATAACCAGAACGGTAAGCTTCACAAGCAGGATATAATTTTTTTAATTCTGACATAACATTTCCTTTACTGGCTAACACCAAATCGGGTGTCCATCTAATGACGGGTAGAGATAACTATCAGAAAATGTTATTTCAATTCACTATAGCTAATCGTATTTTGCTGACAATCAACAACAACACGGTAATCTTTGTCACGCTTAGAACCACGAACAGTAAGGGGAACTTTTAATATATCTTTATCACCAGTGATATTTTCTGCATTTATCCACGCCACAGGTGTCGATGTCCCCAACTGCTTTTTATCTTCTGACCAACGGTTGATACGGTTTTGCAGAAAATCACGTTTTACCTGAGCGGCAATTTGCGACTTGGTTAAATTATCGCAAGAGACAAACTTATCAACACGTTTGCCCTCTGACACAGCAGATGCTGCGAATGAGACAGTGAACAAAAGTGCAGCGCCTGATAGGACAACTCTCTTAATGATGTGACATGCTTTCATACTACCTCCTGTTAATATCTCAAACTAAGAGATTAAATATGGAACTAACCTAACATGCCAAGTGAAATAAATGTATGATTATTGTTAAATAAATAATTTAATTATGTTGATTTTTCATCATCAAACATCACATTAACCTGCTCTTTTGTGCGATGCTGTTCGCGAATCTCTTGAGCAACCAACCCAATGGCTTCCCCACTACTCATTCCCTCAGCCATTAGTTGCTGAATTTTCTCCACTGCCAGTTGCTGTTCCTGATGAGATAAGGTTGGCATACTTGAAAACATGATAATAACCTCTGAATAAACTGATCGACGCCGAAGAGTATAGCGATTTTTATCTCAGGTAAGGAGTGGATTTCTATGTTAATCTCTAGAGATGAAAATCAATGCCAACTCTCGCGTTACAACTGTTAAAACCAACACCATAATGAGCACTTCACTGCAAAAACGACAATTACCTTATCAATCAGACGCTGCCATCAACTATTTCGCGCCGATTTCAAGCCAGCCTTGGGCAATGCTGCTTCATTCGGGTTCTGCGAACCATCCCCATAACCGGTTTGATATTCTGGTCGCAGAACCACTGATAACCCTTCTCAGTCATGAGCAATCAACCGCAATAAATGAACGTGGTGATACTTATATTACTGAGGAAGATCCCTTTTATCTGTTAAAAAAACAGCTGGAGAAATTAAATATCACAGCAAATTTTGATCCTGATTTGCCATTTCAGGGGGGAGCACTGGGTCTATGGGGATATGATCTTGGGCGTTGTATCGAAAAATTACCGTCACAAGCCAAAAATGAGTTGTCATTTCCAGATATGGCAATAGGCATTTATGACTGGGCGCTGATTGTTGATCATCATAAAAAACAGGTGACTTTATTCAGTTACAGTGATGCGGATGCACGCCTAAACTGGCTTATATCCCACCAAACTTCGCCAAAAACGGCTTTTACACTGACCAGCGAGTGGCGGTCAAATATGAGTGCAGAGCAATATCATAAAAAAATTAACTGTATTCATGACTATCTATTAGACGGCGATTGTTATCAAGTCAATTTGGCACAGCGATTTTGCGCTGATTACCGGGGAGATGAATGGCAAGCATTCATAAAACTGAATAAGAGCAATTGCGCGCCTTTTTCTGCCTTTATTCGTTTACCGGAAAACAGTGTTATCAGTGTCTCTCCTGAACGTTTCCTGCTCCTGGAAAATAATCAAATCCAGACTCGTCCAATTAAAGGAACATTACCGCGCTTAAATGACGCAAAAAAGGATGCATTACAAGCTGAAAAACTGGCGGCATCAAAAAAAGACCGGGCCGAAAACCTGATGATCGTCGATTTATTACGTAATGATATTGGCCGGGTAGCCACACCGGGCTCAGTTAAAGTTCCTGAATTATTTGTCGTTGAACAATTCCCTGCCGTTCACCATCTGGTCAGCACAATTACCGCAGCATTACCAAATGAACAGTATGCTACAGACTTACTGCGCGCCTGTTTTCCTGGAGGTTCTATCACTGGTGCTCCTAAAATCAGAGCAATGGAAATAATAGAAGAGCTTGAGCCCCATCGACGGCATGGATATTGTGGTTCAATTGGCTACATTAGCTTTTGTGGCACGATGGACAGTAATATCACCATTCGCACCCTCTTGACCGAAAAAGAAAAAATATATTGCTGGGCAGGTGGCGGAATTATTGCCGACAGCATTGCTGAAAAAGAGTATCAGGAAACATTTGATAAGTTGAATCGTATTTTGCCGCAACTGGGGAAAATAAAATCGATATGATGCCACTCTCTGATTTCATTAACAGATTTCAGTTACAACTGCCATCATCCCCTAAACGGCTTGCAAATAACACCCGCCATGCTGCGGTGTTATTGCCGATCATCTGCAAGCCGAAACCAACACTATTACTGACCCAGCGCTCCACCACATTACGCTCACACGCCGGCCAAGTGGCCTTTCCCGGTGGAGTTGCTGATCCCAAAGACAAATCAATCATCGCTACAGCACTGCGGGAAGCAGAAGAAGAAGTCAACATACCCCATCAGAAAGTTCAAGTTTTGGGGCAACTCATGCCCTTGGACAGCATTAGCGGTTATCTGGTAACCCCCATTGTCGGGTTATTACCCCCGGAATTGTCTTTCCACAGCAACCCAACAGAAGTTTCCAGTATCTTCGAAGTCCCTTTAGCTGAAGCGCTTTCACTTTCAAATTATCATTATCTTGATGTTAACCGCCGTGGTCAGCAACATCGCATCTATTTTTACTGGTATCAGAAACGACTCATCTGGGGCCTGACAGCCGCTATCATTCACCAATTAGCTCAACAGGTTCAAGTTTGATCCAAATCATGAGAAATCATCAACCTGTGTTTTTTCTATCCATTTTTGTCACGGTTGCTATCATATTTCAAAAAAAACTGTAAACTGCCTTATCAACATGACTAAATCACAGTAAAGTAGCGTCCCCCAACATATATAACTATATCTCTATCTTTTTTAAGGAGTCTGGCGTGATTAGCGTTTTCGACATGTTTAAGGTCGGTATTGGCCCATCTAGTTCTCATACGGTTGGCCCGATGAAAGCCGGCAAACAGTTTGTCGACGATCTGGTAAACCAGGGCTTAATGCCTTCTATCACGCGTGTAGCCGTCGATGTTTACGGCTCACTCTCATTAACCGGCAAAGGTCATCATACGGATATCGCCATTATCATGGGTCTGGCAGGTAATTTGCCAGCTACCGTTGATATTGATTCAATCCCCGGTTTTATTCGTGATGTAGAGCAAACTCAGCGTATTAAGCTGGCCAATGGCTTACATGAAGTCGATTTCCCCCATGATAGCGGCATGGTTTTCCGTAGTGATAACCTGTCATTACATGAAAACGGTATGCAAATTCATGCATTCGCGGGAGACAAAAAAGTTTATAGCAAAACCTACTACTCAATTGGTGGTGGTTTTATTGTTGATGAAGAACATTTTGGTAAACCCTCTCAGGATATCAAACCTGTTTCATATCCATTCAATTCAGCAAAAGAACTGCTGATGAATTGTAATAAAACCGGGCTATCTATCTCCGGTTTAATGATGAAAAACGAACTGGACCTCCACAGTAAAGAAGAAATTAACGCTTATTTTGCTGATGTCTGGGATACCATGCAGGCTTGTATTGAACGTGGTTTGAACACCGAAGGCGTTTTGCCTGGCCCATTGCGTGTGCCACGCCGTGCAGCGGCATTACATCGTATGCTGACCTCATCAAACAACCTGTCTAACGATCCAATGAATGTCGTGGATCTGGTGAACATGTTCGCCCTGGCAGTCAATGAAGAAAATGCCGCAGGTGGGCGTGTTGTTACCGCACCAACTAATGGCGCTTGTGGCATTGTTCCTGCCGTACTCGCTTATTACAACCATTGCATTGAGCCTGTGACACCAGAGCTGTATATCCGCTATTTCCTGGCATCTGGCGCTATCGGCATTCTGTATAAAATGAATGCCTCTATTTCTGGAGCTGAAGTGGGTTGTCAAGGGGAAGTTGGTGTTGCCTGTTCAATGGCCGCAGCCGGCCTTGCGGAACTGCTAGGTGGTAGTGCTGAACAGGTCTGTATTGCCGCTGAAATCGGCATGGAACATAACCTCGGCCTTACCTGTGACCCAGTTGCAGGCCAGGTACAAGTGCCTTGTATTGAACGCAATGCAATTGCTTCAGTAAAAGCCATCAACTCTAGCCGCATGGCTTTGCGCCGTACCAGTGAACCACGGGTTTCTCTCGATAAAGTCATTGAAACCATGTACGAAACAGGCAAAGACATGAATGCTAAATATCGTGAAACATCCCGTGGCGGTCTGGCGATTAAAGTTCAGTGTGATTAATCAAATAAATAACCTGTTTTTTGATCAGTAACGTCTTCTGCAATCAAAATATCCCTATGTGGTAGTAGGGATATTTTTTAGTAAAACCCCTCAATGATCACTTTTCGATCGGAAAAGATGAATATATTTTTAATTTTGAATGAATAAGATGTTACCGGAAACAGAATAAATAACTAAAAATAAGTAAATTACAGATAATTATAGATTGATTTTTCAATATTCAGCTTATTAAATTGTTTTGTGGTTAACATTTTCATCTATTTCATTTTTTCTGACTGACAGCAATTTTCCTCAGGTATTTCTGATGTTACTCTAGCAGCCTATTTTTTCAGTCAATAAGAGATAAAGTCTAAATCAAGTCAAATATTCAGGTATCACATTGATAAAAGGTTGTTATTCGTACAAACATGCTTTTTATTGGAGGAATGATTCATCAAAATAATTGGAGTAACTTTGTAATAATCCTACGTTTATATTGTTAACAGAGGGGAAAACAGGTGAGTATAGCCATTATGATTGGCACACATGGAGCTGCGGCTGAACAACTGCTTCGTACCGCAGAGATGTTAATTGGGGAACAGGAAAATGTTTCCTATATTGACTTCGTTCCTGGTGAAAATGCCGATACTTTATTTGAAAAATACAGCAATAAACTTGCAACACTTAACACAAAGCAAGGTGTACTGTTCCTTGTTGATACATGGGGAGGAAGTCCATTCAATGCAGCGAATCGTATCGCTGTAGATAAAGAGAATTATGAGATCATCACCGGGGTTAACGTTCCGATGTTGGTTGAAACCTTTATGTGCCGGGATGATGGCCCATCGTTGACAGAACTGGTTTCTGTTGCCCTTGAAACAGGGAAAGAAGGCATTCGGGCCCTGAAAACGGAAGAGCCTCAAAAAGCCGAACCCGCCAAACCGGTAACGCCTGCTGCTGTTCCTTCATCTACCCCATCAGCGGGTGGTCATATGAAAATAGCCCTGGCCCGGATTGATGACCGTCTTATTCATGGTCAGGTCGCGACTCGTTGGACAAAAGAGACCAATGTGAAACGGATCATTGTCGTCAGTGATGAAGTTGCTGCCGATACGGTCCGCGCCACCTTGCTAAAACAAGTTGCTCCGCCGGGGCTCAGTGCTCACGTTGTTGACGTTGCCAAATGTGTTCGTGTTTATAACAACCCTAAATACGCTAATGAGCGTGTTATGTTGCTATTTACAAATCCAGCAGATGTTTTACGTCTGGTCGAAGATGGTGTTGATATCACATCTGTAAACATCGGTGGAATGGCATTCCGTCAAGGAAAAACGCAAGTTAACAACGCAATATCCGTTGATGAAACCGATATTGTGGCCTTCAAAAAACTGGATGAACGTGGCATTGAGCTTGAAGCCCGCAAAGTTGCCAGTGACAGCCGTCTGCAAATGATGGATCTGCTCCAGAAGGTTAAAAACGAAAAACAAACCAGAGCAATTTAACTATTACTCAATGACAAAAATTTCTTACCGAATTTAATTTGGTTATAGGAGACAAACAATGGAAATTACCGTTGTTCAAATTGCATTGATATTCATCGTAGCTTGTATAGTCGGAATGGATTCCATTCTTGATGAATTTCAATTCCATCGCCCACTCGTGGCCTGTACTTTAATTGGGATCATCCTTGGTGATATGACAACCGGTATCATTATCGGCGGTACATTGGAAATGATCGCGCTTGGCTGGATGAATATCGGAGCTGCAATTGCCCCGGATGCGGCTTTAGCATCAATTATCTCAACTATCCTGGTCATTGCCGGTGGTCGTGATATTGGTGAAGGTATCGCCTTGGCTATTCCTCTGGCAGCCGCAGGACAAGTACTGACCATCATTGTACGTACTATCACTGTTGCCTTCCAACATGCCGCTGACAACGCAGCAGAACGTGGTAACCTTCGTGCAATCAGCTTTATCCATTTATCCGCATTACTGCTCCAGGCTATGCGTATCGCCATCCCTGCCCTGATTGTCGCCTTATCTGTTGGTACCAATGAAGTCCAGCAATTACTCGCGTCTATCCCTAAAGTCGTCACAGATGGCCTGAACATCGCGGGAGGCATGATCGTGGTTGTAGGTTACGCCATGGTCATCAATATGATGCGTGCTGGCTACCTGATGCCATTCTTCTACCTCGGCTTTGTCACTGCGGCATTCACTGAATTCAACCTAGTTGCATTAGGTATTATTGGTATCGTTATGGCCGTGCTGTACATCCAGTTAAGCCCCAAATATAACAAATCTCAGGTAGTTGCGGCCCCTGGACAAGCCAATAACCACCTTGATAACGAATTAGATTAAGAGGATGAGCAACATGTTAGATACAACAAAAACGGCTGCTCAGACAGCAGGCCAGAAAAAACTGACGCCAAGTGACATCCGCGGTGTATTTCTCCGTTCTAATGTGTTCCAGGGTTCATGGAACTTTGAACGTATGCAGGCTCTGGGTTTCTGTTTCGCTATGGTTCCAACGCTTCGCCGCCTGTATCCGGAAAATACCGATGAGCGTAAACAAGCCATTAAACGCCACCTGGAATTCTTTAACACTCACCCTTACGTCGTCGCACCTGTTCTGGGTGTCACGATGGCAATGGAAGAACAGCGCGCTAACGGTGCCCCGATTGATGATGGTGCCATCAACGGCATCAAAGTTGGTTTGATGGGGCCATTAGCGGGTGTTGGCGACCCGATTTTCTGGGGCACAGTCCGCCCGGTATTCGCTGCGCTGGGGGCAGGTCTTGCCATGAGTGGCAGCTGGCTTGGGCCTGTGCTGTTCTTCTTCTTGTTCAACCTGGTACGCCTGTTGGTTCTCTATTCAGGTATCTCTTATGGCTATAAGAAAGGGATTGATATCGTTCAGGATATGGGTGGCGGTTTCCTGCAAAAAATGACGGAAGGGGCGTCAATTCTTGGCCTGTTTGTCATGGGAGCATTAGTTAATAAATGGACGAAAGTTAATATCCCGCTGGTGGTATCGGAAATTCCTAACCCACAAACCGGTGAAAAGACCATAACCACGGTTCAGAACATCCTCGATCAGTTGATGCCTGGCCTGGTCCCACTTTTGCTGACATTTGCTTGTATGTGGCTGTTACGGCATAAAGTGAATGCCTTGTGGATTATTATTGGCTTCTTCATTCTGGGGATTATTGGTGCCAGATTTGGTTTCCTCGGTCTATAGTTAATCATTCGGGGAGGGAAAATTCCTCCCCGCATTTTTTTACAGCAACACAGGGATTAAAGAATGAGCCTTAATGATATGGTATTAGTTGGTTTAATCGTATTAATGCTGGCTTTCGCTGTCTATGATGAATTTGTGGTTAATCTGCTGAAAGGGAAAACTGATTTACAAATAAAGCTAAAAAGAAAGCACAAAATTGATGCTCTCATCTTTATTATCCTGATACTTATTGTTGTTTATAATAACATCACTGCTTATGGCAGCCGTTTAACCACATATTTATTGTTATTTACTATCTTGGTGACTATTTATATTGCTTATATACGCTCACCTAAATTGTCATTTAAAAATAACGGTTTTTTCTATGCAAACACATTTATTTCCTATGATCGGATAAAAACCATAAATTTATCTGAGGATGGCATCTTGCTTATTGGCTTGGAAAATAAGAAATTATATCTCTCAGTAAGCCAACTTGATGATTTAGAAAAGATTTATAAATTTCTTATCGAAAGAAAATAGATAAACATTAATAATATATAAAAAAATAATAAACAGTCAGCCTAGTGCTGACTTTTATTTTTACCTCATTTTTACTCCCCAATAGATAATGATAACTATTATCGGCATCACACCTCAATCCTAAAAACAATATTATTTTCCCTTTTTGAATTATTATGCTATCTTTTAAAAAGTCATGGGGAGTAGCCTGTTTCAGAGAAATAGCTTAGTCAATTTTTCTGAAAAGCTCGTATCAACACGCTCGTTTGAAAGTAAAACGTGGTGCGGGCAGCCTTATTTCGGTTGGCAAGACCATAGCATATAACACCATCATTGGTTGGGGATGGATTATATGTATATGGAAACGCCCAACCGAGGTTATTTTAATGAATATATACGCAACCCTTATCTTAGCTTTAGCACTTTCAATGGATGCCTTTGCTGCGGCAATTTGTAAAGGGGCCACACTACATAAACCCCATTTTCGTGAAGCAATCCGTACTGGTTTGATATTTGGTTTGGCAGAAGCCAGTACCCCACTGATTGGCTGGTCTATAGGGCTTTATACCAGCCAATATATTATGGAGTGGGATCACTGGATCGCTTTTACTCTGTTATTTATTCTGGGCGGTAGAATGATGACAGAGAGTTTTAAAGTGAATCAGGAAAAGAAATGCGAATCGCCCTGTCGCCACAACTCAATGGTACTAATAACAACAGCCATTGCTACCAGCCTGGATGCAATGGCAATCGGTATCGGGCTCGCTTTTCTCCAGGTCAATATCGTACATACTGCTATAGCTATCGGTATGATGACAATGATTATGGCAACATTGGGGATGTTAATTGGCCGCTATATTGGTCCACTGCTGGGCAAACGTGCTGAGTTTATTGGTGGGATGATTCTGATTGCGATTGGTTTCAATATTTTATTTGAGCATCTCGAATTATTTATGTACGCGAAATAACTTCTTCAGCCCAAAATATTAACCTTTCAAGAATTGTATTTTGGGCTGAAATTCTGATTACCTAATGCGTTGATAAACCCGCAATATAAAATCAGCTTCGCATTCAAACAACGCCTTATCTGCCAGTTCTTTTTTTACCTCTTCCGTTGCCCGCCAGGCAAATGGCGTCATCTGTAATAAATGACACGCTTGTATTCCATCTAATTTCATTGGATAAGATAATGACTCATCTGTTATCAATTCAAACCCTGCCAATTGTTCTGCCTTCAATGGATGAAGATGAACATTTTGATAAATCAACGCTTTAATCTGATAAAGATGGCGAGGGCCAGGAGCAACTGTCAGAATAATTCCTTGTGGCTTAATTACCCTTGCCAACTCTTCTGCTTTGCAAGGTGCATAAATTCGTAACACCCCAGCAAGAGACTCATCAGCAAATGGCAAACGATGGCTTGACGCAACACAAAAGCGGACAGAAGGATAGCGTTTAGCACCATAACGCACTGCGATCTTGGCGACATCTAACCCATAGATCTTAAGATTACGCCCCTTGCTTAACTGCTCTTCAACCGCAGCGGTGTAATAACCTTCACCGCATCCTATATCCAGCAAACTATCTGCATTTTCTGGCAAATACTTTTCCAGCAGTTCTGAAACCCGTTGTTGTAATGGCTGATAATATCCTGAATCCAAAAATGCCCTTCTTGACTGCATCATCTCCGGGCTGTCTCCGGGCTCTTTGGACCTTTTATACTGAACGGGCATCAAATTGACATACCCTTCTTTAGCACAATCAAACTGATGATTATTTTCACAGCGCCATTGCTGCCGGGTTAGCAATAAAGGTTGATGACATAAGGGGCATTGATAAGACATATGATTCCCAAAAAATAAGTAAAAACCAGCGGGTACTATAGCATATTCTGATACTTTTCATCGTAAATCATACTACTTAATAGCTTTATATAAGCGATTAATCATTATTTTAAATGAAATCACATTCCACTATTTTCAGAATTATCTTTGAGCCAGCTCGCAATATTTTTGTGGAATAAATATATTTATCAGGTATTATTTCACAATCAAAAACAAAGAAAACATCAAGTATTAATAAGCTATTTAACTAACAGAAACAACTAATAATGCAGGTAATAGAATGAACATTTTCATACAATATTTTAATAAATTAAGATCTATTTCACCAAAATTCGACATTATGCCGAATACAAACTATCTTGATCTTATTCCATCAAAAAGTGATGTTGAGACTTTATCTGATGATCTGGATAAAGTCCGCGCGGATTTTGCTGCTGTACTAAAGCAATTCAATGATGAAATTATATTATCTACAGGGAAAGAGACGATATATGAAAGAAATAATAAACAGAAAACACCCTGAAATCGTTAAACCATCAAATTCAGATGATAATAATTCATTATATAATCAGCTTCCTGATTCAGAAATATTAACGACTTATGAGCAATATACAAAGGGAGCGGCTGACAGATTTTTGATCCTTATTGAACAACAACAAAAGCACAGACATGAAATGGAAAAAGTTGCCTTAGAACAAACGATAAGAAAAAGCATAAGGGGACAAAATTGTGGGCTATTACTGACTCTTATCTCTCTCTTTGTTGCTTTAATATTAGGTTTAAATGAACATAATTGGTTAGCAGGCATTATCGGAAGCGGTACTGTAACAACGATTTTGATTATTTATGTTTTGAACAGAAATCCACAATCGTATATAAGATAAATCGATATAGGCCAGAATAAAAAGACTAATCTTTATATCGTCATAGGTCTTTACTCTGCCTAATATTTATAGGTAAAAATAAAATAGCCACAAATATATTGCTGGTAATTATATATTGTTTAATTATTAAAGCACATCACCATAATAAAGAGCCTTTTTCAATTACCTTAATGTCTATTGGAATTTTAATTTATGAAGATCGATATAATACTCTCACAATGAATATTTTTCATCAACTTCACTATGATATTAACAAAAGAATAACTATCCCATGCTCCACTCTGTTGGGGCATTTCACTTATATCCCTCTTCACGCCTGAATCTCAATGACTACAACACAAATACACCACAAGACCCATAGACCTTGCTAAACTTCTGAACATGAATTCGACTAACTGCTACTCCAGACAAAGAATCTTCAACAACATTTAACTTAAATTCTCATGAGCATTTACCCATAAAAAACTGCACCCTCAGTGGTTGGTTTAATATCCAACTTTTAGGTGCAGTTCTAAGTTAGTAACTAAAATAGTTACTGGTTTTTCTAATCATTATCAATAATAGGAAACGATTATGTCATTATTCCCACTCAATCGTTGCAGGCGGTTTACCGCTGACATCATACACAACTCTTGAAATTCCATTGACTTCATTGATGATCCGGTTAGAAACTCGTCCAAGGAAATCATAAGGCAAATGCGCCCAATGTGCGGTCATGAAATCGACTGTTTCTACTGCACGTAAAGAGACAACCCAGTCATATTTACGGCCATCCCCCATAACACCCACAGAACGAACAGGCAGGAATACCGTAAATGCTTGGCTTACTTTATTGTACAAATTAGCTTTGTGCAGTTCTTCAATAAAGATAGCATCCGCACGACGCAGTAGATCACAGTACTCTTTCTTCACTTCACCCAAGACACGAACACCCAGCCCAGGACCTGGAAATGGATGACGGTTCAGCATGTCATAAGGCAATCCCAGTTCCAGGCCAATCTTGCGAACTTCATCTTTGAACAACTCTTTCAGCGGTTCCACCAGACCCAGTTTCATCTCTTCCGGCAAACCACCTACGTTATGGTGAGATTTGATGACGTGTGCTTTACCTGTCGCAGAGGCCGCTGATTCAATCACATCCGGGTAAATAGTGCCTTGCGCCAACCATTTGACTTGAGTCTGTTTACTTGCCTCTTGATCAAACACTTCAATAAACACACGGCCAATGGTTTTGCGTTTTTCTTCCGGATCATTAATGCCAGCCAATGCAGTAAGGAAACGATCTTCTGCGGGAACATGGACGATATTCAGCCCAAATTTACCGGCAAACATTTCCATTACCTGGTCAGCTTCATTCAAACGCAGTAAACCGTTATCGACAAATACACAGGTCAGGCGTTTGCCAATTGCGCGATGCAGTAATAACGCGGTGACAGAGGAATCAACACCACCGGACAACCCCAAAATAACGTGATCGTCACCGATCTGTTCACGCAGACGTACAACCGCATCTTCAATAATAGAAGCCGGAGTCCACAGAGCTTCACATTGGCAAATATCCAATACAAAACGTTCCAGTATGCGTTGTCCTTGATGGGTATGGGTGACTTCCGGATGAAACTGTACACCATAAAAACGTTTTTCTTCATTCGCGATAATGGCAAACGGGCAGGTATCAGTGCTGGCAATAGTGATAAAATCCGCAGGGATCGCAGTGACTTTATCACCATGACTCATCCATACATCCAACAACGGTTTACTCTGCTCATTTAATGAATCGTGAATATCACGAAACAACGCACTTTCCGCTTTGATTTCAACCTGAGCATAACCAAATTCACGTTCAGTAGAACTTTCTACTTTACCACCGCATTGCATCGACATAGTTTGCATGCCGTAGCAGACACCCAGTACAGGAATATCGGCGTTAAAAACGTACTCTGGTGCACGTGGACTCCCCTGCTCTGTAGTACTCTCCGGTCCACCGGAAAGAATAATACCGCTTGGGTTGAATTCGCGGATTTGTTCTTCCGTTACATCCCATGCCCAAAGTTCACAGTAAACTCCGATTTCACGGATACGGCGAGCAATCAACTGAGTATATTGCGAACCAAAATCAAGGATAAGAATACGGTGCTGATGGATATTTGTTGTCATGTGCGGCGAATTCCAAAAAAACAAGTAAATAAAAACATAGGAGATAGGTGGCTCCTACAGGAGCCACAATAAATATGAATTACAGACCTAACCGGTAGTTTGGAGACTCTTTGGTAATGGTGACATCGTGAACGTGGCTTTCCTGAATACCCGCACCACTAATGCGAACAAATTCAGCTTTGGTTCTCAGTTCATCAATAGTTGCGCAGCCAGTCAGCCCCATACAGGAACGCAGGCCTCCCATTTGCTGATGGATAATGTTTTTCAGCAACCCCTTATAGGCAACACGACCTTCAATGCCTTCCGGTACCAGTTTGTCTGCGGCATTGTCAGTTTGGAAATAGCGATCGGAAGAGCCTTTAGACATCGCCCCCAGAGAGCCCATTCCACGATAAGATTTAAATGAACGCCCCTGGAACAACTCAATTTCGCCTGGAGATTCTTCCGTGCCTGCCAACATGGAACCGACCATGACACAGGAGGCCCCGGCGGCAATTGCTTTGGCAATATCACCGGAGAAACGAATACCACCATCAGCAATAACCGGGATCCCTGAGCCTTCCAGCGCTTCAACCGCATCAGAGATAGCGGTAATTTGTGGCACACCAACACCTGTCACAATCCGGGTAGTACAGATAGATCCAGGGCCAATACCGACTTTAACCGCATTAACCCCAGCCGCTACCAACGCTTTTGCACCTTCTCCCGTCGCCACGTTACCGCCAATAATCTGTAGATTCGGGTATTTAGCGCGGGTTTCACGAATACGCTGCAATACCCCTTCAGAATGACCGTGTGATGAATCAATCAGCAGAACATCAATACCGGCGGCAACCAACGCATCAACACGCTCTTCATTCCCAGCACCCGCGCCAACCGCAGCCCCAACGCGTAAACGTCCATGCCCATCTTTACAGGCATTAGGTTTACGTTCCGCTTTCTGGAAATCCTTAACCGTGATCATGCCGAGCAGATGAAAGTCCTCATCAACCACCAGCGCTTTTTCAACCCGTTTTTCGTGCATTTTATGCAACACAACATCACGGGCTTCGCCTTCTTTTACCGTTACCAGACGCTCTTTAGGTGTCATTACCGCAGTAACCGGCTGATCCAGATCGGTCACGAAACGTACGTCACGACCCGTAATAATACCAACCAACTCATTTCCTTCGGTAACAACAGGATAACCAGCAAAACCATTACGCTCTGTCAGTGCCTGAACTTCACGCAGCGTTGTTTTAGGGGCCACCGTGACGGGATTTGTCACAACACCACTCTCATGTTTTTTCACCCGACTCACTTCTTCTGCCTGACGTTCAATCGACATATTTTTATGGATGAAACCAATTCCACCTTCCTGAGCCAGCGCGATAGCCAAGCCGGATTCCGTTACGGTATCCATTGCCGCAGACAACATGGGAACATTCAGGCGAATAGTGGAAGTCAGTTGAGTAGACAGGTCCGCAGTGTTAGGCAGAACAGAAGAGTGGGCAGGAATTAACAGAACATCGTCAAAGGTTAAAGCTTCTTTTTTAATTCGTAACATAAGCAATATCTCACCAGGCTGCGGACAATTTAAGGAATAAAATATTGCTGCGGCATTATACAGAACGTAATCGGTTGCCTCCAGTATTTTATTAAAAAATTTCTTGCTTACTTCATAACGAACGTTAGTATCGGTGAATTAAGCCCTTGTTTTGGAATTTGATCTGGCTCACATGTCACTACCTTCTAATACTGGAATTTTTTCTGTCAGCCGCCTCAATCAGACGGTCCGTCAACTGCTCGAAATGGAAATGGGCAGAATTTGGTTGAGCGCTGAAATATCGAATTTTTCTCAACCCACCTCCGGCCACTGGTATTTTACCCTGAAAGATGAACGTGCTCAGGTGCGGGCCGCAATGTTTCGCAGTAGTAATCAACGGGTGACATTCAAGCCACAAAATGGCCAGCAGGTTTTGGTCCGCGCGGCAATTACGCTTTATGAACCCAGAGGGGACTATCAGCTTATTGTTGAAAGTATGCAACCCGCCGGTGATGGCCTGTTACAGCAACAGTTTGAAATATTGAAACAGAAACTCAATGACGAAGGGTTATTTGATCAGAGTCATAAGAAACCCCTTCCCTCTCCTGCTCAACAGCTTGGGGTGATTACATCAGCCAGTGGTGCCGCCCTGCATGATATTTTGAATATTTTGCAGCGCCGTGATCCATCATTGCCAATTGTCATTTATCCAACAGCCGTCCAGGGGACAGAAGCGCCGTTACAGATTATTCAGGCAATTGAATTAGCGAATGAAAGGCAGGAATGTGATGTATTGATCGTCGGCCGCGGTGGTGGCTCGTTGGAAGATTTATGGAGCTTCAATGATGAACGTGTCGCCAGAGCGATTTTTCACAGTGATATTCCGATAGTCAGTGCAGTAGGCCATGAAACGGATGTCACCATTGCTGATTTCGTGGCAGATTTGCGGGCCCCGACCCCCTCAGCAGCCGCTGAATTGGTCAGCCGTAATCAGCTCGAATTGTTACGTCAAATCCAGTCGCAACAACAGCGATTGGAAATGGCAATGGATTACTTCTTTGCGCAGAAACAGCAGGTTTTCAGCCTGTTATCTCACCGCTTACAGCAGCAGCACCCTCATTTACGGTTAGCTCGTCAGCAGAATTTGCTGGTCAGTTTACGCCAGCGGCTGGCTGATAGCCTGCAACGGCATTTACGGCAAAGCGATCTGATTTATGAGAAATTGCAACAACGGCTCTGGTATTCAGAACCCAGCCGGCAGATCCGCCAGTATAGCCAACAGATTCAGCAACAAGATTTTCGGTTAAAACAAGCGTTCGAACGACAAATCAGCCGTTCCAGAGAAAAATTTGCCGTTTCCTGCTCACGAATGGAAGCGGTCAGCCCACTGGCAACACTGGCCCGTGGTTACAGCATCAGCGAAGCCCCTGATGGAAAATTACTGAAACAAACCAAGCAAGTGCATGTCGGTGATGCTCTGAGAACCCGGTTACAAGATGGCTGGATTGAGAGTGAAGTGGTTAAGGTCAAGAAAGAACGTAAAAAACGACCAGCAAGTTAGAAATAGTGGCATTCCTTGCCACTTATTTTATATCAGAAACGGATTTCTGCTCCTGCAATATAAGTACGCCCTCTGGCGGTTTGCATAGACGAAGTTTGTTCAATCATTAATGGAGACGAATTTGCGCGATTAAGTGCTTCCGAATAATTTTTATTTGCCAAGTTCTGTACTGAAAACTTCAACAGCACGCTTTTATTTATCTGATAATCACTATAAAGATCGATTATCGTTGGGATTTTAGGTTCTCTTTGCAATATAACCCGCCCGTCGTCATCAAAATTATATTGATCTGGGTCCATCCTATGAGAATCACCAGTATATTTAACAATCGCACCAACACGGACTTTCTCATCAAATAAACGGATACCGGTATCCAAAGTCATAAAACTATCCGGCAATTGTGACACAGGATCGGCACCAAAATGTGCTGTAGCGGCAGAAGTTGGCTGACGCGTTTTTTGCCAGCTATAAGCCAATTTGCTATAAAATATACCGGCATCATAATCAGCAGAAACTTCATATCCGCTTACTTTTACCGGCGTCAGACTATTGTGATAAATATACATTTTGATGTTAGGATCGACTGTACTGTAATCTACTGAACTATCAGCTTTACATTTCTTCCTATTGCCACAGATAAGCCAGATATCACTGAGAATATAATTCTCTATTTTAGATTGATACCAGGCAGCTTTCAGGCGGAAAGTATCTCCTTTTACAATCAAGTCTGGGCGGAAACTGTTAAAGCCAATTTGATAAGTGTCTGATGTCTCTCCTTTCAAAAATGGGTTCATAGATCCACCCCCTTCATTACTATAGAAAGTTTCCTGAATATTTGGCGCTCTCATTGAACGGGCATAACTGACGAATGGCTGGAATTCAGGAATAATTTCTGCTGAGAGTAAAACACCTGGATTAAATCCATGTTCTTTCAAATCCAATTCAGTTTCCTGCTGAGGGAAACAAGGGATCCGCAGATCACAAGCCGGTTTATGGCCTTTGACACTGTAGTCCATATAATTAAACGAAATGTCTGCCCGATAAATTCCACGACTAATTTTCAGCCCGCCATAAATGCTGGCAATATCTTGTTTACCACTTGGTGCAAAAACATTATTTTCTTTTGCTTCATTATCTGTGTTTTCATACTTTTTCCTTTCTTCTTCATTTTGACCTTCACCAGAATAAACACTATCCGTTGCCTTGCTATATTCTGTTTTCATCAACTTACTGCCGAATGTTAGTTCAAAATCTGTGTCACCATAGCCAAAACGGCTGATATTACTGATATCTATTGCATCTGATTTGTTTTTAGCATTGCTATTTAGCAGCCTATAAAGTGAATCACCTTCGTAGCGTTGAGTCCCCTCACTGGTGCTGACCAGTAATTTTATATCAACCCATTCGCTGAATGGTGTGTAATTGTATTTTAGGTAAATATCCCGACTATCAATATGACGACGGGTGAATTTATTATGATAATTCCGTCCACTGAGCTCCATATCATGAAAGTCGCTCGGTTTAATATTTATTTTAATTAATTGCGAATTGGGTTTTTGCTTAAATGATTCATTTGTCGCAAACTCATCGCTTAATACTCCGTCACCATTCTTATAATGCGCATCAATTGAGTGCCCGCTGACAGCCAGCATAGCACCGATTGAACCCTCAGAACTGAAAGCCGGTGTTTTACCCGCAACCGCTATCATGCCATTATGACCAATACCATTATTGCCATAATTTGCTTTTGTGCGTACTCCCAATGAATTTCCCGCGAATATCACATCATCTACGCCAATTGTACGGAAATTAGCGCTACCGACTAATGCATTAACGCTATCTGAACCATCAGATTGACCTCGGTTGACATCGATTCCCACGATAAAATTAGGATCAATTATTGCACCAAATTGGTTATAAGTAGTACCGTGAGCTGGACTCGTCGGAGATGTACCATAAAAACTCTGGCTAACACCATCAACCATCATATTCACTCGCCCAAAGCCACTTAGTCCGCGAATATTCACACTCACTGTTCCCTGCCCCGGATCTATTTGAGTATAGGTTCCTGGCATACTGCGCAATATGCTATCCACTGACTGAATTTTAGTATCTTCACCTTTAGAACTGTAAGATCCGGGCTTTTCCATTGCCCGAATTTCAGCATTATCCTGTGAGCCTGAAACCTTAAGACTACTGAATTTCAGCACCTTATCTGATTTCCCCTCTTGCTTTTCCTCACCATAAGCAAGCCCTTGAAGCCCAATAAAAACAACGCTGGCCCCTGCTATTTTTGTCATTATTTTCATTTAAATCATCCAAAATGCATATAAATTAATATTTGCTTACATACCCATTTTCAAAAAACAATAGAAATATTTAGCACTGATAAATAATTATCAGTGCTTTCAATAAAAACTATATTTATAATTTCTTTCAGTTATCTTTTAATTGCGGAAAATATTCCTTAGCATCATCCAGCATCAAAATAAAACTGTAATCCAGTGCAGTATCTTTCAGTCGGTTAAAACGGCCTGATTTACCACCATGCCCGGCACTCATATTGGTTTCCAATAATAAAATAGAGTCGCCTTTTTTCATATCGCGTAATTTTGCTACCCATTTAGTCGGTTCCCAATATTGAACCTGTGAATCATGCAATCCACTCGTGACTAATAAGTTGGGATAGCGCTGATGCTTTATATTGTCATACGGGCTATATGATTTAATTCGAAGATAATCTTCTTTATTTTCCGGATTACCCCACTCTTCATATTCTCCTACTGTCAATGGAATAGAAGGATCGAGCATGGTTGTCACCGCATCAACAAATGGTACCTGAGCAACCACACCGCGATATAATTCCGGAGCCTGATTAATCACCGTCCCCATCAGCAAACCACCAGCACTGCCTCCCATAGCATAAACTCGTTTGCTGTCGCCATATTTCTGAGCAATCAGTGCCTTGGTCACATCAATAAAGTCAGTAAAACTATTCATTTTATTTTCGACTTTACCTTGCAAGTACCATTTTTTACCCAATTCACCGCCACCACGCACATGTACTAACGCGTAAACAAAGCCCCGATCTAATAAACTCAATCGTGGTGAACTGAATGAAGGATCCATACTGAAACCATAAGCCCCATAACCATATATCAGGATCGGGTTCTGGCCTTTTTTGAACAGGGATTTACGATAAACCAAAGAAACAGGAACTTCCACGCCATCACGGGCTTTCACCCAAATACGCTGACTCTCATAATGATGTTTATCGAAGCCTTTGACTTCCTGCTGTTTAAGTAATTCCCGCTCACCGGTTTTCATATTCCACTGGAATGTTGAACTTGGTGTTGTCATGGATGAATAACCATAACGTACCACATCGGTATCAGGTTCAGGGTTGTAATCAATCCATGCCATATAACTTGGATCATCAAACTTAATCTGTTTTTCCTGATCGGTTTCCCAACTTATCTGGCGAATAGTCGGCAATCCTTTAATTCGCTCCTGAACGACCAACCAGTGATTAAACAGTGAAAAATCTTCAAGATCTGTCTCCTGTTGCGGAGCAATCACTGTTTTCCACGGCGTATTTATGGCATCAGCTTGATAAAGCCCATAAGTTTCACTTTCATGATTTGAGCGAATGTAAAAATGGCCTCGGAAATGATCAATATAATATTCCCGACCTTCCTGACGAGGAGAAAATATCTGGAGTTCAGCTTGTGGTTTATTCGCGTCAATCAGCAAATATTCAGAAGTCGAATTACTGGTTATCGACAGCATAATATAATCACGGGAGGCGCTTTTAGCTATGCCTAAATAAAAACGCTCATCTTCTTCCTGATATATTTTCTGGTCTTCGGTGGTATCTGTACCATATTGGTGACGAAATACTTGGTATGGCAATAAAGTCTGTGAATGCCTGCGCACATAAAACAGTGTATTACTGTCATTTGCCCAAACAATGTTGCCGGAAGTATTTTTTATTACGTCATTATTCCACTGGTTATCAGCAATGTCTTTAAAAGAGATCTGATAATTACGGCGTCCCTGAGTATCTTCAGTAATTGCAATACGTTTATTATCCAGAGAGATAGCAAAATGACTCAGTTGATAATATTCGTGACCTTTAGCTCTTTCATTACCATCAACCAGAACCTGCCAGTCTGATGAGCCATCAACAGGTTTACGCTGATAAATCGGGAAATCTTTTCCAGCTTCATAGACGGTACGATAAATATACCCGTTATAAGTATAGGGTACAGACTGATCATCCTGTTTCATCCTGCCGACCATTTCTTCATATAAAGTATCCCGCAGTTGCTCTCCAGGTTTCAGCATCTGTTCGGTGTATTTATTTTCGGCTGTCAGATAATCAATGATTTTTTGATCCTGGCGATTATCATCCCGCATCCAGTAATAGTCATCTGTACGGGTATCACCGTGAATCGTCATCTGATGTGGTTGTTTCATGGCCTTTGGTGGCATAATTTCTCCTTCTGCGGCGGCAGAATTCAACCAGCCGCTCAATAAAAACGTTAATAACAGCCCTTTAGTTTTCAGGGCAAACCGCGCTTGCTGCCTTAACATATCTGCTGTCCTTAAGTCGCTAAAAGATTCGATTAGTTAAATTAAAATCAATCGGCAGTTCTATTGTAATTTCACTGCCTTTTAAAACGCTATCAGGAGGAATCGGTAATGGCTGCGCTCTCGCCAGAACTTGCTTCGCTTCCCTGTCCAGAGAACGGGTACCTGAACGACGGACTAAATCGCTGTTAGTGACATAGCCTTGCTTATTAATGGTAAATCTGACTGTAGGCTGGCCAGTGCGGTTTCTTCTCTGTGCATCCTCGGGATAACGTTTATAACGGTTCAAATGCCCGATAACCTCAGCTCGCCATAAAGCATCCGCATCCACGACAGTATTTGAATCACTGTCATAAGAGGCCGCAACCCGCGAAGTCAAATTAGCCGACGTAGCGGTACTGCTTACCCTAGCAGCACTATTCTGAGACTTTTCACTCTCTTCCTCTGCCTGCCGACGCTTCACTTGGGATGTTTTATTCTGCTCTTCCGGATTCTTTTTTTGTTTTTTCGGCTTATGCACCCGTATTTGAGCCTGCTCATTTTTAGTAAGCTCAGGTGTTTTCATCTCATTAACCGCACTTTCCTGCTGCCGGCTAGTAACAGAAAGCTGCTGTTCAATACCAATAGATTGTTTCTGTACTTGATGTGTTGCTTCTGTCAGTAATGAAAATTCCATCATCACTGCCGGAGGGGGCATCAGTTGATCGGAAACTTCTTCTGGCTGATAGATAATCCACATAACCCAAATGAGGTGAACAGCAATAGCAACAGTAAAAGCAAGTCCTTTTTTAACAGGATTTGTTTGAAAGATGGGGTTTGTCAGCGTCAACATGGATTACAGCGCATAATTTTACTTATCATTTAGTAATGATAATTAATTTCATATGCTAATGAAAATTATTTTTATATATATCGTTAACTTGCGCACATCCATGTGCCAAGGCCCTTTAACTACCGGAAAGAAACCATCATTTACTTAAAATATCTATGGTTTTTTTGCTGGTGTATACCAGATATAGTCT
This sequence comes from Photorhabdus tasmaniensis, assembly GCF_011189505.1. Lineage (GTDB taxonomy): Bacteria > Pseudomonadota > Gammaproteobacteria > Enterobacterales > Enterobacteriaceae > Photorhabdus > Photorhabdus tasmaniensis. The sequence continues at coordinate 69,752 of NZ_PUJU01000005.1, forward strand.
GCATGTTGACTGTCCATTACATTGCCTTTCTCAGCCATAATCAGCACTACCAGATCTTCTTGTGGTGACAGATCCTGAACATGTAAAGGAACACCCATTATTTTTGTTGCATGGTATGCACCCGCAATCAATGTGGCAGGTGCCGGGGCTTTAAGTAGCTGCTCTGCCATTCGGCGATCCCGCATTTGCTGAATAGTTGTCATAACAGATAATTGTTGTGCTGTTATTTCACCACCATGAGCATCTTTAATCGTCGCTTCAATCCGCGATTTTACATTTTTGGCGACGGAAATATCGCCCTGGAGAACCGGCAGGTTACAGCAAACCGCTTTAACTTCACTACGACTCAGGTTTGCAAACAATAACGGATAAGGCTGCTGCATAAGCTCCATGACCAACCCGCCATACAGCTGCCACGGCCAGCCATCGTGCCATGCCAGCAACTCTTTTATGCGGCTTTCACGCACGCTAGGTTTAGTTTGCAACCAACTTTTAACTTTATTCACTTTTTCCTGCTGGTCGGGGTTAATCATTTCCAGCAAAACCGCACCATGTTCTCTTTTAAGACGAAGCTGCTGAACCAGCCAAAGCTCAATCTGATGATGGTATGGATTATCGTGTTTTTCACCTACAATGATCCGCTGGTGTGATGCCAATTGATTGAGCAATTCATCAGGAGTAACAGCGTTGCCTGTTTTAAGATCGACAATCCCCCCTTGCTGAGTCAGTTCGGGTGAAAGCACTTGGGGAGTGGGCTTTTGTTGTACAGAGGTACACCCGGATAAGATAAGTAAGCCACAGATAATCAGAAAAGATTTTACAACGGTGAAAGATTTCATAACGTCCGTTATCCATATAATATTTTTCCGCATCATATAGATAATAAGAATTATTTACAATAACCGGTCCCGGCTCCCACCAGGGAGCCGGGACTATTTTAACCCATTGGTATTACAACGGATGAGTCTGCGCTTCAACGGCTGCCAAAGCAACCATATTGACGATACGACGTACAGAAGCAATTGGCGTCAGAATGTGTACCGGTTTTGCCACGCCCATCAGTACCGGGCCAACGGTAACCCCTTCAGAACTGGTTACGCGCAACAGGTTATAACTGATACGGGCAGCTTCCATATTTGGCATAATTAACAGATTCGCCGCCCCTTTCAGTGGGCTATCCGGCATGATGTCACGACGAATACTTTCAACCAACGCGGCATCACCATGCATTTCACCATCAATTTCAAGTGAAGGTGACACTTTGTTGACCAATTCTAACGTCCGACGCATTTTCTGGGCTGAGAGACAATCCGCAGAACCAAAACTTGAATGAGAAAGCAACGCAACTTTCGGCTCAATACCAAAACGGCGGACGCTTTCTGCGGCCATGAGGGTAATTTCAGCCAATTGTTCAGGTGTTGGATCATTATTGACATAGGTATCAGCGATAAAAGTATTACCGCTTGGCAAGAGTAATGCGTTCATTGCACCGGCAGTATGAACCCCATCACGGAAACCAAAGACATTTTTCACCACATCATAATGTTCGCTGTAACTGCCAACGGTGCCGCAAATCAAGCCATCAGCCTCCCCACGCAGCACCATAATTGCCCCAATCAAGGTTGGATTACCAATGACTGCACGGCGCGCCTGTTCCGCAGAAACGCCACGGCGCTTCATGATCTGGTGATATTCTTGCCAGTATTTTTTGAAGCGCGGATCATTCTCATTATTGACCACTTCAAAATCTTTACCCGCTTCAATATGCAGCCCCAGTTTCTGGATACGCCTTTCGATAACACTTGGGCGACCAATCAGGATCGGGTAAGCCAATCCCAGAGAGATCAGCTCTTGAGTTGCATGTAATACGCGCACTTCTTCCCCTTCGGCCAAAACAATCCGTTTTTCCGCTTTTTTGGCCTGAGAAAAAATAGGCTTCATAAACAAGTTTGTTTTATAAACAAACTCATTCAGTTTCTCTATATACGCGCTAAAGTCTTCAATCGGGCGGGTTGCCACGCCAGAATCCATTGCGGCTTTAGCCACTGCCGGGGCAATTTTAACAATCAGGCGTGGATCAAATGGCTTGGGAATAATATATTCCGGGCCAAAAAACAGATCCTGATCATTATAGGCAGAAGCCACTTCTTCACTCTGCTCTGCCATCGCCAAATCAGCAATAGCGTGAACACAAGCCAGTTTCATCTCTTCATTGATGGTTGTCGCACCAACATCCAGCGCGCCACGGAAAATGAATGGGAAACAGAGAACATTATTAACCTGATTCGGATAATCAGAGCGACCGGTACAAATAATGGCATCAGGACGAACTTGTTTAGCCAATGGCGGCAGAATTTCGGGCTCAGGGTTTGCCAGCGCCATGATGAGGGGATCTTTCGCCATGGTTTTCACCATGTCCTGAGTCAATACGCCCGGCCCGGAACATCCGAGGAAAATATCCGCACCCGGGATAGCATCACCTAATGTACGGCTGCCATTGTCTTCAATCGCATAGGCGACTTTAGTTTCTTCCATATTTTCATCGCGGCCACGATAAATGACCCCTTTAGAGTCACATACCACGATATTTTCACGTTTTAATCCAAGCGCAACCAGCAAGTTCATACAGGCAATTGATGCAGCACCTGCACCAGAAACCACCAGACGAACGTCTGAAATCTCTTTTTTCATAATCCGCAGGCCATTCAGAACAGCTGCGGTACAAATAATCGCGGTGCCATGCTGATCATCATGGAATACCGGAATGTTCATTTTTTCCCGGAGTTTTTTCTCAATATAAAAACATTCCGGTGCTTTGATATCTTCGAGGTTAATTCCGCCAAAAGTCGGCTCCAGCGCCGCAATAATATCAATTAATTTATTAGGATCAGACTCATCAACTTCGATATCAAATACATCAATACCTGAGAACTTTTTAAACAGTACGCCTTTTCCTTCCATCACTGGCTTACCTGCCAGCGCACCAATATTCCCCAACCCTAAGACCGCAGTACCATTAGAAATCACAGCGACAAGATTGCCACGCGCAGTATATTTGTAAGCCGCTAATGGATCTTCTGCAATTTCCAGACAAGGCGCGGCAACACCCGGTGAATAAGCTAAAGCCAAATCCCGCTGAGTTGTCAGAGGCTTAGTTGGAGTAATCGTGATTTTCCCTGGTTGTGGAAACTGGTGAAAATCCAATGCACTCTGTTTTAATTTTTCATCCATCGTCGGATCCTTTATATACATTATCTGGAGTAAGAGCGGGACCAGTATAATGGGTACTGTGTGCTAAATCATAACATTGACAGCATTTTACCCATAAATTAGCACTTTTTTGCTCACAAAAAACACGACCGAATTTACCCAATCAATACCACCGACTGAGTATGGGAACATCAATAAATAAACATTATAATTTATATAATATTATTTTAGTTATAATAACCATGATAATTATAACTCATAAAAACTCTCAATATAAATTCAATTAAAATAAATTTTATAAAAGAAAACAAATCTAATAATTATATTTATAACAAATTGATTTACAATATTATTTTCCACCTCATCGTTATATGTTTTTGGTGAAAATTACTCATCTTCTTTTTTTACTTATCAAACTAATTTGCGCTATTTATATTTTTATATCAGGATGTGCTTTCTGGACTTACAGAGCTATCAATTCTGTAAATCAATCGGTTTTGAGAAAATTTTTTCATAGTTATTTAATTTAAGGCAGACCCATTCATTACTGCCTTTTAATCGTGCATTTCGTGGCTTTAATCTTTTAGGGAGAAGGAAAATGTATAACCATTCAGTGATGATAGTTGATGACCACCCTCTCATTCGCCATGGCTTAAAACAGATTGTAGAGCTCGATCGAGCGCTTACCGTAACAGCAGAAGCTGACAATGGTGAAGAAGCAATAAACATTGCATGCAAACTGAAACCTGATGTCATTATGATAGATCTCAATATGAATGGTCTTTCTGGCGTGGATACGATTAAATCTATTCGTAGAAAAGGGATCAACTCTTATGTCCTGGTATTATCTGTTTCAGATGACCGGAATGATGTTTACGCAGCCATTGACGCAGGCGCCAATGGCTATTTACTGAAAGACAGTGACTTGGATTCGCTATTAAGCAGTATTCGTCACGCCGCCCGCGGGCAAACTGTCTTTAGTGAAAAAATATATCAACATCTGGCTAACCGCCATAAACATGTTGATCCTTTATCTGAATTGACCAAGCGTGAATTAGATGTCTTAAAAGAAGTTTCCAGTGGCATGACCAATAAGGAAGTCGCTGATGTCCTCTTTATTTCTGAAGAGACGGTGAAAGTACACATCAGAAACTTGTTAAAAAAACTAAACGTACGTTCCCGCCTGGCTGCAACAATTATGTATCTGCAACATAGGAAAAATGGCATAGCTTAATGTTTTTCCTGAGCCGCCCTCTTTGGTTTATTGCCGGAGGCCGGCTCTTATCGCTATGATGACAGGCCGATAAGATTGCGTTCCCCTCCTTTGATATCCCAGATAATAAAAATCAGGACATCATCTGGAAAAAACAGGTATTTTCCAGCATTATGTTTAGGTATTTAAATTCTTTTTTAAGGATCTCTTCATTATGTCGGATAAATCTTCTCAGCCTGTTTTTACGCTCTACGGGATCAAGAACTGTGACACCATAAAAAAAGCCCGTCGTTGGCTGGAAGAGCAGGAAATCGCTTACCTGTTTCACGATTATCGTGTTGATGGATTAGATGCCGTGCTTTTGCAGTCATTTATTGACAAACTTGGCTGGGAACCTTTAATTAACACCCGGGGTACAACCTGGCGTAAATTGAGTGATCAACAACGCGCGACAATCAATAATGCTGAATCAGCAAAAGCGTTGATGCTGGAACAACCCGCTATTATCAAACGTCCACTGCTAATTTCTGCAAAAGGCAACTGCCTGCTGGGTTATAAGGCAGATGAATATCAGCAATTTTTTGCTGAGGCGCGCTGAAATGACCTGTCCTGTAATTGAGCTTGCACAACAACTGATCAAACGTCCCTCTGTCAGCCCAGATGATAAAGGTTGCCAGGATATTATGATCGCCCGTCTGCAAGCCGTTGGCTTTACCATTGAACGGATGCCTTTCGGCGACACAAACAATTTCTGGGCCTATCGCGGCACAGGCCTGACATTGGCCTTTGCCGGGCATACGGATGTTGTCCCTGCGGGCGACGAATCTCAATGGGAACAACCCCCTTTTGAGCCGACTATTCGTAATGGCATGTTATATGGCCGAGGCGCAGCAGATATGAAAGGCTCGCTGGCTGCCATGATTGTTGCGGCTGAACGCTTTGTTGCCAATTATCCCAACCACAGTGGTCGCTTGGCCTTCTTGATTACCTCTGACGAGGAAGCAAAAGCCACCCACGGCACAGTTAAAGTCGTTGAAGCCTTGATGTCCCGTAATGAGCGGCTGGATTATTGTCTGATTGGTGAACCTTCCAGTCAGCACCACCTTGGCGATATGGTGAAAAATGGCCGGCGCGGTTCTCTGACGGCTAATCTGACTGTACAGGGTATTCAAGGCCACGTTGCCTATCCGCATTTGGCTGATAACCCAATCCACCGGGCCCTGCCAGTTTTGCAAGAGCTGGTCAACACCCAGTGGGATGAAGGAAATGCGTTTTTCCCGGCAACCAGTATGCAAATTGCCAATATTCATGCTGGAACGGGCAGTCATAACGTGATCCCGGGGAATTTGCAGGTCCAATTCAATTTCCGTTTCAGTACGGAACTGACCGATAGACAAATCCGCGAACGGGTTGAGACAATCCTGAAAAATCACAAACTGAATTACACCATTGAATGGATATTGCCCGGCCAGCCTTTCCTGACCGCCAAAGGCGAGTTAGTCAATGCCGTCGTACAAGCAATAGACCATTACTGTGGCTATAAACCTGAATTATCTACCAGTGGCGGCACATCAGATGGGCGGTTTGTTGCTCAGATGGGCGCTCAGGTTATCGAACTGGGGCCACTCAACGCAACAATTCATAAAGTTAATGAATCCGTCAATGCCGCAGATCTGCAACAACTCAGTCGGATTTATCAGCGCGTTATGGAGCAACTCATCCAGTGATAACCGCAAATATGTTAACTGGCCTGGCTACCGGGCACTTGATCTCTCTCTCTGGCAATCACCGATTACAACCAGAAGCAGTAAAATCTTTTCTTTCCATGCAGCAAGCAGCAGCAAATGCGGGAATTAATCTGCAACCTGCCAGTACATTCCGCGATTTCCAGCGTCAACAGGCTATCTGGAATGGCAAATTCCGCGGAGAACGCCCGGTATTAGATGAAAATAGCCAACCAATGGATATCACCCCATTAACAGAAGGAGAACTTTGTCAGGCGATTCTCCGCTGGTCTGCCCTGCCCGGTGCCAGCCGCCATCATTGGGGTACTGAACTGGATATTTATGCTCCAACGATGCTGCCGGAAAACCAGAAATTACAGCTGGAGCCTTGGGAATATGAAAATGGCGGCTACTTTGAACCGCTGACACATTGGTTGACAGAGAATATGGCCCATTTTGGTTTTTATCGCCCTTTTGTCGGTAAGCGTGATGGTGTCGCTTATGAGCCGTGGCATATCAGTTACCGGCCACTATCCGGACAACTGGAAAAACTGCTGACTAAACAGATGTTACTGGATGTATGGCAACAACATGATATCGCAGGTCTTGACTGGTTATCGGCTAACTTGCCTTATCTATTTGAAAACTACCTCGGTACTGCGCAGGAGATTACCCAATGCAATGGTTAGCTGATTATTGGTGGATTATTTTAGTTTTATTAGTTGGCGTTCTTCTCAATGCCATTAAAGAATTACGCCGCCTGGACGCCAAAAAATTTCTGGACAATAAACCAGAGCTTCCTCCTCACCGGGATTTTAATGACAAATGGGATGATAAGGACGACTGGCCTCAGAAAAAGCAGTAGTCCATTCTTGCCAATGTACCGCCAATTTCTTGTCGAGACTTGCCAACGCTTGTGCGGTTTCTTGCCGCCAGAATAATGTTAATGCCTTATATCCGCTTAACTTCAACACAGTGACACACTGCTCAATACTCATCTCCTGCTGGAGATGATTTCTCAATGCGGGCAACGGCAAATCACTGTTTAGTAATAATCGTTGCAAAGCCGGTAATGAAGCAGAAAATGGCCGGTGAGCAAATGCAAAACCTGAAAGCTCTTGCCAATCACTCTGACTGAGACGGTGATCAATTTGGTAATCAACAGGCAAGCTGAACCCAATCTGTGACTCCAGCCAATATGCATCACGGGCAAGCCGTTGTTGTGCCTGAATACACAGTGCCACTCCCTGCTCACTCAATGGAAAAATCGCCATGGCGGTATAACAACCGCTACTGGCTTCCAAATGGGTTCCCATACGGACCAGTTGGAAACCACATTTTTGCCATAATGCCCACAGTTCAGCGGTATAACCAAAGCTGACAGAAATAAAATCTATTCCCTGCCCTTTTGCTCTTGCCCGCTGAAACGCGATCATTCCCTGAGCAATACCCTGTCTGCGGTTGTTAGCCTGTACAGCAACCCGGCTAATCCGTTGAGATTTCAGGACTGCCGCCTGAGGTAAACCACTGTGGGCCGCTAACGATTGAGCGACCAGATTTCCTCTGGGACGACGCCTGCCTGCCCATACTTCATGTGCCAGCTCAGGTGACAACCCGCCTTCGTCAACCATCCACAAAGCAGCTATCAAAGCTTTATCTCCAAACGCTGCAATAAACTGCATTCCTTTGGCGTCAAGTAAACGCCGTAAATCCAAAGGTGAAGTTTTATAATGAGCACTGGTTAATATGCCGTAAAACTGTCTCAGCAATTCCGGCTGTTGAATCCATTGCTGCTGCTGATATATGTGATAACGGATCGCCTGATCAGAATTGTTTACCGGAATGGCATCTTCAAACAATAAAGCATTTTCCAGCCAGTTCTCCAGAGGATCATTCTCAGCCCAACGTACAGGCGCTGTCAGATTAAAAATATGACAATCAGGAATTTCAGCACAAAATTTAAGTAAAAATCCCCGTCCTGTCCCCTCATATCCCTGCACAGTTGTCGTTAATAATACCCGAGGGAAATAGCTTATCAGCTCAAATAACTGAGGCGTTGGAATAGCTGCGGCTTCGTCGATAATCAACCAATCAATATCTGACACACGGTTTTGTCTGCAATATTTCAGCAAATTATCTACCGCCCAAAATTGCCCTTTTTCACCCGAATAGCCTCTGATAATTTCAGTCGTTGCTTTTGCCGGTGCCGTCAGCCAGCAATTATTCCCTTGCCATTGCTGCATTAACATGCCTGCAAGCGTCGATTTACCGCGCCCTCTTGGCGCGGTAATTACCCAGACCCCCTGATTTACCCGCAAAAGTTGCGCTAAAATAGCATGCTGGCTAACGGTGGGATTACCATCAGGCAGTTGCCACTCACTGGATTGCGAAAATTCAGGCAGGTGAAAAAAAGTATTTTGCCGCCATAGCAAAACTTGAGGATCATTAATAAGTTGCCGCTGAATATGCTGAATAAAGTGCGGAGTTGGGATAGCGTCTGATTGTTGGTTCCAACGTATGCTGTCCTTATCCGGTTGATAACACCATTGATACCACGATGGAACCATCATCACCAACCAACTTCCGGCCTTCAATGTCCCCGCCAATATCGCCAGTGCTTCCGCATTAAAACCTTCGGTAGCATCAAATATTCCGTGCAGATATTCCTGACCTAATAAGCTGACTGCTTTTGCTGGTGGTGCCGCTTTCTCTTTGCGATAAGAGATCCATAACCAATCACCGGTAAATCTCTGCTGTAGCTCATTAGCCTGTTGATAACACCAATTATGATCTCCACTCAACACCAGCAAGCGGCGTAATCCTTGCCGCTGCATTTCCGCCTGTATCGCACTCAATTCCGGCAACATAACGACTACGATTTACCCATCAGCAATGACAAAATCCCGGCAGCAATCAGCGGCCCCACCGGAACCCCTTTAAACAAGGCAACACCCAGTACGGTTCCCACCAGTAAACCTGCAACAGTCGAGGGCTGATTAGACATCAAGGAAACCCCACGGCTGCCCAGCCACGACACTAATACACCGATTGCTATTGCCAGTAACGATTTCCAATTCATAAACGAATTAAGAACCGCTTGTACCGTAATTTTTCCGCTGGCAATAGGTGCCATCACACCCACGGTCAAAATAAGCACACCGATGGTCAACCCATATTTTTCCACCCAGGGGAAGAATTGATTTAGGGGTGTTATACGGATAACTAGCAAAAGCAACATGGCAAGCGTGACGGTCATGTTGTGGCTAATGATACCCAGTACCGCCAACACCAGCAGCACGAGTAAAGTTGGATCAAGATGGCTCATAGACTTCAATACCCTATGGCACATCAGGCCAGGGCAATTTTTCCTTATGTCACAGAAATGGCTTATATTTTCCTACTAATTCAGACAATTAACAAGTTTATATTGGGAATATTTTTTCTTTATAAAATAAACACCCTCAACAAATGGATTTTTAATTAATTGAGTGGTTAAAGGATTTTTTTACCAAAGAATTGCAAGAAATAATCTTGTATACCATAAATAAAATCACCTTGTGAGACTAAAATAACCACAGCAATTCTCTATATAGAAATCCTTCAGCTTAAATAGCATATAATACTTCAACGATAGAATCGGTTATTTCAATCCATTCCGCGATAGTCACTCATTATTTACTTTACCTAAGTTAGAAATGCTCTCCTATTTTGTGAGCAAGCTCTAAATATGTGTTTTTTTAACAACTCATACTTAGTCTAAACACTCAAAAATACAAATTTAACTAACCAATTCATTGCAAAATAAATTAATACTGATAATAGTAAATATCGTCTGACCTTTAATTCAACAGAGAGTAAATTATGTCATGCTTTCCTACTGGATATTGGGAACAATATCCGAATACTGCCACCGTGATCACAACATATACTTGCAATGCTGCTTGCAAAGAGTGTTGTTTTGAATGTAATCCCTCTGTGAAAGCGCGTCTGAGCCTGGATGAAATTAAACAATTTATTTCACACTCAAAGGCTAATTTTCCCGGGTTAAAGTTAGTCGTCTTCAGTGGTGGAGAGTGTTTCCTATTAGGTAAGGATCTGATTGAAGCCATTCGTTTCGCCTCAGATCACAGCTTATTAACTCGCTGCGTGACTAACGGCTACTGGGGAAAAAACAGAGAAAAGGCACAAAAAATCGCCCAAGATTTAACTGATGCTGGGATCACAGAAATAAATATCAGCACCGGGAAAGATCACAGTGAATGGATACCCATCGACAGCGTAGTTGCGGCAGCAGAAGCATTAGCCGGACAAAATATTACGACACTAATTACCGTGGAACAGGATACTGCTGATTCTGCCATTGCGACACAAATCACACAGCATCCGACCATCAAACGCCTCAAAGAACAAAACAAAATTAGCCTGCAACGCAATACATGGATGCCGTTCTATGACACCAGTGAAGAACGAAAAGACGTTCCAAACCGGAATGAACAATTGGCAAAAGGGTGCGATCAGGTCTTTGAAAATATCGTATTGACACCACACGGTGAAATCTCCGCCTGCTGTGGGCTGACATTAGAGCATATCCCTGAAATGAAACTGGGTCGGTTACAGGGAGGCGATTTATCCCAGCTTTTCAAGGGACAGGAAGAAGACTTTATGAAAGTATGGTTGCGGACGGAAGGACCGTACCAGATCCTAAAAAAATATCGCCCACATGATAGCAACATTCATCTGGAAAAAATCGTTCACCCCTGCCAAGCCTGTGCCCATCTGCATAAAGACGAAGGAATACGCCAGAATTTATTAGATAATTATCATAAGGAAATTATTCCGATAATGAAGAAATTTAATGCCAAAGAAAGGCTGGATCTCATCTACTATTCAGCAGCAAAAAATACCGTTCACTTAACAGAGGAGTGAAAAATGAATCGACGTACATTTATCAAATAATTTAGTAATCAAAAAAGGGAAGTATTTTATTATCCGTCAGAAATATTTCCGATTGTTATTTTGCGAGCGGACTCTAAATAATCATATTTTGTAACAAGGTATATTTAGTCTAAACGCTCAAAATAAAAATTTAATCAACCAACATATTGCAAATATAGAACCATTAAGCTAATAGTTAGTATCACCCACCGTTTAATAGCGCTGAAGACGAATTACTCTATGATTCACCACTGAACATGAGGAATAATATCAAAATATTATTACAATAATCACAATATACACTTACGATAAATATCGTTGGTAAGAAACATGAGTTAAATAATTATTTTATGAAATTATTACAGTAATAAAGAAATTTAATAAAAAAAGGTTAGATTTCATCTTAATAACACCCAGTAGAAAAAGAATTCCGTTAACTTATAAAGGAACGAATGATGAAAAGACGTACATTTATTGGCGTGGCAGCCGGAGCAGCCATTGGCAGTGTCATACCCACCGTTAATGCTAGTGCTGATAGCAATCGCCTCTTTGGTGTGCCACGTTCATTGCTCTCTCCAGGAGAGGTTGAAGAAAATAAGCTGAGGCTGTCAATGTCAAACGCGAAACTCCCGGTTGAAGTTTGGGAGGAAATCATCACCTATAACCGATTTTGGGAAACCATCAAACAGCAGCCCAACCTGGCATTAGAATACAGGGAATCACCGGAGAAAGTCCTGGCTGAATTCGGCATAGACAAAAATATCGTTAGCCCTGGTTCCGTAGAGGAATTACTGTTATTCATCACTTATGATAAGAATTTGATGAATGCCGTAAAAACCAATGACTATGAAGAATTATTTTCCCGACTGAAAGCCTATGGTTTAAACGAAAGAGGTTCAAGTCTGAGGAGCCGGATTAACCACCATCTCAATCAAGACGCCAGCCTTGTTGCACATTTTAAAGAACATATTGAATCCTACCCGCTGCAAGAGACAAACAGCCCTCCCCTTATCAGGTTGAAGGAAATTCTGGAACCTTTGAACAGTGAAGACGATACCCGTATCGAAATTGCCCGTCTTGTCGTTGGGGCAAACGTGGTTGCTGCGGTGAATGTGGCTGTCGGTACCCGAGTCGTCGCGGCAGTGAATGCAGCGGCGGCAGTAAATGTAGCAGCCTATTTGAGCCTGGCAGTGCAAGTAGCCATCACTGTATGTATGGCAAATTATTTACCCAAAATCGATCACAGTGACCTTTCAACCGGCACGGCTTCTCTGCATCTTGCCAGACTCTATAACAATCAAAAGATGGTGGACACCCTGGTCACAGAAGCTATCCGCAGGGAAATCACCGCTTGCCTGTTTGCTGCGCAAAAATGTGGTTATATCAATCTGCCGGCGACACGCGAAGAGCGTAAAGAAGTGATTCATCTTTTTACCGAATTATCTTTAGGAATGGCCGCAGCATGAGCAATATTGTGGGATTGAATCCAGACTTCAAAGTCATATTAATGAACGTCGCCATGTTCGTCCTGATCGCCTTAGTTTTTCTGCCTGTACCATACTGGCTTAATAGCAGTAACCCAAATAAGCTGGCGGCAAGCATTACGGCAACGCTCTTCGTGGTTATTGCCTTATTCATAGGCTATCAACTGCTAGCAAATAAGGCGATGGTCAAGGAAGGAAAATTATTAATGAAGTCCGGAGTATATTCACACGAATGGGCTATTTCTTCATTGCGCCGGGAAGAAAGCGTTTCCTTGAAAGATTTTCATCGCAGTAATGGTATACATATTATCCATTATTCGTCGGGATATTATCACAAGAAACGAAATAAATATTTCATTCTACGAGTCAGTAAACGCCCTTTAATATGCTTTAGTGCAGAAGGTAATATTGGATTATGCATAGATGAATCTGTTTTCGAAAAAATAAAGGGCGAATTACGAGATAAAATATAACGTGGAGCAGAAAAATAATGGAATATAGCGACAATTATTGGCCGTTGAACTATACACAGCTCCGTTTAGCCATTGCTAATACTGTTGCTGACGATAAGTCTGTCTTCAATGTCGGCGAATTCGTCAGCTTCAATGGCAGTATTAGTCTGGAAAGATTGGAACAGGCCATTATGACCATTCATAACTTCAATGATGGTTTTTCCTTACGTTACCGTATTTCTGAACAAAATATTTTTCAGGAGAAGTGTTCTGCACCGATCGAAGTTATATCAATAAAACTGTCAAATCCGGCAATAGAACACGCTACAAAAGCCGATTTCGACAAAAGAATAACTGAACCACTGGCTCCTGAAAATGGTGTGACGATCAGGCATTATCTTTATTTTAATGATGTTGGGTGCTGCTTTTGGGGAATTATCGCTCACCATGTCGCCACAGATTATTGGGGCATAAGTCAGTTGATTCACGATGTTTTGTCCTGTTATGAACAACAACTATTTCACCCAACATCAGAGTCTATTTTTACCTACCAAGCTTATCTTAATGATGTTAAATATAAAGCAAGCGCATATTATGCCAACGACAAAAACTATTGGGATAATTACCTCAAACAACTTCCCAAATTAGAGGATTATGCCGGAAAACGCCTGTTTCCCTCGAAATCAATTAAAGTGAGCCGACCTCTCACCGCAAACAACGACAGTTTCACCTTTAATGATAAATTAATGATGATATTAGCCTTATGCTTGCAAATAACCCAACGGGGCCGTTTATCAACAAGCATCATTAATTTACCTTTCTCTAACCGACGTGACAAAGGAGAATACCGTTATTATCGCCCGGCGATGAACACGTTACCTCTTATGGTTTCTTTATCGCCAGGAACAACGATAAAACAGATCCTCATGGAAATGCAGTCGCAAATTAGTCTGCATAGCAGGCATAGCCGTATTGATATAAGTGATTTAAATGATGGCGCGATAAGCCGGGCAGATCAATTAACCGCTGTCCCTTATGTCAATTTATTACATGAGATTGAACATGATCTTATGAAAAATAATCGCGCGATGCGCGGCTGTATGGCTTCCGGCGCAGTAAATGATTATGGGGTTAATATCCGGTTTTCTTCTGACGAAAAGTCAGCATTAGTTGAATTGGATGCAGCAAGCCGCCTGTACAGTACCTTTACCACCGATGTTCTGATTGATGATTATTTACGTATTTATCACGCCATTGCAGAAAATATCAATGAAACTGTCGAAACATATTGGGAAAAATATAAAAAAATCAAACTTATGGATAATATGATATCTGACATGGAAACTCCAGAGAATATTGTCGTTAATCACCCCATCAGAGAGAACATAATTACCAAAATAGCACAAATCGCCACAATATCGCCGAATAAAAAAGCAGTAATTTTCGGAAATCAAACCACAATAAACTCCGAATATTGCCTTAATTACCATGAACTTTACAGTAAATTATTAACTTTCAGCCAACTGCTATTATCCTGCCCCCTAAAAAACCGAAGAATAGCAGTGTTATTACCCAGAGGAATGGAATCCTTATTGTCTATATTAGCAATCCATACTGCGGGATTATGCTTTATTCCAATCAACATGACATTCAAACGAGAAGAAATCAGCAATATATTGCATGGGCTGGATATCTCTTTATTAATAACTTCTCGTCACCATCATGAGAAAGTGAATGATATTAATAATACGCAGATTTTCTTTATTGAAGATATGAACACACTCCCTTCCCGGATATCTCCGGGAAATGACATAAAATGCCCGGCGACCAAAGAGGATGAAGCTTATATCTTTTTTACATCAGGCACCACCGGAATACCAAAAGCGGTACCGATAACTTTCAAGGGGCTTTATGCTTATTTAGCCGCGATGACAGATAGGTATGGTATTCAACAAGATGACGTTATTCTTAATTTCAGTACTCCGGTTTTCGATGCTTATATTGAGGAAGTATTTGGCTGTTTTTATCTGGGAGCGACACTGGCAATTGCCAGTGATCACATGATCGTTGAGCTTGATTCACTGTTTTCATTTTGCCATGCACAATCGGTAACTGTCGTTAACTTTCCTACGAATTATTGGCACCAAATTGTCTTTTTCCTGCATGCAGCCATTAAAGAATTGTCACCGACCATCAGAATGACAATTATTGGCGGCGATCTGGCAATGGATAAAGCCATCCACCATTGGTTGGAAAAAGTAGGAGGCGGAATTTCTCTGATTAACTCTTATGGCCCAACAGAATGTTGTGTTGTGGCAAGCTGTCACAAAATAGATGATGAGTTCCAACCTGGTAATATTATTGGTAAAGCATTGGCAAATAGTACTATTGTCATTCGGGAATATGGAACTGATAATATTATCAGCGGCAGCAGTGGAGAAATATGTATTCGTGGGGATTCTATATGTACCGAATATATTAACGACAATCAGTCAACCTCGTGTAAATTCTTACAACTAAACGATGGAAAAATCTATTATTTAACAGGAGATCGCGGGTTTTACGATGCCCAGGGAAATTTAAATTTCGTTGGACGACTGGACAAACAGCATAAAATTGATGGGAAACGTGTCGATCTGGCAGAGATGCAAAAAATACTTACAGCGGCAACTCATATTGATGAAATTCATTTAACGATAAAGGAAAATGAAACCGGGTATCAGTATATCAATATATTTATCCCTCATGACTCATATTCAATTGCACGTCACGAAATCGTCTCATTCCTGCGGGGATGTTATCCCAAATTACAGGTGCCTTTTATTGTCGAATCAGCATTATCCCACTATTCCACCTCCGTGACAGGATTGAATAAAGAAGAGAATGTTTCACAGATTAAAGGAGAAAAACGCGAAATATTTTTTACATTATGGCGCGAGGTCTTTGGAGATAACGATGGAGTTGTTGATGAAGATACGAATTTCTTTGACGCAGGCGGTACTTCGCTTAAAGCATTATTGCTCATTAATAAGATCCAGCAATGTTTTGATTGTTCTATCCGCCTAGAAGATTTTTACCAATCCCCCAGATTGGGTTATTTATTGCAATCTGTCATTCAACAGGGGCAGATGCCAGTTCTAACCCACAAAAATAGCACTTGCCTGACAGAACAACATGACCAGTATTATTGGATAATTGATACTATTTCTAATCGTTCAGGTGCCCATAATATCCCGTTATATTATCATCTGGCCGGTAATATCGATTTAAAGAAATTACGCTCTGCTTTGCTGTATACCCTGCAATGTTTCCCTGCTCTTTGCCAAAGAGTCACTATGACGGATGGGCAACTCTCTTTAACCCTTTTACCTGCAACCGAAGAAAACCTGCCCTTTGAATATATCGATCTGACTCATGCTACTGGCATCAATATTGAGATTTCATTGCGCAAAATCTTAAATGATATGGCATTCAAGCCGATGTCATTGCAGGACAATCCACCGGTATGTTTTAAATTGTTGAAAATAGCAGAGCATAAGCATTATCTTTTGTTAAATTTCCATCATGCATTTTGTGATGGAATGTCGATTGCTCATGTATTACAACAATTATCCTCAGCTTATACGGATAATGCAGCGAAAATTACAGCGACTACAGAAACAAACATTAGCATCATTAATCAGCGCATGTCGGACGAAACATTAAATTTTTGGACAGAAAAATTGCTCAACGTACTTTCTGTTGCCGGACAGCGAGATATTATATCAGGGGCTAATCTTCGGGTTCGTGGCCGACGCTACTCAATGCCGTTGTCTCCTCAATTAATTACCACACTGTCCTGCGTGCAGAAAAAACACCTGGTGACTCTGGAACAGATCGTGATTGGGGCATTTCTGATGACTATCCGATCATTACTTAATAAAGACGAATTGATCCTAGGTATCCCTTGTGCCAACCGCGTTCCTCCTGTGTCATTCGAGAGTGTCGGCAGCTTTGCTACAACGTTGCTACTGCCCTATGTTACTGCGGAAACCTCATTAATGAACGTATCCAGGTATGTCCGTGATTTCCTGATGGATGCAAATGCCCATTCAAATATCTCGCTAACGTATCTAAAACAACACTTTCACCACCACCACGGAATGCAGTTACCGGAAATCGCTTATTACTTCTCTTCTCAAATAGGATTCTCCACCGGTTTACATCTTGGTGAAACCCATTGCACAAAAGAGAAAATCAAAGGGCTCAAGCCTAAAGGGGATATCGCGCTTGAACTGGTCAATTCACCAACCGGGATAGGCCTGGAGTGGCTCTACGACGATGATATTTTCTCAGAAGATATCATCAGCGACATGGGGCTATTTTTGCTGGACCTATTGGATTGTACGGGTGCGCAATATGGCTTGGCGCCTGTCGATCCGCAATGATAACAAACACGAATATGGATGCTGATTGTGCTGGTTAAACAAAAGAAATGGATAGTTATCACTATCATCATGATCGCTTTTCTTACTGTGATTTATGACAAATTCAATCGGCAAGAAACGCCTGCGGTTATAACAGAACAAATCATCACCGGAACACTGGGTGATGTTATCACCATAGTAGGCGCTGCCGGTGTTATACAACCGACCCGCCAGGTTAACGTTGGTAGCCAAATCTCAGGCCAGTTAATCCAATTGCATGTTGAGGTCGGAGATGTTGTCGAAGCAGGTAAGCTGGTTGCCAGTATTGATGACACTTTTTATCGCACCAAAGTTGAAGCAAGCCGCGCACGGCTGGAAAAATTACGTGCCATGCTAAAGGAGGAACGATACACCTATGAACTTCTGTCCATCACGGAAAAACGCCAGAGTCAACTTAACCAGCACTCTGCAACCAGCCAGCAATTGCTGGATGAAGCCACTTTTGGCGTGAAAAAAAGTCAGGCCAGAATTGAAAGCCTCAATGCTGATATCCGGCAAAATGAACATATTTTGCGTAATGAAGAAGTCAGCCTCAGTTATACCCAAATCTATTCACCTATCGCCGGCGTAGTGACCGCAATCCATGTTGATCCAGGGCAAACCCTGAATGTTAATCAACAAACACCAGTTCTCATGCAGATTGCTGATCTCAAGAATATGACTGTCTATGCAAAAGTTTCCGAGGCAGATATTAACCAAATCGTACTGGGGCAAAAGGCCTCCTTTAGGACCTATGGGGCAAGTCAGCATATATGGCACGGTAATGTTAAGAAGATTATGTATAAACCCGACTTAATTAATAATGCAGTTTATTATACCGTTCTGTTTGATGTGCCTAATGACAATTTCCTGCTAAAACCCAGTATGAGTGCTGATGTCACTATTGTGACACACGAAAGCACCGGGGTAGTGACTATCCCCAGTGATGTATTGAATAATAAGCGGCATCAACCTTTGGATGATAATCTAACCGCCTATTTTTTACGTGAGATGAAAGATGGCAATATCGTAGTCAGAAAATTACTTGTCGGGCATAACGACGGCGTACGCTCAATCGTTACCAGCGGATTGCAGAATAACGAACAAATCGTGGTGCTGGCCAAACAAGATAATGCCGGAGGTAAAAATGATAACACTCAATAATATCTGCAAGACCTACGGCAATGAGAGTAAAAAAAAGCATCTTGTCCTGAAAAATATTTGCTTAACAATCGGCCAGAATGACTATATTGCCATTCTTGGGCGCTCCGGCTCAGGGAAAAGTACCTTATTGAATATCATCGGGCTTTTAGATATCGCCAGTGCGGGAGAATATATTATTAACGACCTCAAGGTGACTCAGCAAAAGATTCACTCATTAGCGCTTTTACGGCGGAAATATTTTGGTTTTGTCTTTCAAAACTATAACCTGCTCGATAACTACCGCATTGATGAAAATATCCTGATGCCCAGGTACTATTTAAAAAGAAACTTCGATTATGACAGAGAACACTTCAATTATTTAATAGATCGCCTCCATCTTAATCCGTTATTAGCTAAATACCCGCGTCACCTCTCTGGGGGAGAACAACAACGCGTTGCTGTAGCCCGCGCATTAATCAACAATCCGAAATTTATTATTGCCGATGAACCTACCGGTGCATTGGATACCACCAATGCGGCCAATCTCATGCGGCTTTTTACTGAATTACATCATCGTGGATGTGGCATCATCCTGGTGACGCATGATCAAGTTGTCGCTGGATATGCAAAACGCAGGCTGTATCTGGATAATGGTTCTTTGGTGACTCAATAGGCATGAGTAAAATATCCTTAAAGTTTAACGTTTATTCTACTGTTATCCTGTTTAATCTCAAGATGGCAGCACGTTCCCTTGCCGCACATAAAACACGGGTCTTCCTGACTTTGTTATGTATTGCTGTCGGGGTAGCCTCAATTGTGATCATGCAAGCCGTTGGATCGGCAACTCAGGATCATATTGTCAAAATGGTCTCCTCAATGGGGAGTAATATCATTTCAGTGAAATACAAAGGGCAGGAAAACGGCGCTTTTGCTTCTCATCATGACTATCTGACACAAGCAGATATAACGTCACTTTCAGGTAATCCACATATCAGCCACAGCACCCTTTTTTCCACGGCTACAGGAACAATAGTTTCTCCACAAGGCACTGCTGATGCGCAATTAATCGGTGCCAATGCGGATATAGCGGTTATCCGTAATTTGGTTATTGAACGAGGGAGTTTTTATACACCGCAAGAAGATATTGCCCTGGCAAATGTCGTTGTTTTGGGTGCCTCCTTAGCCGAACGACTCTTTCCGCAAAAGGAAACCGCATCTGAGCAAAATATCAAGATCAACGACATCTCCATGCGGGTTATTGGTATCTTGGCACAGAAAGGCGAAGGTATGGATGCCGGGGTCGATGATACCGCGTTTTTACCAAGAAACAGTTATCTGGTGCGACTGTTCGGCAATACACAGCCCAGTGGCATAGTATTGAAAGCCAAAGATGCGGCCCATGTCGAACCGGTTAAACACGCCGTTGAAGAACGGTTGTCACGGTTTAAACGTCAACAAAGCTATGAGATACGTAATACCACCGAGTTGTTGAACACACTGCATGAAACTCAATCACAAATTAACCTTTTCCTGCTGGCAATTTCATCAGTCACACTCTTTGTTGCCGGTGTCAGTGTTATGAATACCATTCTGATCAGTGTCAGAGAACGTAGACGGGAGATTGGTATACGGCTTGCCGTAGGCGCAAGTTATTCCGATATTTTTTATCAGTTTCTTACCGAAGCATTTTTGATTTCATTATTGGGTGCGTTATTGGGATTATTATTCTCATTTATCGGTTTCAGAATATTATCGTTATTTGATATTGCTGTTGGTTTCTCTTTTTACTCCTTTTTATTAGCTTCCCTCTCGACATGCTTCATCACGATAGTGTTTGGTGTCTATCCATCACATCGCGCAGCAGCCTCTGCACCGATCGAAGGGATCAGGGAATTGTAGTTTGTTTTGTTTAATGCAACTTTGGAGGCTCAATGAAAAATCAGCTTTTGTATGAAATTCTACACCGGGAAATTATGGCTCTTCACCCAGAAGTTGAGGCCATACCGGCAGATGAAAATCTTTTTGATATCGGTTTCGATTCGATAAAAATGCTGATGCTGGTTGATCGGCTAAAGTATGCAGGGTATCCAGTCAAATTTGCGGATTTGGTCCGGTGGCCGACAATCAATGACTGGGTCAATCTGATGACAAAAGATTAATGTCGCAGTCTGCTGTTTCATAATGAGTGGTGGCTGATCCATGCAGCAAGATCTGCAATCACCTGCGCTGGGATCTGCCTTGGTTGCAGATAATCCTCGCCACCGGTACATCCTGTCGTGGGCAACAAAATATGATTTAATCCCGTATAGAGTTTGAACACCACCTGTTTATTGCCCTGTAATGCGGTTTTCCACATGGTGAAGTCAATATCATGCGGAACCTGAAAATCCTGATCGCCTTGAACGAAGAAAAGAGGCATTGCGGGTAAGCTGTTTAAGCAGGTAAATGCGTGGTAATCCTTAAGCTGCTTGAGATAGCTATCTGGCACGGCAAGGAAATCTGCGAGAGATGGGGTGTTTTTCCCGCAGGTATCTGGGCGGGCGGTACATTCCGGGGACAAATTAACATCTTGTAACTGGGATAAAATCACCTGGAGTAAACCACGAAAAGGCGTAGCCAGCATCGCAATGCCCATAATATTTCTGCCTGATCTTTGCCGCAAACCCTTTGCAATTAGCGGGCTGACATATCCGCCGAAACTATGCCCGATAAGGAAGACGGGCACATTATAGAATTCAGCATGTTCCATCAGACTAGCTAAAATATTGCATGCATCATCAATAATTTCTGTGTTGAGATCGCTAGCCTCAGAGTCGGTATTCCCCTGACAGGCGCGATAATAGCGTTTGTCAAAACGTACACTGGCGATACCATGTTGGCTTAATTCATGTGCCAACATGCGGAACAGTGGATTTGGCCCAACATCATAATCCATCGAATGCGGACCAGAACCTGCAACCAATAGTACAAGCGCTGTAGTATTTTGGGAGGATGGCAGGCACACCAGACCGTCTGGAACATCTTCAAGACCAAACTCTCTTAGGTTTTTTTCGGTGAAGATGCCTGACTGTTCATGCGCATCAGGTAGCGGGCACGGAGTCAACATAAGCGAGCTAATTAGCTGATCTTTCAGCCCAATATAAAGGTTGAGTTTTCCATTCAAGGTATTTAGTTGCAGACAGCAAGCCTCTTGCTGCCGGGAAATAATAGCAATATCTGAGTTACACAAACTGTCTGCCAACGCCGTTAAGGCCAGATCATCAGCCGCCATACGCAATGGCTCACTCATCAATTCCCTGGCCCTTTCCCACTGCTCGTCAAGCAACGCAGTTATTAATACCTGTATTTCCCCATCCAATGTGGCAATTAAGTGTTTAACAAGCATGTCTTTACTCAGTTTCCGGCGGCCACAACCGTGATGTATGTACTAAAGCTAAAATCCAGACAGTTTCACTGCCAATCTCGTCCCATATTGCCTCACTATCGCAAAGCGCCTGAGGTGTCCAAATCACGTTCACTTACGAACCTTTGCCTGTTCTCTTCGAGCCGCAAAAATAGTTTTTACGTCACTCTGTTCAACACCGTTACCCTCTTTTACAGATTGGCGTGCGACATCAACCTTTTCCTGAAGGAAAGCGCGATATTTATGACGTTGAACATACTCACGCATCAGTTCACAGACAACTTGAGAGACCGGGCGGTGCTCTGCTGCCGTGGCAGCCATAAAGTGATCACGCAAATCTGATTCAAGTTTCATAGTAAAAACAGCTTGTTTAACCATAGTCTCTCCTCGTTTGATATAGAAAAAATATATCCCATTTCATTATTGACACCCACTTCCATCGACTTAGCCAGAAGTGGATGTCAAGTGGATTATGCCAATTCCCTCTGTCGTTGAACAGTCACAATATGGTCAGCTTTAGCGAGCAGATCGGCATTGTGTGAAACCACAATCCACAAACCGGGCCAGCGCTCAGGTAAAGTGGACCACAAGCGACGAGCCGTATCTGCATCTAATGACGAATCACAGTTATCAACGACATAAACGTCAGCAGGACGGCATAGCATCCGGGCCAGAGCCAAACGCTGACGCTGACCACCAGACAATTGCCCGGCATTGCCAGAATTAATGACAGTATCAAGCCCTTCCGGTAATTCATATGATCCGGGAGTCAAACCTACCGCCTCCAAAGCCGCGGCCATGACATCATCGTTAATATCCGTATCACCCAATGCTAAGTTTTGTCTTACCGTTCCACCAAAAAAACCTGCTTTCTTCCTGGCATAACCGATACGTGGATTCCGCCACCAGTTTTCATTCCCCAACACTTCTCTGTTATTCCACAGCACACTGCCGGAACTGGATTTTTCCAAGCCAATCAAGTAACGCAAAAAAGTGGTTTTACCCGCGCCAATATCACCAACAATGCCAATAATTTGATTAGCCGTCGCCTCAAACGAAACCGGGAGCTGAGTATTTGAGCAGGCAAGATGATTAACACTCAACTTATGCAGCGCCTCACCTTTCTCATCTTGCTCATATTCTTTGGTCTCTTTTTTATCTAACAAAAGCTGTTTGATTCGCCCATAACACACATCAGCATTCTTGTAATAGGCAACGGCCCGACCAAAGAAAAATATCTGTTCACTGATCCAGCCGATGTAGGTCAAAAATAATGCCAGATTACCTACGGTAAAACTGCCATCAACGATTCGTTTACTGACTATCAATAAAACAGCTGACGTTCCAAGGATCACAATATTTTTGAACAAACCAGAAAGCAGGTCGGTAAATACCTGATGTCTGGCTTGAATAGCCCGGCGACTGACAAATTTCTGCGACAATCTCTCAATCTGCCCCTCAATTTTGTTGCCAAGACGTAAATCGCGTATACCCGTTAAAACATCAGTAATCTTGCCGGCAATATCTCCCTGGGATTGACGTTTACTCGCCTGTAAATTACCTACTTTGCGTTTAAGTATCGCCCCAATCCAAAGGCCCGCAATCATAGGCATAAGAGCAAGCGTGGTTATTGTGTCGGTGTTGATAAGCACAACTAATGCGATAATTAAAAGTAAGGCACGGTAGAGAAAATCAGAGGTCCAGCTCAAAAATTCTGCAATTTCATCACTGTCATCACGAATGCGGTTCAAAAGATCGCCTTGCGAAAAAGTGTGTCTCTGATTGTGGGAACAATGGCTCACACCCCACAATACCCGTTCTTTCAGGTAAGCACTGACTTTAAAGATCAACGTAAAATCCAGGCTTAATCCCAGGAAGAGAACCAGCGATCGTAAAACCATTGTTGCTATCGCAGAAGCAAGTAACCACCAGACCACAGGGTTAGCAGGTTCATTCATCGCTCTATCCAGTAACTGACTAATCAAATAACCAACCAGTAGAGGAAAACCATGCATAAGTGTCCACACAGCCATAGTGATGAAATAGAGAGGCGCAAACCTTTTCACGAGGTCAATCAAAGCCGGTAACATTTTAGGTTTAGTTGATACACTGGATACAGTCATACAATAAGTCCATGGTTGCTCGTTAACGTTGCGATTTCAGCTTCTGGGATCCGCTGCTGGATCCGTCCATCATCAACAATGATGATTTCATCAACGGCTGAAAGCGTGTGAAGACGGTGTGCGACCATTACTACGGTGCGATTGCGGCTTAATTTTTCAAGCAATTTCAGCCAACTCGCTTCAGTCCGGGGATCAAGCTGAGATGTTCCTTCATCAATAATCACCAGTGAACAATGCTGCAACATCACTCTGGCACCCGCAATCATCTGAATTTCACCTTCTGACAGCATTCGGCCATTAGTGCCGACCTGCGTATCAAGACCATCAGATAACGCTCTGACCCATTCAAGCGCATCTAACTCCTCGAGGACCTCCCAAATTTGTTTGTCAGATATTTCATCACTGAACAGCGTTAAATTTTCTCGCAGCGTTGCAGAAAACAGATGAGAACGCTGACTAAGAACGGAAACCTTTTTGGCAAACTCTTCAGGTTTAATTGTTGAGACATCAATATTGCCAATAGTCACTCTTCCTGAGTCGGGTCTCGCAAATCCACACATCAAATTAAGAATGGTACTTTTTCCCGCGCCTGTTCTGCCGATAATGCCAATTTTACTTCCCGGAGCGACGTAAAAGTTAACACCATGCAAAACCTGTGCTTCTTCCCCGTTATAACTGAAATCAACATTATCAAAATGGATAGAAAGAGGACCATCCGGCAACAAATTATTTGATGGTTTACCTGGCGCACCTTCATTTAACGTTTTTGTCGCCAGTGATAAAGCAGCAAATAATTTCTGTATCAGCTCTATCTCTGATGACATCTCCTCCACTGGCTCGCGAAGTTTATCAACGTAGAGATAAATCATGGTCAATGTCCCGATGCTTAAGCTGTTCTCACCAAGTAATTGAAGCCCAAAACCAAAACCTATACCGAAACACAATGCAAAGAAGAGCTGAGTAATTGGCCAGAACGCTCTGCCACCAATATAGGCACTGCGTTCAAATTTGAGTAACACCAACAGCATCTTACGAAATGCAGTGGCCGGCCAATGCGCCTGTGACAATGGTTGTAAATCATCCATTGCATGTAGTGAATCACCGATAAAACCAAAGATTCGGGCTTTCTCATTGCGTGCAATAAGCCAGCGACGAACAGAAAGTCGAGTTAATTGAATTAATACATAGGCCACCAGTATGACAACAATAGCCATAGCAATACCGGCCTGAGGCATGACGCTGAATATAATTATCAATGTACCTATTGTCATTGCTAAATTAGCAATGGCTTTGAAACCCGCTTTAGAAATCGTTTTTCCTATAATGTCAGCATTGCCTTCAATATTTTCCAGCAACTCGCCCTGCGATCTTCGTTCTATTTCCAATACAGGTAGAACTGTCATCACATGATGAAAGAGCTTGTATCTAATGGTATCAGCAATACCCCAACCGGCCTTAGTGCTCATGTAACTGGTTACCAGACTACCGATCACACCAATCGACGCGATAAAAATATAAATGATTGCCAGTACGATAAGTTGATCAGCAGTCGTACCTGATGTCGCCTCATCAACGTAATTCCTGATAATATAAGGACCGCTCAGATCACAGGATAATGTCACGGCTAAAGCCAGAAAAGCACATATAACCGTTCCCTTAAACGGTATGGCGCTATGTAGCAATATCCGCCATACAGTTAACTTCTTTGACATGATGTTTTCCATCTTTGGGTTATGGCACCTCAGTAAAATTAGGGATGTTATTCACAACATCGGGATTATTAATAACAGATCGATTACAACAGCAAGATTTTGTTCACAGTTAGCAAAATGCAATTATCGCAAAATATCCGCATTTATCACTATCTGATTAAAGTCTTTATAAACACTATCACAAGAAAACAAAATTTATATCTTATTCTATAATGTCAATACCTTCGTAAGGTTATTTAACATCCTAATTGGAAGATATATCACCAATGTGAATAATAAATAACTGGCTCCAAGCCATGAATCATAAATAGAGGAAAAACCGGTGATAATCCCAACGAATTATAATGATTTTGACAAATATATAGCGATTATATAAATGAATTTCCATTCAATATTGACACACCTTGAGTTGCCCATAATTTCAGCGAGTTATGACTAATAAAACGGTAATCTACTCTTACATTGAATTAATTTATATTCACTACCCATGTTATCGGATAATATCTGGTCACAAAAAATAAATAAAAGAATTATAACCAAAATGAATTTATATCAATAAAAGGGCCTTTCGGCCCAGGTAATCGTTTGCGCAATTAATCCAAAATAACACCGATACGGTGCGCTACCTCTTCATACGCTTCAATCAGGCCACCAAGACTTTGGCGGAAACGATCTTTATCCATTTTGTCTAAAGTCTCTTTATCCCACAAACGGCTGCCATCAGGAGAGAACTCATCCCCCAGAATCACCTGCCCTTTAAACAAACCAAATTCCAGTTTGAAATCAACCAAAATCAAACCGGCATCATCAAATAATTTGTTCAATACTTCATTAGCCTTGTAGCTTAATCTTTTCATCTCAGCCAGATGCTCTTTGCTAACCCAGTCAAACGTTTCACAATAAGACTCATTCACCATTGGGTCATGCATGGCATCATTTTTCAGAAACAGATCGAACAAAGGTGGATTCAATATTACACCTTCCTCAACACCAAGGCGTCTAACCAATGAACCCGCAGCACGATTGCGAATAACACATTCAACCGGCACCATATCCAGATTTTTAACCAAGACTTCGGTGTCTGATAACAGACGTTCCATTTGTGTCGGGATACCCGCTTCTTCCAGTTTGCTCATGATGAAATGGTTAAATTTGTTATTCACCATCCCTTTGCGGTCAAACTGTTCAATGCGTTCGCCATCCAATGCTGATGTATCATTACGGAACTCCAACACTAGCAAATTAGGATCATCCGTGGTGTACACCGTTTTGGCCTTCCCACGATACAACTCAGCTTTTTTCTGCATCTTATATACTCCAAAATATCACTACTGAATAAACGTCAGAGATAAATAATAAAGCAGATTGCTAACAAAATCCTGTTCAAAAGGTCGATTTTTTCTATCGTTATCAGGTTAGTCTACAAAACGAACTCATTTTTAGGCCAACAGCCTTCTCCTCATCCAATTAAAATAACCAGAATTATTACCTGCAAATAAAATTCCGCTTTTCGTGAATCCAAAAATTCTTTCAGGGCCATTACTTGCTGCATTAACTATTACAACAAAGGGGCAATTCATTTCGCCCCTTTATTTATATCTATAATCCTGTCGTCTGGCTGAAAGCGGCTTTCAATGCTGCAACCAGTTCATCATTTTGTGATTGAGTCAACGGTTTACCTTTATCACTAATGAACTGCAAGCTACTGCGGTTATTCAAATCACCAACCTGTAATTTATAATCACCTTCGCTGATGGAAGGTTCATTAACCCCCATTGATTTCCAGTCCGATGCGCTAAGACCTTTATAAGTTACCGCGATAGAACCCGTCGAACGGCTGCGGCTACCCACTTTCATACCCGCTTTTTCCAGCGCTGCCGGTAATCTATCCCAGACGATATTATATGGCGCACGAACAATCATCTGAGGTAACCCAGAAGTATCACCGCCACTCTGTACATCTAATGGCCCCAAATTGCGGGCGGCTGTATTATCACTAATCCGTTCACGCTGTTGGTTCACACCTTCGATCAATTCATTGAGCATCAGTGCGTTATAACGTTGGATTTCGATAGGATCAGTGATTAGTTGATCACCTTGTCTCAGTCCTTCATTGGTCACTGATAATTCAATCTGATAACTCTGGTGTGCAATACTGATACGATAGCGAATCTGATACGGAACATTTTCATCTGCACGCGGCCATTCAATCCAGTCGGTTGTCAGTGTCTGACCAGCATCATCGCGCTGGCTAACTTTGTAACCTTTTTTCAGCAAAACATGATTAATCTGCGACCACAGATTGCTATTCTCAGGTGTGTTTTCAAGCAGTAATTTACTGCTCTTCACACTATTTTCAGCACGGGTGCCACTCAACAGGGCCAATGCCTGCGACGGTGGGCGAATATCAAGCCCTTTGCCAACCTGTCCTTTTGATACTGTTGGAGGAATATCATATTCACCATTCTGTAATGGCAATATCATACCCGCAGGAACATTCAGCGCTTTCAGAGGCGGAGTTTCAAGATACGTGTCATCATCATTGATCTGACGCTTATAACTTTGGTCACCAGAACACGCGGCCAATAACACTACCAGTGACATACCAGCAGCTTTCATCACCTTTGATTTTTGCAACAATATTGCCATTAAAATTCCCTAAATTTTACAGTAATCCAGCCGTTTTCAAGGCTTTTTCGACTGAGACTTTTCCTGCATCTGTCAATGGCGTCATCGGCAGACGCAGCGTGTCATCAGCAATCAGCCCCAGTTTGTAACATACCCATTTGACTGGAATTGGGTTAGGTTCAACAAAGAGTTGATGGTGTAAATCCATCAGGCGGTTATTCAGTTTACGCGCTTTTGCAAACTGGCCGCTCAACGCCAACTTACAAAATTCAGCCACTTCAGCAGCCGCAATGTTTGCAGTAACAGAAATTACCCCTTTACCACCAAGCTGGATAAAATCCAACCCACTTGCATCATCACCACTCAACAAGATGAAGCTATCATCATTAACTAACTCTTGGATTTGACTGACACGACTTAAGTTCCCTGTAGCTTCTTTAATTGCGACAATATTTTTAATTTTCGCCAAACGCGCTACAGTTGGCGGCAACAGATCACACCCTGTACGGGAGGGCACATTATACAGAATTTGTGGCAAATCAGTATGTTCAGCGATCGTTTTAAAGTGCTGATATAAACCTTCCTGCGATGGCTTATTATAATAAGGCGTTACCGTCAGGCAGCCAACAACACCACTGTTTTCAAAACGTTTCGTCAGAGATATTGCCTCAGCAGTCGCATTCGCGCCTGTTCCGGCGATGACCGGAATACGTCCGTCGGCCAGTTCCACCGTTGTCAAAACAACATCGCCGTGCTCATCGTGACTCAGTGTGGCAGACTCTCCGGTTGTTCCTACCGAAACGATCGCTGATGTACCACTGGCAACATGGTAATCAATTAACTTTTTCAAACTGGCCTTATCAACATGACCATTCGCATCCATTGGTGTTACCAGTGCAACAATGCTGCCTGTAAATTCAAAACTCCCGCTAGACATTACATACCCCCCTATACAAACAAGAGTTCAATGGTACTTTCTAGTCATACAGAAGGAAACTATTTAACACAGGATTTCAATGAATTTTGTTAATACCGGATAATCTCCATTAAAAAGAAGTGATAACCAAAGTAATTTATTGAAATTCAAAGGTGGGGAATGAGAACAATAGAGCAACTTTGATACGATTGACCTTGGCAGTATACCCTTTTTGTGTTTACCTTAAATAAACTACAGCAGAGAAGGAAAAGTGACTTTGCCACAATCAGAACAACATTTTCTCGTTATAACCGCTTTAGGCGCTGACCGTCCTGGTATCGTCAACACGATCACTCGTCTTGTGAGTGAATGTGGTTGTAACATTGAAGACAGCCGTTTAGCGATGTTTGGTGAGGAATTCACCTTCATTATGCTGCTTTCCGGTAGCTGGAACGCCATCACCATGATTGAATCTTCGCTGCCACAGAAAGGGGCCGAGCTGGATCTTCTTCTCGTCATGAAACGTACAAGATGTGATGATCATACAACATTTCCTTCCACGGTTTCCGTTAAGGTTGATGTTGATGATTCACCCGGTATTGTTGAGCAGTTTACCAATCTGTTTACCACGCAGGATTTTAATATTGCTGAACTGGTATCAAAAACACAGTCACCAGAAGATGATATCCCTGCCCGGCTACAAATCCAGATTACTGCTCACAGTCTATTAGATGATGACGGCATAATTATTAAGCAGACGTTTAATAAGCTATGTACAGATCTAAATGCACAAGGCAGTATTAGTATTCTTGAACCACTTTAGTAGAAAGATTAAACGGAGAATACGTGATGAGCCCATTGAAAGCCGGTGATAAGGCCCCTCAATTCAGCCTTCCTGACCAAGATGGAGAAACAATCAACTTGTCTGATTTCGAAGGTCAGCGTGTTTTAGTTTATTTTTACCCTAAAGCAATGACTCCTGGTTGTACTGTACAAGCCTGTGGTCTGCGCGATGAAATGGATACATTAAAGGAATTAGGTGTTGAGGTGCTGGGTATCAGTACCGATAACCCAAGTAAACTGTCACGCTTTGTGGAGAAAGAAATGCTGAACTTCACATTGCTGTCCGATGAAGATCATCAAATTGCTGAACAATTTGGTGTCTGGGGTGAGAAACAGTTTATGGGGAAAACCTATGATGGTATCCACCGTATCAGTTTCCTGATTGATACCAAAGGTAATATTGAGCATGTTTTTGATAAATTTAAGACCAGTGATCACCATCAGATCGTGGTGGATTATCTGAAACAGTATCTTTAATAAAAAACCGCTAAAAAATTAATCGTACGCATTCAGCAACTCAAGATACCTGGGGCAAGTACGGGAGAGAGATTCCCATTCCGTACTTGCCCTAATAATGAATAACCGGTATTAACCCAGAAATAAATACAAAGTCCACTTTCATATTAAAAATAGATTTATTCTTTTATTTCATCGTCTTCTGTTATAACCATCTCCTCCGGCCATGCATGAATAACGGCTTTAATCAGCGTCGCCAGCGGAATAGCAAAGAATATGCCCCAAAATCCCCATAAGCCACCAAAAGTAATCACAGAAAGAATAATCACCAGCGGATGCAAGTTTACGGCTTCAGAGAACAAAATCGGCACCAGTAAATTGCCATCCAGCCCCTGAACAACCAAATAAGCAATAATCAAGGTCCAGAAATCTGTCCCGACGCCCCATTGAAATAAAGCAACCAGTACAACAGGAATAGTAACAATCACCGCGCCTACATAAGGAATTAACACTGACAGCCCAACCAGAACCGCAAGCAGTAATGAATAATCTAACCCAAGAAATGCGAATATAGCGTAGGTACAGATACCAACAATCACCATTTCCGTCACTTTACCACGGATATAGTTAGTGATTTGCTGATTCATTTCACGCCACACCTGCCCGGCCAAAATACGGTTACGGGGCAAAACCCGTTGTAACGCTTGCAGCATCTGGTTTTTATCTTTTAGCAGAAAAAAGGCCATGAGAGGCACAAGAATCAGGTAGATAGCCAATGTCAGCAAACCAATTAATGAAGCTACCGAAAACTTCACCACAGATTCTCCAGCCGTTGAAATCTTACTGCGCAAATTTTCGGCCATCATATCAATGATGCCGGCATCAACCAAAGCCGGATAACGGGCCGGTAATGTTTGAGCATATTCATTAAACCGGTTAAGCATATTAGGCATATCCGACAACAGATTAATTCCCTGCTGCCATGCCGTTGGTGCCACAATCAGAATAACCAGCAAGCTGATCCCGGAAAAAATAATCAGCACAATACAAACAGCCACTGTCCGCGAACATCCCAGCGTCTCAAGTTTGGCAGTTGGCCATTCCAATAAATACGCGAGAACAATCGCCACCAGTAATGGTGCCAAAATACCATGTAAAAAATAAATAATGCAAAACCCTGCCAGGAGGATGACAAACAACGCAATAACTTGCGGATCAGTAAACCGACGGCGATACCACTGTATAATCATATCCAGCATTGACCTGGCTCCTTGATAGCAATATTCATGTTTCTATTTTTATTAAAAATCGTACTAATTGGTTAATTTTAAGGTACCCTTGTTCATCATACACGTATTATCTAAAGCGATGGCTAAATGAGAGCATTTTTGTTTTATGAAAATAAGGTCTAAACAATCCCTGACAGCAATATTAATCAGTACACTATTGCTAGTAAGTCCCCCTGTTCTCAGCGCCTCTATTGAAGATTCATTGCCGGATATAGGTACCACGGCAGGTTCAACCTTGAGTATCAATCAGGAACTGGCAATGGGCGATTTTTACGTCCGCCAGATGCGTGACAACGCTCCGCTGATTTATGACCCATTATTGACGCAATATATCAACACCCTTGGACAAAGGTTGGTCGCTCATGCCGATTCAGTTAAAACACCTTTTCATTTTTATCTGATCAATAACCCAAATATTAACGCTTACGCTTTCTTTGGCGGTAACGTCGTACTCCATGCCGCACTTTTTCGTTATAGCCGTAATGAAAGCGAACTGGCATCCGTTGTAGCCCACGAAATTTCCCACGTCACTCAGCGCCATCTGGCACGAATGATGGAAGATCAGCAGCGTACCGCACCACTGGCCTGGGCAAGTATGCTGGGCTCTATTCTGTTGATGATGGCTAACCCACAAGCGGGAATGGCCGCACTCAGCGGAACTTTTGCCGGTATACAACAAGGTATGATCAGCTTTACCCAATCCAATGAGCAGGAAGCTGACCGCATTGGCATGCAGACGCTACGCAAAGCGGGTTTTGATCCCCAAGGTATGCCGGATTTTATGCAGATCCTGGCAGATCAGACCCGTTACAGTTCTAAACCACCAGAGATATTGCTCACTCACCCATTACCTGACAGCCGCCTTGCTGATGCTCGTAACCGTGCTAACCAATACCCCGGCAAGCGTGTTCCACAATCTCAAGATTTTCTGTTCGCCAAGGTCCGTATTATGGCAATGTACACCACAAAGCAACGCGACTATCTGGAACAGATTTTAGAAAATTACCGTCAAGGCACAGCTAAAGAGCAACTTGCCGCCGCTTATGGGCAGGCAATCTTACTTTCTCAGGATAAAAAATACACTGAGGCACGGGCGATTCTGGCACCATTATTAGCAAAACAACCAGATAACCTCTGGTTTATTGACACGATGACCGATATTGATATTGAACAGAACCGAACGGCTCAGGCGATCACCCGATTACAAAACGCCTTACAGAAACAAAAAGACAATGTGGTCTTACAGATTAATCTGGCAAACGCACTGGTTCACGCAAAGCAATACCCACAGGCTGTAAAGCTGCTCTACCGTTATACATTCAATAATCCTGATGATCTAAACGGTTGGAGCCTGATGAGGGAAGCCGCCGCCCAACAAGGCAAACGCCATGAAGAATTATCGGCATATGCTGAAGAAATGGCACTTCTTGGTCAGTTTGACAATGCCATTAAATACCTCAGCAGTGCCAGCGCACTGGTAAAATTAGGCAGTTACGATCAAGAACGTTATGATGCCCGTATCGATCAGTTACGCCAGCTACAACAACGTTACAATCAATACAAACGTTAAGGAATTTTCATGCAACAGGTGATCATTTATCATAACCCCCGCTGCTCCAAAAGCCGTGAAACTTTGGCTCTTATTGAAGAGCAAGGAATTAAGCCACAGATTATTCTCTATCTGGAGGTCCCTCCTACAGTAGAGCAATTATCTGTTCTGTTAAAACAGCTTGGTTTTCATGATGCGCGCCAGTTGATGCGAACGAAAGAAGAGCCATACAAAGAGTTGAATCTGGCCGATGAAAAACTCACCCAACACGATCTACTGAAAGTGATGGTTGCCAATCCTAAACTGATTGAGCGCCCTATTGTCGTTTGTGGTGATAAAGCCAGGCTTGGACGCCCGCCGGAACAAATAAAAGAAATTCTTGGTTAATCCGGTAGATATGATGATGGTGAAATCACCATCATCTTTAAAGATGCAGAATATCCTTCACAAATGGAATCGTCAGCTTGCGCTGGGCAACGATCGAAGCATGATCTAACTGATTCAATGTCATAAACAGCGTCCGCATTTCTCTGTCTAATCTTTTCAGTAAGAAACGCCCCACATCTTCCGGCAACTCAAACCCACGTAATTTTGCACGCAGTTGCAAAGCCTGTAATTTCTCATCATCGGAAAGCGGTTGTAATTTATAAATTTGCCCCCAGTCCAGACGGGAAGCTAAATCAGGTAACCTGAGATCAATTTGACGAGGTGGCCGATCGCCACTGATAAGCAAACAAGTGCGACCGATTTCCAGAATGCGATTATAAAGATTGAAAATCGCCATTTCCCACTCTTCATCACCAGCAATACATTCGATATTATCGATACAAACCAGTGATAAGTGTTCCATGCCCTCAAGCACCTCAGGGATAAAATAGGCACGTTTATCCAGCGGAACATAACCCACAGCTTCATCTTTCAGGGACAATTCAGCACATGCGGCATGTAACAAATGACTTCGCCCCCCACTATCACGGGACCAAAAATAAATATAGCTGCCATGCGGCTGATTAATGGCCAATTTGAGTGCAGCTAACAGAGTGGCGTTTTCCCCCGGAAAGAAACTGGCAAAAGTTTCATCATCGGGAAGATATAAAGGTAATGAAAGCTGCGATGGTGTGTTCAGAAGCACCTCAAACAGAGCAGGTAACAAGCGCAAACAAGTTTATCACAGAAAATAGTTGTAAATGAACTGTATAGATAAATAATAAAAAAACTATTTTTTGGATTCAATAAGTTAAACCCATGTCAGCCTCGCCTTAAATGTACAATATTTATTCACAATACAGAACAACCTGTAAGCACTGGTGAAATATTCTGAATGCGAAAGCAGGAAAGGGCTAAGTTTTTAATTTCATGCTATCTAAGAGGGAATAGTCAGATGGTGAGATTTGTCAGTTTTCAGAAGGATCAATGTAATAGTTCTTTACTGATAACAAAAAGGCGACGATAGTGGTAATCCTTGTCGTAGCCCCAACAATAATCAGCCCAAGTTATATAGAAATCATCCCATGATGTAATCAAATTCAGCGGACGCTCCTCTCTGGTACCATCAGAAACATATACGTGATATCCATCAGCATTGATTGCCCAAGCAATCATACGCTCCCAGAACCTGCGCCCATCTGATGTCTGCTCACTAACAGACACGACAATAGAATAATTTTCAAGAAAGAACCTGAAAAATTCTTGTGGTAAGCCTCTCACAGCCCCATCATGCTGAGGAAGGACTGTACGCCATACAAGTATCTGTGTGCATGTGTTTTTGGATGGAATAATGTGTTCCATAAACTCCAGTTTCACAGCATAAACCGTTTCCGGCTCATCTGCGCCAGTAACTAATCTGTACTGATTGCCAGAAACAGATGCTAATAAGCGATAACCGTGTGGTGTAACAAATCCAGGCAAAGAGAAAACCTTCACCCCACGCTCAATGAAAGCCTGGGTATGCTCTACATTTTTCTCTGTCATGTTAAGCTTGATATTGAAATCTGCTTCTGGGATAAGGACGGGCATCTTCTCTTTTACTGTATAACTATTCATCGTCTCCTCCAACAGTTGTCGGAGCACTTCTGAAAAAAAGCCGAAATTCTTTGCTTCGGCATTAGGCACATCTGGTATGCAGTGTATTAGCAAAATGATAAATAATCAACGTCCGGTTGACGTAAAAACGAGCAACCCACTATTTTCATGAAATAAGAAATCCCTCTGCAACGCCCCGTACAACCTGACATTTTCACGCTACGTTCAATACAAATAAAGATCACATTCTATCGCTATTCCTCACACTATTCAGATTAATATGCCAACAAAATCGCAACAAATTTAACATAAGTGCTAATCTTAATAAGAAGTGGGGGCGCTCTGATTTACCGCCTACCCCATTATCAACTGACATAATAAACAGGAAACCAAGTAATGAAAAAAATCCTATTGTGTTGCTCTGCTGGCATGTCCACCAGCATGCTGGTACAACGTATGCAGGCAGAAGTGACAAAACGAGCATTGGACATTGAGATCAAGGCCGCCTCTACCATCGAATTAAAACATCTAATAACCGATGCCGACGTTGTTTTACTTGGCCCGCAAGTAAGACATCAGCTGGCTCATTTTTCCGCTATCGCCAAACCACTCGGCAAGCCGATAGACATTATTGACATGATGGATTACGGCGCTCTCCGTGGTGACAAAGTTCTCGATAAGGCATTAAGCCTGTTGGAATAATTAACTTCATCATACGGAGTGCCCTATGAGCCTCTATACTGCTTTCATACGTGTCGTAGAAAGCCATATTGTCCCACTTGCAGGACGAATCGGTAACCAGCGACATATTAGTGCGATACGTGACGGTTTTATCTCAGCCATGCCATTTTTGCTCATCGGCAGTATCATGCTAATTGTGGCAAACCCGCCATTTGATGCACAAACTTCATCCTCATTTGGTCAAGTTTGGTTGTCCTTTGCGAAAATTCACTGGGACACCATCACCATGCCTTACTTTATGACCATGGGATTAATGAGCATATTTGTTTCCGTTGGCACGGCCTACAGCCTGGCTAAATCCTACGGTCTGGATGGGTTAACTTCTGCTTTACTGTCACTAATGGCATTTTTATTAGCGGCAGCACCGCAAATAGAAAACAAAATAGCACTCGATTTTCTCGGAGGAGCAGGGGTATTCACCGCATTGATTTGCGCTATCTGGTCAGTTGAACTGACGCGTTTATTAAAAAAATATAACATCACTATCCGTATGCCGGCACAAGTACCACCGGCAATTGCCCGTTCTTTTGAACTTCTGTATCCGGTCATCGGTATCTTGCTAACGGTTTACCCGATCAGCGTGTTCTTGCAGAGTGAATTCAATCTGCTGCTTCCTGCCGCCATAATGCAAATTTTCCAACCTCTCATTTCCGTTGGTGACACACTGCCCGCCATTATGCTGGCAGTGCTGATTGCCAATCTACTGTGGTTTGCCGGTATTCACGGTGCCAACATTGTTACTGTCCTGTTGAGCCCCATATTTATGGCAAATATTGCCACCAATGCAGCATTAATGGCTCAAGGGGTTGCTGCAACCCAAATTCTCACTGATGCTTATTGGTCATTTTATGTCTGTCTTGGTGGCTCCGGCTCCACCCTGGCTCTGGCTATTCTTTACCTACGCAGCCGTTCTATACACTTACGTACTATCGGAAAACTGAGCGCAGTTCCGGCCATGTTCAACATTAATGAACCACTGCTATTTGGTTCACCGATTGTTATGAACCCAACCCTATTAATTCCATTATTGGTTGTGCCATTGGTCAATGCAGTCTTGTCTTACAGCACCCTACATCTTGATCTGGTGCATAAAATGGTCGCTATCTCTCCCTGGACCACACCGGCTCCATTCGGTGCAATGCTTTCCGCCGCCTGGGATTACCGTGCGGCAGTGCTGGTTATTGTGCTGATGATAATCGATCTATTTATCTGGTATCCCTTCTTCAAAGTTTATGAAAAGCAATTAATCAATGAAGAAAATAAACAACAACAAGAAACGATATCCACCAGCGTAGAAACGCAATCTTAGCCATGATCTTCGGAGGATTTACACATGGATTTGGAACAAACTATTGTCGAACTGCTGATTCATGCCGGGAGCGCACGCAGCCATGCGCTGATGGCATTACAACATGCCAGAAACGGTGACTTTCAAGCTTCACAAACACTGATGGCTGAATCCCAACAGGCAATCAAGGAGGCGCATGCCATTCAAACTACTCTAATCGGGTTGGATGAAGGCGGCGGTAAATTGCCTGTCAATTTGATCACTATACATGCACAGGATCACTTGATGAATGCGATGGTTATTCAGGATCTTGCCGGCGATATGATTGAACTCTACCGCCGGATGCCATCACAGGAGGAAAAAATATGAAACAGATCAAAATAGCCGTTATCGGTGGCGGTAGCAGCTACACACCTGAGTTAGTAGAAGGACTCATTCAGCGCAACAAAAGCATTCCACTCTCTGAACTGGCATTAGTTGACATTGATGGTGGAAAACAGAAAGTAGAAATTATCGCTGCACTTACCCGTCGTATGCTAGCCCGCCATGGCCTGGAACACGTTATCGTCAGCGTACATTTCACACCGGATAATGCAATTCGCGGTGCCAGTTTTATTTTGACTCAATTACGTGTCGGCCAGCTTCCGGCGCGTGCTATGGATGAACATCTGGGGCTGAAATATGGCTTAATCGGTCAGGAAACGACAGGCGTAGGTGGATTTGCCAAAGCGCTGCGTACCATCCCCGTTTTGCTGGATATCGCCGGTAAAGTTGAACAACTTGCGCCAGATGCATGGATTGTTAACTTCACTAACCCGGCTGGGATCGTCACCGAAGCGGTTTCCCGTTACAGCAAAGCAAAAATTATCGGCCTGTGTAATGTCCCGGTCACCATGCACCATATGATTGCCAATATGCTGCAACACCCTTATCAAGATGTGCAATTACGTTTTGCAGGGCTTAATCATATGGTTTGGGTACATCAGGTACTGGTTTCAGGGCGGGATGAAACGCATCGGGTACTTGATATGTTATGCAACGGTGTAGCATTAACCATGAATAACATTAAAGAATCCCCCTGGCCCCCGCCATTACTCAGAGCATTAGGTGCAATCCCCTGCCCTTATCATCGTTACTTCTACCAGACCCGCAGCATGTTGCAAGAAGAGCGCGAAGCCGCCGCCAAACAAGGCACACGGGCAGAACAAGTCATGAAAGTAGAACAGGAGCTGTTTGAACTGTATGCCGATCCAAACCTTGCTCACAAACCAGAACAGCTCAGTTTCCGCGGTGGTGCATTCTATTCTGAGGTTGCATTGGATCTGATGTGCGCTATTCACAACAATCTTGGCAGCCAGCTGGTGGTTAATACCCCTAATCGCGGTGCTATTCGTGGCCTGCCGGACGATGCCGTCATTGAAACCAACTGTATCATTAATGCAGAGGGCGCTCACCCGCTGACATTTGGCCGCCTACCTGACAGTATGTACTCTCTGACCCAGCAGATAAAAACCTTCGAACGTTTGACGATTGAAGCAGCAGTTCATGGCGATCGCAACGCTGCATTGCGGGCATTGATCACCAACCCACTGGTTGCCGATGTGGATATTGCTTTTCCGCTTTTGGATGACGTATTAGCGATAAATCGTGATTATCTGCCGCAATTTTAATGAATAATCTGCACCTGGTTGAATAACCTGAAACCAGAACGAGCATAAAATTAAAGAGATATCAGTTATTAGTAACTAATAGACTAATACTGATATCTTTTATCGTTAACTGACCTTATAACCTCTTTTTTTTGCGGCGTAACGCGCATTTATTTCTCCTGCCAAGTTTGAACAGGAGAATCAGTATTATAATTCTGCCATGAAAGCAATTGATTGAAGAATACTGAAAATATAAGGTTTCAACATGTTGAAACCTTGGGAAAATCTATGCCTTTTAAAATAGAAAACCTCGGATATGGCGAAGCACATCTCTCAGACTTTGAAGTGTCTAGCGTGGAATATGCAAAAAACAATTTAGACAATAACACACTATTTGAGAGGTACCCGACAAATAACCATGCTCAAACGATAATAATTATGTCCGCAGTTGAGAGGTTGATTAATGAGCACTATAATGCGGTTAGTCCTAGTGGATATATTTTGCTAGCCGCAGATGAGCGACTGAACAGGGTCTATAAACGATATATTAATCGATTTGTGACACAAAACGGCTTTACCATGACAGATAAGTTAGATCCAAACAGAAGGGGTCATGTCATACATACATAACAAACAAGCCGAAAAAGAAAAGCTTGAACTCGAAAAAGCGGTAGCTAAAAAAGCTGAACGTATGAGAGCCGCTTACAGTGCCCTAAAAAAATCCGAAAGAGAAGGTACTGTTCAGTATCTCAATGAAAAACGAAACTGGTACGTAGTCCGATAAACTGAAAAAGGAGCTTTTCGCTCCTTTTTCCTCCATAACGCAGGTACCGTAAATAAGTTTACGTCCACCTCCCCCGATCTCCCTGATTAAAACCATTCAAAACGGGGAAATAAATCGAATTTATTGCTTCAATGACTTATCGCGCTTAACAGATTCAACAGAAGATTCAATATATCGTTCTTCAGGACGAATAATACTAATCAAGCGGAAAATCAGACTCATACCAATACCCACAATGGTTGCCAGCGCCATCCCTTTAAGTTCAGCAACGCCAATATTTATTTTCGCGCCACTGACACCAATAATAAGAATAACGGAGGTCAGAATCAGATTTTGTGCTTTATTGTAATCCACTTTGGAATCAATCAGCACCCGAATACCGGATGCTCCGATAACCCCATAAAGCAACAGAGAAACACCGCCCATGACCGGAACAGGCACGGCTTGAATTGCTGCCGCCAGTTTACCGACACAGGAGAGCAGAATCGCCAATACCGCCGCGCCACCAATAACCCAGGTGCTGTAAACTTTGGTAATTGCCATCACACCAATATTTTCGCCATAAGTCGTATTCGGGGTTGAACCAAAGAAACCGGAAATCACAGTTGAGAAACCATTCGCGAACATAGAACGATGCAAACCGGGTTCTTTCAACAAATCTCTCTTCACAATATTTGCCGTAACAACTAAATGACCAACATGTTCCGCGATAACAACCAATGCCGCAGGCAGGATCGTCATTATAGCGAACCATTCAAAACGGGGCGTATAAAAAGTTGGCAATGCAAACCACGGTGCTTCACGCACAGGAGTCAAATCAACCTCCCCCAACAGGAATGCCAGTGCGTAGCCCACCAACACCCCAATCAAAATCGGAATGATTGCCAGAAATCCACGGAACATTACGGAGCCAAGAACAGTCACCGCCAGTGTGACCAGAGAAATTGTCAGCGTCGTTGGATTAACATCAGCGCCTTCTGCCGGACGCAAACCGGCCATATCAGCCGCAACACCAGCAAGCTCCAGCCCGATAACCGCAACAATCGCCCCCATTGCCGCAGGTGGAAACAGCACATTAATCCAGCCTCGTCCCGCCACTTTAACAATTAATGCAACCAGACAAAACAGCACACCACACAGGATAAAACCGCCCAATGCTAATTCATACCCCAATGGCAACAACAATAAAACCGGCGAAATAAATGCGAAACTCGATCCCAAATACGCCGGAATTTTTCCCTTACAAATAATCAGATATAACAATGTACCGATCCCGTTAAATAGCAGAATCGTCGCCGGGTTAACTTTAAACAGAATCGGCACCAATACCGTCGCACCAAACATAGCAAAAAGATGTTGGAAGCTCAGTGGAATGGTCTGTAAAAGTGGAGGCCGCTCATCTACCCCAATAGTGCGACGGGTCATTTGTTTATCCTCTTGATATTATCGCATCACGAACCAAAAAAAAGCCGACTCAAAAGTCGGCTAACTTATTATTTTGTACCAAATATTTTATCGCCTGCATCCCCCAGACCGGGCACAATGTAGCC
The DNA here is from genome assembly GCF_011189505.1 of Photorhabdus tasmaniensis. Classification (GTDB taxonomy): domain Bacteria; phylum Pseudomonadota; class Gammaproteobacteria; order Enterobacterales; family Enterobacteriaceae; genus Photorhabdus; species Photorhabdus tasmaniensis. The sequence continues at coordinate 111,311 of NZ_PUJU01000005.1, forward strand.
CTGTTCATTAAGTCTCTCATCAATAGAAGCGGTATACAGTTCTACATCGGGATGGGCTCTTTCCAGCGCAGTAATACCTTCAGGTGCCGCAACCAAAACCAGAACTTTAATTGACTGACAGCCTGCTTTTTTCAATAAATCGATAGTTGCAATCATGGAACCGCCAGTCGCCAGCATGGGATCAACCACCAGCGCCAGACGTTCATTAATATTAGAAGCCAGTTTCTGGAAATAAGGGACCGGTTCTAGCGTTTGTTCATCGCGATACACACCTACGACACTGATCCGGGCACTTGGTACGTTCTCCAATACGCCATCCATCATACCCAATCCTGCACGCAAAATAGGCACAACGGTTATTTTCTTACCTTTAATCTGCTCAACAGCTACCGGGCCACACCAACCATCAATCGTGACCTTTTCGGTTTCTAAATCAGCGGTGGCTTCATAAGTCAGAAGGCTTCCGACTTCTGCGGCCAGTTCACGAAAGCGTTTGGTGCTGATATCATTCGCTCGCATCAGGCCGAGTTTATGTTTAACAAGTGGGTGGTTCACCTCAACGATCTTCATGGACTTCTCCTACTGTATGTCAAGTCGTCGGCAGACAAAAAATCGCGAGATTATACCGCCTTTTAACCACAACACCACTACCAATCCGTTGATTTTAATCAAACGCACGGCTTTTCTCCGATAACTGAGATCCTAAATAAGAGTCTCGCAAACGTTTGCTCAGGCTGTTAGAATTGTCAGTGTTCTATCTTAATTTATCAAATGCAACCGCCTTGAGGGCTTCTCAGTGACCAACAAAACCTCTCTCAGCTATAAAGATGCCGGTGTAGATATCGATGCTGGTAACGCCTTGGTAGACCGTATCAAAGGTGTTGTAAAACAGACTCGTCGTCCAGAAGTCATGGGCGGTTTAGGTGGATTTGGCGCTTTATGTGCATTACCGCAAAAATACCGCGAACCTATTCTGGTTTCCGGTACCGACGGTGTTGGTACCAAGTTGCGTCTGGCGATGGATCTGAAACGCCATGACACTATCGGCATTGATTTAGTTGCAATGTGCGTCAACGACTTGGTTGTCCAGGGCGCAGAACCCCTGTTCTTCCTTGATTATTATGCAACCGGAAAACTGGATGTTGATACCGCCGCCAGCGTGATTACCGGTATCGCGGAAGGTTGTAAATTATCCGGCTGTGCTCTGGTGGGTGGTGAAACCGCGGAAATGCCGGGGATGTATCACGGTGAAGATTATGATGTTGCTGGTTTCTGTGTTGGTGTCGTTGAGAAATCAGAAATTATTGATGGCAGTAAAGTTCAGGTGGGTGATGCCCTGATTGCTCTCGCCGCCAGTGGTCCTCATTCAAACGGCTATTCTCTGATACGCAAAATTCTGGCCGTCAGCAACACAGATCCGGAAGCAACTGAGCTTGAAGGCAAATCACTGGCAGATCACCTGCTCGCCCCAACAAAAATTTATGTGAAATCCCTTTTATCCCTGATTGAACACCTTGATGTTCACGCGATTGCTCATCTGACCGGCGGCGGCTTCTGGGAAAATATTCCACGTGTCCTGCCTGAAAATACCCAGGCGCAAATTAATGAATCCAGTTGGCAATGGCCGGCAATATTTAACTGGCTGCAACAAACCGGTAATGTCAGCCATCATGAAATGTACCGTACATTCAACTGTGGTGTCGGCATGGTCATTGCGTTACCACAAACAGCCGTTAAGCAAGCGCTTGAATTGCTCAACGCCGCCGGTGAGAAAGCCTGGCAAATCGGCTCTATTGCCACACAGAAAGAGAACGAACAACAGGTTGTTATTCAATGAAAAACATCGTTGTATTGATCTCCGGCAACGGCAGCAATCTCCAAGCGGTGATTGACGCCTGCCAGCAGAACAAAATCAGGGGGCAAATTTGTGCGGTATTCAGTAATACCGCCGATGCTTACGGTCTGCGACGGGCTAAACAGGCGGCAATTCCCGCCCATGTCGTCAGCCCGAAAAACTATGCGGATCGCCAGACTTATGATCAATCACTGAAACACGCCATCGATCAGTATCAACCCGATTTAGTCGTTCTCGCAGGTTATATGCGTATTTTGACGCCAGATTTTGTTCAACACTACTTTGGTCGCCTGCTAAACATTCACCCTTCTCTATTGCCCAAATATCCCGGTCTGCATACTCACCGCAAGGCAATGGAAAATGGCGATACAGAACACGGCACTTCCGTTCATTTTGTGACAGAAGAGCTGGATGGCGGCCCAGTGATCCTGCAAGCCAAAGTCCCTATTTTTGCAAATGATCAAGAAAGTGAGGTGATTAAACGGGTTCAAACTCAAGAGCACGATATCTACCCATTAGTGATCAACTGGTTTGTCGAAGGGCGTCTGAGCATGGTTAATGGCAAAGCCCATCTGGATGGGAATATCCTTCCTCCACAAGGCTATGCCGCAGAATAATCTATTTATTCCCCCCTAATTACAGTGCTGTGGTAATATACCCGGCACTGCGAACTATTATTAATAATACTCTCTTATTGATTAAAAACACCGAGGTATCAAATGTCTGGTGGTTCTCATTCTCCACCTGTCAGATTACGTCCGCTTGAGCGGGAAGATCTGCCTTTTATCCATCAATTAGATAACAACGCCAGCGTTATGCGTTACTGGTTCGAAGAACCTTATGAAGCTTTTGTTGAACTGAGCGATCTCTACGACAAACATATTCACGATCAGAGCGAGCGACGGTTTATTATCACGAATTCTAACGCCAAAGTTGGGCTGGTTGAATTAGTCGAAATCGACTACATCCATCGCCGGGCAGAATTTCAGATCATTATCGATCCGGCCTATCAGGGTCAGGGCCATGCAATCAAAGCGGCAAAACTGGCAATGGAATACGCGTTTTCTGTCCTTAACCTGTATAAACTCTACCTGATTGTTGATAAGGAAAACACCAAAGCCATTCATATCTATAATAAGCTGGGTTTTTACACTGAGGGAGAATTAATAGATGAATTCTTTATTAATGGCGGTTACCGCACAGCCATTCGCATGTGTGTTTTCCAACCTCAATATTTCGCATCCAAGGCAAATGAAAAGACCTGAACCCATCATGACAGACGAGATTGCAACAACCGGCCACGACTAATAATATTACCTTTACCTCAACACTTGGAGTAACAATGTCCCAAGACAGGCTCTATACCGAGAAAGAACTTAGTTGGTTATCCTTCAACGAACGTGTGCTTCAGGAAGCGGCGGATAAGAGCAACCCATTGATAGAACGGATGCGGTTCCTGGGTATTTACTCCAATAATCTGGACGAATTCTACAAAGTTCGTTTTGCTGATGTGAAGCGAAGAATACTGATTAATGAAGCGCGGGGAGCTGCCACCAGCTCCCGACACATACTGAAAAAGATTCAATCTAAAGTGGCTAAAACCGATCAGGAATTTGATGTGCTCTATAATGAGTTACTGCTAGAAATGGCCCGCAATCAAATTTTCCTGATCAATGAACGCCAAATTTCACCGAATCAACAAATCTGGTTACGCCAATATTTTCGTCAACATCTGCGGCCTCATATCACGCCAATCCTGATTAATCCGGAAACAAATCTGGTTGAATTTCTGAAAGATGACTACACTTATCTGGCGGTTGAAATTGTCCGCGGTCAGAATATCCAATACGCATTACTGGAAATTCCGTCAGATAAGGTACCACGTTTTGTTAATTTGCCGCCTGAAATGCCACGACGACGCAAATCAATGATCCTGCTGGACAATATTCTGCGCTACTGTCTTGATGAAATTTTTAAAGGCTTCTTTGACTATGATTCACTAAATGCCTATTCAATGAAAATGACCCGTGATTCTGAATATGATTTAGCAACAGAGATGGAATCAAGCCTGCTCGAACTGATGTCATCCACGCTGAAACAACGGCTGACTGCGGAACCGGTAAGATTCGTTTATCAGAGAGAAATGCCGGATGAAATGGTGGAATTACTGCGTAGCAAGCTTGGCTTGTCAAATGATGACTCGGTGATTGCCGGCGGACGCTATCACAACTTTAAAGATTTCATTAAATTTCCCAATGAGGGAAAGAAAAACCTGTTGAACAGACCCTTGCCGAGATTACGGCACACCGGGTTTGATCATTTTCGCAATGGTTTTGATGCTATTCGTGAACAGGACGTTCTGCTCTATTATCCCTATCACACCTTTGAACATGTGCTGGAATTACTGCGCCAGGCTTCTTTTGACCCAAGCGTACTTTCCATCAAGATCAATATTTATCGGGTAGCAAAAGACTCCCGCATTATTGAATCAATGATCCATGCAGCCCATAACGGTAAAAAAATTACCGTGGTTGTTGAATTACAAGCACGATTTGATGAAGAAGCCAATATTCATTGGGCCAAACGGCTGACCGAAGCAGGTGTGCATGTTATTTTCTCAGCACCGGGGCTAAAGATCCACGCAAAGCTGTTTTTTATTTCCCGTCTGGAAGGCGAAGAAATTGTTCGCTATGCCCATATTGGTACAGGTAACTTTAATGAAAAAACGGCACGTCTTTATACCGACTATTCCCTGCTGACAGCCAATCCGCAAATTACCAACGAAGTGCGTCGGGTATTCAACTTTATTGAAAACCCCTATCGCCCGGTCAACTTTGAAAACCTGATGGTTTCGCCGCAAAATTCCCGCGCGATGCTCAACCAACTTATTTCTCAGGAAATAGCAAACGCCAAAGCAAATAAACCCGCTGGCATTACGTTAAAAATCAATAACCTTGTTGATAAAGATCTGGTGGACCGTCTGTATGACGCCTCAGAAGCGGGTGTGAAAATACGCCTGCTAATACGTGGTATGTGTTCACTGGTGCCCAATCAGCCAGGATTCAGCGAAAATATTCAAATCACCAGTATCGTTGACCGTTACCTCGAACACGATCGGGTTTATGTCTTTACCAATAATGGCGATGAAAAAGTCTTTCTCTCCTCTGCCGACTGGATGACCCGTAATATCGACTACCGGATTGAGGTTGCCGTCTGCCTGCTTGATCCACAATTGAAACAACGTGTGCTGGATATTCTCGAACTACAATTCAACGATACGGTAAAAGCCCGTTACGTCGATAAAGAATTGAGCAACAGCTATGTGCCACGGGGCAATAAACGGAAAATCCGTGCACAACTGGCGATTTATGACTATATAAAAGCCCTCGAACAACCTGGACCAAGAGCCTAATTTATGCCGCTAACACACGATAAATCTACGCCGAGACCAATGGAAATTGCCGCTATCGATCTGGGTTCAAACAGTTTCCATATGATCATTGCACGGATCGTTAACGGCGCATTGCAGATCCTTGGCCGTATAAAACAACATGTCTACCTTGCTTACGGTCTTAATCAAAGAAACGAATTAAGCGAAGAAGCCATGGCGCGCGGCCTGGCTTGCCTTGCGCTGTTTGCTGAACGACTACAAGGCTTTCCGGCAGATAACGTCTGTCTAGTCGGCACTCACAGCTTACGTGAAGCCAGCAACGCCAAAGAATTCATCAGGCGGGCACAAGAGGTCATCCCCTACCCGATTGAAATTATTTCCGGTCACGAAGAAGCCCGCCTGATCTACATGGGCGTCGAACACACTCAGCCGGAACAAGATCGTAAGCTAGTGATTGATATTGGCGGTGGCTCTACTGAACTGGTGATCGGCGAAAATTTTGAACCTTTATTAATAGAAAGCCGCCGGATGGGATGCATCAGTTTTTCTCACCAATTCTTTTCCGACGGCGAAATCAGTGCGGAGAAATTCCGCCGAGCACGGCTTGAAGCAGCTCAAAAATTGGAGAACCTCTCATGGCAATACCGCATAAAAGGCTGGAACTCCGTGCTCGGAGCATCCGGGACAATCAAAGCCGTTTATGAAGTATTGGTCGCAATGGGAGAGAAGGATGGATTAATCACACCTGAACGGCTGGAAATGTTGGTCAAAGAGGTGCTTAAATTCAAAAAGTTTAAAACCCTCGACTTACCTGAATTATCCGATGATCGTAAACACGTTTTTGTTCCCGGGCTGGCTATCTTATGCGGTGTATTCGATGCCTTGCATATAAAAGAGTTACAACTATCAGATGGCGCTCTGCGCGAAGGTGTTTTATATGAAATGGAAGGCCGCTTCCGCCACCAGGACATCCGCCGGAGAACGGCAAAAAGCCTGGCTGAACACTACAATATCGACAGAGAACAAGCAAAACGTGTGCTCGATACCACTGAAGCGCTTTACCAACAATGGGCTATCCAGAACCCAAAGCTGGTGCAGCCCCAACTGGAAGCGATTTTACACTGGGCGGCAATGCTGCACGAAGTTGGGCTAAGTATTAATTTAAGCGGATTACAACGGCACTCTGCTTATATTTTGCAAAACACCAACTTGCCAGGCTTTAATCAGGAACAACAATTACTATTGGCAACACTGGTTCGCTGTCACCGCAAAACAATAAAACTGGATGATTTGCCAAGATTCAATCTATTTAAGAAAAAACAATATCTGCCATTAATTCAAATCCTGCGTCTGGCAACTTTACTCAATAATCAACGTCAATCCACAACCACCCCTGAATCACTCAGACTGGTTACTGATGATGGCCATTGGGCACTCTATCTGCCTTACAATTACTTATCAGAAAATACCCTGATGCAACTTGATCTGGAAAAAGAGCAAGAATATTGGCATAACGTTACGGGTTGGCAACTAGAAATAGCAGAGGAATCATCAAAATAAAAAATAATCAATCTGGCACCACAACTCTCGTCAATCAGCTTAATTTTCTCACTGTTTCCCCGAATTTTTCGGGGAAACAATCCATTATAACGACTACAACTTCAACAGAATGACCCCTGCGATTATGACAATAATGCCCATCCACTGAATGCGGCTCAATCGTTCTCCACGAATAAAAAAACCTAACAAAGCGGTGACTCCACTTGCTAATGAACTCAGAACAGTAACAATCGCAACATGCCCAGTTACAGAACCGTAAGCCAATGAGGCAAACCCTATCAGACTAAAGAAACTAATTGAAAAAACCAACGCTACAATTGAAACTGGCGGTAATGATAAATCCCCATTTTTTAACAATGTGAGAAATAAAAGCACTACAGCGGTTAAGAAGCTTTACCAATCGATAACGCTTTAAGTAGAAATACCATTGCCATTAAATTGCACTTATTAGTCGAATCCGCCACTGTTTAAAATTCAATATTATTACCCAAAGATCTGCAATCAATAACTTTAACCTGTTTATTCTTTGACATAATTATCTCTTTCTCATCCAAGCTTCTAATAGCCCGATTTAATTGTCTAACTGAAACACCGAGAATAGCAGCTAAATTTTCTCTTTTTTCTAATACAAAGAGAGCTCCCTTTTTCTTCGCATTATAATAAAGTAACAAAGCCACCATCATTTACATAAATCTTGGAGCGGCCTCGAAGAAATTGACAAAAAACACCTTAATTTGACTTAAAAAGCATTTTCTTGACATATTTTCCACATTTTCTTCATCTTTTAGCCTATCCTCACTGGCTAAACTAATAGAATACGATTAAACCGCTATTGCAGTCGGCATAATCAAGCAACATTTTGCATTTGAGAGCGCATGTCGAAAAAATGAATAAAAATAATAAACGCCGTATCCTCCTTTTCCGTGCAACACTGGCCGCTGTTGCCATCGTTGCCGCTATATTTGTCTGGCACCAATTTAATATGCCTTCAGTCTCTCAACAACCTGACGCATCTAATCCATCCTCGGGTTCAAAACATCCTCCTTTACCCCCTGTTCAGGTTGCTACCGCTAAAGAACAGGCAGTACCCCGCTTTCTGACCGGGCTTGGCACCATTCAGGCCGCCAATACCGCCATTGTGACCAGCCGGGTTGAAGGTCAGCTTATGGCTCTGCACTTTCAGGAAGGTCAACAGATTAAACAAGGTGATTTATTGGCAGAAATTGATCCTCGTCCTTTTCAGGTTCAGTTAGCACAAGCTAAAGGTCAACTTGCCAAAGATGAGGCAATACTGGCAAATGCTCGTCAGGATCTCAGCCGCTACCAGAAATTGGCAAATACTAAACTGATTTCCCAACAAGAAATGGATAATCAGCGTGCACTTGTCCGCCAACATGAAGCCAGTCTGAAAGTTGATCAAGCCGCAATTGACAGTGCCAAGCTGCAACTCACTTACAGCCGTATTACTGCGCCTATTTCCGGTCAGGTGGGTCTGAAACAGATAGATGTCGGGAATTTTATCACCAGTGGCAACAATTCTCCTATTGTTGTTATCACACAAACCGATCCCGCGGATGTGCTGTTTTCATTGCCCGAAAACGATATCAATGCCGTCTTGCAAGCTCAGAAAGCGAATCATGATGTCGTTGTCAGCGCATGGGATCGCAACAACCGGCAACAACTTGCCGAAGGAAAATTGCTGAGTATTGATAATCAAATCAATGCCGCTACCGGCACCATTAAGCTGAAAGCCCGTTTTGCCAATCAAGATGACATTCTGTTCCCGAATCAGTTCGTTAATATCCGAATTAAAGTTGATACGCTGAAAAACGCAGTGGTGATCCCAAACGCTGCTCTGCAAATGGGAAATGAAGGGAATTTTGTCTGGATATTGGATAAAGATAATAAAGTCAGCAAACATCTGGTTTCAGTCCAATTGCAGGATACACAACGGGTTGTTATCAACACTGGCCTGACGGCGGGTGATAAAGTGGTAACTGATGGTATCGATCGCCTGACAGATGGCGCTAAGGTGGATATTGTCACACCAATGGCAAATAAGATTCAGCCGCAAAAACACAGCAAAACGGAGAATTCCTGATGCAGGTAAGCTCCCAAATTCCAGGCGGCGGACCATCGCGCCTGTTTATTCTGCGCCCCGTTGCCACCACACTGTTCATGATGGCGATCCTATTAGCGGGGATTATCGGCTATCGCATGTTACCGGTGTCTGCGCTGCCGGAAGTAGACTATCCCACCATTCAGGTTGTCACACTCTACCCCGGCGCAAGCCCTGACGTGATGACCTCCGCAGTCACCGCACCATTGGAACGCCAGCTTGGACAAATGTCCGGTCTTAAACAGATGGCCTCCCAAAGTTCCGGCGGAGCTTCCGTTATCACATTACAATTTCAACTGACTTTGCCATTAGATGTCGCCGAGCAGGAAGTGCAGGCAGCCATTAACGCCGCCAGTAACTTATTACCCAATGACCTGCCCTATCCTCCCATTTACAGCAAAGTCAATCCCGCAGATCCCCCTATTCTAACGCTGGCAATCACCTCCGATGCAATGCCGACGACACAGATTCAAGATATGGTGGAAACCCGGATCGCACAGAAAATCTCACAGGTAAATGGGGTTGGATTAGTGACACTGGCCGGTGGTCAGCGCCCGGCAATCAGAGTGAAGCTGAATGCTCAGGCTGTCGCCGCACAGGGATTGGACAGCGAAACTCTCCGTACCGCTATCAACAATGCCAACGTCAACTCCGCCAAAGGCAGCCTTGATGGCCCGACTCGTTCTGTCACGCTTTCGACCAACGATCAAATGAAATCAGTAGATGATTACCGCAAACTGATCGTTGCCTATAAAAATGGGGCACCGGTGCGGTTACAAGATATCGCCACCATTGAACAAAAGGCCGAAAACACCAAACTGGGCGCATGGGCAAATAACAAACAGGCAATTGTGATTAATGTCCAGCGCCAGCCGGGTGTTAACGTGATTGAAACCACCGATAATATTCGTCAGATATTGCCGGAACTCATCAGTAGTTTACCGAAATCTGTCGATATGAAAATTTTGACCGACCGCACCACAACGATTCGCGCCTCAGTAAAAGATGTTCAGTTTGAGCTGTTACTGGCGATTGCACTGGTTGTTATGGTGATTTACCTGTTTTTACGCAACGGCATCGCAACACTTATCCCAAGTATCGCTGTTCCTCTTTCACTGATCGGCACATTCGCCGTGATGTATTTCTGCGGTTTTTCCGTTAATAACCTGACACTAATGGCGCTCACCATTGCCACCGGTTTTGTGGTGGATGACGCCATTGTGGTCATCGAGAATATCTCCCGCTATATAGAACAAGGGGAGAAACCGATGGCAGCCGCGTTGAAAGGCGCAGGTGAAATCGGTTTTACCATTATCTCCCTGACTTTCTCCTTGATCGCAGTGCTGATCCCGCTGCTTTTTATGGGCGATATCGTTGGCCGCCTTTTCCGTGAGTTTGCGATTACCCTGGCCGTGGCCATTCTGATTTCAGCGGTTGTCTCACTGACATTGACACCCATGATGTGCGCCAGAATGCTCAAACCAGAATCAAAGGTAAAACACAACCGTTTTGAGCAGGCCAGTGAACGCTTTTTTGATCGGATAATTGCCGGTTATGCCGTATGGCTGAAAAAAGCGCTGAACCATCCGTGGATCACACTTAGCGTCGCTTTAAGCACCCTGGCTCTGACTACCCTGCTTTATCTCATTATTCCAAAAGGATTTTTCCCATTGCAAGATAACGGGCTGATTCAGGGAACACTAGAAGCGCCGCAATCAATTTCCTTTGCGGCAATGGTGGATAAACAGCGGCAAGTTTCATCCTTATTGTTGCAAGACCCGGCAATAGAAAATATCACCACATTTGTCGGCATTGATGGCAGCAACCCAACACTGAATAACGGCCGGTTACAAATCACACTAAAACCTCTCAATCAGCGTGATGACAGAATCGCCGAAATTATTCCACGTTTGCAGGAAAAAATTGCGTCTATACCCGGAGTAAAACTCTATCTGCAACCTATGCAGGACCTGACGATTGATACTCAGGTTACACGCACCCAATATCAATTTACAGTACAGGCGACTTCCCTGAATGAATTGGGTATTTGGGTACCCAAATTACTGACTGAACTGAAACAGAGATCAGCACTGGTTGATGTCAGCAGTGACTGGCAAGATCAAGGGCCGATTGCCTATGTCAAAGTAGACAGAGATACCGCCAGCCGATTAGGCATTTCAATGGCAGCCGTAGATAACGCACTCTACAACGCATTCGGCCAAAGGCTAATTTCAACCATTTATACTCAGGCTAATCAGTATCGGGTTGTACTGGAACATGATGTGAAATCGACTCCAGGGCTGGCAGCATTTGATAACATCCGTCTGAGCGGAACTGACGGCAATATTGTGCCACTCCGGGCTATCGCCACTGTTGAACAAAGATTTGGACCACTGGCAATTAACCATCTGGCGCAATTCCCCGCTGCGACATTCTCTTTCAACGTTGCCGAAAACGCTTCTCTTGAACAGGCCGTCAATGCTGTTCGTGATGCCGTGCAATTGATCAACATGCCCAAAGACATAACCCCCCAGTTTCAGGGAGCAACACTGGCATTTGAAAGCGCGCTGGGTAATACATTGTGGCTGATCGCAGCTGCTGTCATCGCTATGTATATCGTATTAGGGATCCTGTATGAAAGTTTTATCCATCCGGTGACAATTCTCTCCACTTTGCCGACCGCAGGAGTCGGTGCACTGCTGGCACTGATGATGGCAGGTCACGAACTGGATGTTATTGCGATCATCGGCATTATCTTGCTGATAGGTATTGTGAAAAAAAATGCCATCATGATGATCGATTTTGCACTGGCGGCAGAACGCGAGCAGGGATTATCCCCTTACGAAGCGATTTATCAGGCATGTTTATTGCGTTTTCGTCCGATTCTGATGACCACAATGGCAGCATTGCTTGGCGCACTGCCATTGATGCTCAGTACCGGTGCAGGTGCCGAATTACGCCGCCCTCTGGGTGTCTGTATGGTGGGTGGGCTGATGATGAGCCAGATCCTGACGCTGTTTACCACCCCGGTGATCTATTTACTGTTCGATCGGCTGGCACACTATCGCCGTAACCGCATGTTCTCAGCATCAGATATTTCATCCATTGATCATCAGGAGCCGCGGTGAAATTTTTTGCGCTATTTATCCAACGTCCGGTTGCCACCACACTATTAAGTTTAGCCATAACCCTGTGCGGAATATTGGGATTTACCCTGTTACCGGTTTCTCCTTTGCCACAAGTGGATTTTCCGGTGATCTCCGTCTATGCCTCATTACCGGGTGCCTCACCGGAGACAATGGCCTCATCTGTCGCGACCCCGCTGGAACGTGCCTTAGGCCGAATTGCCGGTGTTAATGAAATGACATCCAGCAGCTCCCTTGGCAATACCGATATCATACTTGAATTTGACCTGAGCCGTGATATCAACAGCGCGGCACGGGATGTACAGGCAGCACTGAATGCGGCTCAAAATATGTTGCCTTCCGGTATGCCTGGCAGGCCGGGTTATTACAAAGTAAATCCGTCCGACGCACCGATTATGATCCTGACACTGACTTCTGATACCTATAATCAGGGGCAGCTTTATGATTTTGCGTCTACTCAACTGGCGCAGAAAATTGCACAAGTTGAAGGCGTCAGTGAAGTCTCTGTTGGCGGCAGTTCATTACCCGCAGTAAGAGTTGAATTGAATCCCAGCGCGCTGTTTCATCAGGGTGTTTCTCTGGATGCAGTACGCAAAGCCATCAGCAATGCCAATGTCCGCCGTCCACAGGGCTATGTGGATTCAGAGCAACAACGCTGGCAAGTTCAAACAAACGATGAACTGAAAACCGCCGAAAGCTATCGCCCAATAATCGTTCACTATAATAACGGCTCACCGGTGCGATTGCAGGATGTCGCAGATGTAAAAGATTCGGTGCAAAATGTCAGAGCAGCCGGTATGTCTGAAGGTGAACCGGCTATTTTGCTGATCATTCGCCGTGAAGCCGGCGCGAATATTATCGCTACGGTAAACCGTATTCGAGAACAATTACCGGCATTACGTGGAGCTATTCCTGCCTCTATTCAGCTTAAAGTGGCTCAGGATCGCACACCGACTATTCGCGCTTCACTGTCTGAGGTAGAACGGGCGTTGGTGATTGCTATCGGGCTGGTGATCCTGGTAGTATTTCTGTTTTTGCGTTCTGGCCGGGCAACGTTGATCCCGGCAATTGCAGTCCCCGTTTCACTCATTGGAACGTTTACCGCCATGTATCTGTGCGGTTTCAGTCTGAACAACCTTTCCCTGATGGCTCTGACGATTGCGACGGGATTTGTGGTGGATGATGCGATTGTGGTACTGGAAAATATTTCCCGCCACCTTGAAGCCGGTATCAAACCGATGCAAGCCGCACTGCGCGGTGTCCGGGAAGTGGGCTTTACCGTCCTTGCTATGAGCATTTCGCTGGTTGCCGTTTTTATCCCACTTCTACTAATGGATGGGCTGGTTGGCCGGCTATTCCGTGAATTTGCCATTACCTTAACCACATCAATCGGTATCTCATTACTGGTTTCTTTGACACTAACGCCGATGATGTGCGCTCATTTGCTGAAATCTCAACTGCCTAAAGCACAGAAAAGAATCCGTGGTTTCGGTAAAGTACTGCTGAAAATTCAACAAGGTTATGGGCGCTCCCTGATGTGGGTACTGAACCATAGCCGTTGGGTATTGTTAATCCTGGCGGGTATCATTGCCCTGAATATTTGGCTCTATATCAACATCCCAAAAACTTTCTTCCCGGAGCAGGACACCGGCCGGTTATTGGGGTTTATCCGGGCAGATCAAAGTATCTCTTTTCAGTCTATGCGTGAAAAAATGAAAAATTTTATGCAGATAATTGATGCCGATCCTGCGATAGACAGCGTTATCGGTTTCACTGGTGGGGGACGAGTCAATAATGGCTTTATGTTTATCTCTCTGAGACCATTGAAAGAACGCTCAGACAGTGCCGAACAGGTTATTTCACGCCTGAGAATCAAGCTTGCCAATGAGCCAGGGGCAAACCTGTTTCTCATTCCAGTACAAGATGTCAGAGCTGGTGGTCGCCAGTCTAATGCCAGCTACCAATTTACCTTGCTGGCAGATGATCTCAATGATCTCCGCAAATGGGAACCCATTATCCGTAAAGCATTAGGGCAACTGCCCCAACTGACCGATGTGAATTCCGATAAAGAAGATAAAGGGGCTGAAATGGCAATAATCTATGATCGCGACACCATGTCGCGGTTGGGAATTAACGTCAATGAAGCAAATAACATGCTGAATAATGCTTTTGGTCAGCGGCAAATATCCACTATTTATCAGCCACTCAATCAGTACAAAGTTGTCATGGAAGTTGCACCGGAATATACGCAGGATGTCAGCGCACTGGAAAAAATGTTTGTGATAAATAATCAAGGAAAAGCGATTCCCCTCTCCTACTTTGCCCACTGGCAACCGGCTAACGCGCCGCTAAGTGTGAATCATGAGGGGCTTTCTGCTGCTTCAACCATTTCTTTCAATGTACCAACAGGTTATACCCTGTCCGATGCTATCAATGCGATTGAAAGAACCATGACCGGGCTGGGTGTGCCCTCAACGGTTCGCGGCACTTTCGCCGGCACCGCCCAAATTTTTCAGGAAACCCTGAAATCACAATTATTCCTGATCCTGGCTGCCATTATGACGGTCTATCTGGTACTGGGGATACTGTATGAAAGTTATCTTCATCCATTGACCATTCTTTCTACTCTGCCTTCTGCCGGGATTGGTGCCCTGCTGGCGCTGGAGTTGTTCGACACACCATTCAGCCTGATAGCATTAATCGGCATCATGTTGTTGATTGGTATCGTGAAAAAAAATGCCATTATTATGGTGGATTTTGCTATTGAAACTCAGCGTAACGGTAATATCTGCGCCCGTGACGCGATATTCCAGGCCAGCCTGTTACGTTTCCGCCCGATTCTGATGACCACACTGGCCGCCTTGTTTGGTGCTCTGCCACTGGTTTTAGGCAGTGGTGATGGAGCGGAATTACGCCAGCCATTGGGGATAACCATCGTTGGTGGCTTGGTCATGAGCCAACTTTTAACACTCTATACCACACCGGTTGTCTATCTCTGTTTTGATCGACTGAGGGAGAAATGGCAACAACGGCGTGCCATCAAACAAATGGCAGAGCAACGATGAAACTGGGCATCAGCGGTAAGCTATTTATGGCTATCTTTGCCACATGTATGCTGGTACTTATTACCATGCATTGGGGCGTAAGAAGTAGCTTCCAGCATGGTTTTATGGGTTATATAAAACAAAATATCCAATTACGCACCTCTATGCTGGCTGAAGCACTGGCTGAACAATATCAACAATATAGTAGCTGGAAATTCTTAAAGAAAAATGACCGGGTCATTTTTCAAATCATTCGTTCCATTGAACAAACCAGTGAAAGCCGCCAGGGTCCTCCGCCCCGTGGCTGGCGAACTCAATTTTGGGTAGTGGACAATGAGATGAAACTGCTGGTCGGTCATGAAGGTAAAATTCCGGAAGATACCTATCGCAAACCGATCATCTATAATGACCAAGTCGTTGGCTGGGTCATTGTCAGTGCATCAGACAAAATTACCCGTCAGGCAGATATCAGTTTTGATCGCCAGCAACAACTGACAAGCTGGATAATTGCCAGCTTGTCTACTTTGCTGGCCATTGTCGCCACATTATTATTATCCCGTGGCATGTTAAAACCCGTTAAGCGTCTGGTCGAAGGGACACATAAACTGGCGTCAGGCGATTTCAGTGTCCGGGTGACACCATCAAGTAAAGATGAAATCGGTCAGCTTGCCCACAATTTTAACCAACTCGCCAGTACACTGGAAAAAAATGAGCAGATGCGCCGTGATTATATGGCCGATATTTCCCATGAACTGCGCACTCCCCTTTCCATCTTGCGTGGTGAATTGGAAGCTTTACAGGATGGCGTTCATAAACCAACACCCGAAACACTGAATTCGTTATTGGCGGAGATCACCACATTGACCAAACTGGTTGATGATCTACACCAGCTCTCTTTATCAGATCGCGGAGCACTGGCATACCGGAAAGAATTTATTAATATCAGTGAATTAATTCAAACAGCTATCGCATCTTGCCGTGGGCGCTTCTTTGATAAGCACATTCAGATAGATGTTAAATTACCGGAAACTATCATGATGTTTGCTGATCCAGGCAGATTGACTCAGCTTTTTCATAATTTGCTGGAAAACAGTCTTCGCTATACCACTGATAATGGAAAACTGATTATTGAAGGATGTTCTGACGATAATCGTTTTATATTGCACTGGCAGGACAGCGAGCCGGGCCTGTTACCCGAACAATACCAACGGGTTTTTGAACGATTCTACCGCAGTGAATCCTCACGAAACCGTGCCAGTGGTGGCTCAGGGCTTGGGTTGGCTATTTGCTATAACATCGTTGAAGCACATAGCGGTACCATCTGTGCGGAACCCTCGCCTTTAGGTGGCCTGAGAATTATCGTAGAATTGCCGCTAATTGAGTCTCCTGACAGCGAAACATTATGAGTACAGAATTTGACCATTATACGGTTCTGATTGTTGAAGATGAGCCAAAGCTCGGCCAGTTGCTGGTTGATTACCTGCGCGCGGCGGATTACGAAACTCAATGGCTGTTGCGTGGCGATCAAGTTGTTCCCCACGTACAGCAACATAATCCAGATATTATTTTATTGGATCTGATGCTGCCAGGTTGTGATGGTATCTCTGTCTGCCGAGAAATCCGCCGCTTCTCTGACGTACCAATTATTATGGTTACCGCCAAAACGGAAGAAATTGACCGTTTATTGGGGCTGGAAATCGGCGCAGATGATTACATTTGTAAACCTTACAGCCCGCGTGAAATTGTCGCACGGGTTAAAGCCATGCTTCGCCGCTGTTACCGGCCACAAGATATTGTCAGACAAAGTGATCTGCACATTGACGAAGCCTGCTTCCAAGCGCGTTACTGCGATAAAATACTGGATTTGACGCCGGTTGAATTCCGGTTATTAAAAACGATGGCGAGTCGTCCAGGGCAAGTGTTTTCCCGCGATCAATTACTGAATAATCTGTATGACGATCACCGGATCGTGACAGACCGTACTATTGATAGCCATATTAAAAACCTGCGCCGTAAACTGGAGCAATTGGACAATGATAAAACGTTCATTCGTTCCATTTATGGGCTGGGTTACCGATGGGAAACGGATATATGCCGTTTGTTATAACTGTCACACTTTAACCGAATTAAATTTCTTTCAACCTTTCGCCGGTCAGAAATTCAGCTATATTAAAAATACTTACCTATAATTGGAGGAATTTCTTATGGCTGTAGGCTATTATGATCTGAAAAGAACAAAAAACAAGCAGTATTACTTTAATTTAAAAGCATCGAACGGTGACGTTATCCTCACCAGTGAAATGTACACCACAAAGGCAGCGGCGAATAAAGGGATCCGTTCTGTCCAGGCAAACTCACCGGCAGAAAAAAACTTCGAAATCAGGGAACACAAGTCTGGCAAGCATTATTTCGTGCTGAAAGCCAGGAACTATCAAGTCATCGGCATCAGCGAATCTTTCGATAATGAAACCATTGCCAAACAGGGCCTTCAGTCTGCGATTAAAAATGGCTCCAGTGAAAATGTCCGGGATTTGACAAAGTCAGAGTGATATTTTTTCATCATAAACTACACCTTATCATTTGAAATCAATATTCAACTGATAAGGTGCATCTTCATCGACCAACAGAATTGCGCACTTCGAGCTAATAAATTTGTATCCTCAACAAATTAAGCGTTAGAATCCTCCGCCTTACCCTCACTTTTTGTAGTGAAAATTGCCACTGAACTCAGACCGAGAATTTTTTAACCATGTTGACTCCAGAATTACTTTCCCCTGCCGGTTCGCTGAAAAATATGCGTTATGCTTTTGCTTATGGCGCGGACGCAGTCTATGCCGGTCAACCACGTTATAGCCTGCGTGTTCGCAATAATGAATTCAATCACGAAAATCTGGCACTAGGCATTAAAGAAGCACATGAACTTGGCAAACGTTTTTACGTTGTGGTTAATATTGCACCGCACAATGCCAAACTGAAAACCTTTATCCGTGATCTAAAACCTGTGGTTGAAATGGGGCCTGATGCGCTAATTATGTCCGATCCCGGACTTATTATGCTGGTTCGTGAAGCTTTTCCCGCAATGGAAATTCATCTTTCCGTTCAGGCTAACGCGGTTAACTGGGCAACAGTCAAATTCTGGCAAAAAATGGGACTGACCAGAGTCATTCTCTCCCGTGAACTTTCTCTGGATGAAATTAACGAGATCCGCCGGCATGTTCCCGAGATGGAGCTGGAAGTTTTCGTACATGGTGCACTATGCATGGCCTATTCCGGTCGCTGCCTGTTATCCGGTTATATTAATAAACGTGATCCAAATCAAGGAACATGTACTAATGCCTGTCGCTGGGAATACCATGTTCAAGAAGGCAAAGCGGATGATATTGGTAATATTGTGCATAGGCATGAACCTATACCGGCAAAAAATATCGAGCCGACACTGGGAGAAGGCGCACCAACAAATAAAGTATTTATGTTTGAAGAAGCGAAACGTCCAGGCGAATATATGTCGGCTTTTGAAGATGAACATGGTACTTATATCATGAACTCCAAGGACTTACGCGCAATTGAGCATGTTGAGCGATTAACTAAAATGGGCGTTCACTCTTTGAAAATCGAAGGACGAACAAAATCTTTCTATTACTGCGCCCGTACAGCACAAGTTTATCGCAGAGCCATTGATGATGCTGTCGCAGGAAAACCGTTTGATCCAACTCTGCTGACAACGCTGGCAGGACTTGCTCACCGTGGATATACCGAAGGTTTTTTGCGCCGCCATACCCATGATGCCTACCAGACTTATGAATACGGCCATTCGATATCCGACACCCAACAATTTGTCGGTGAGTTTACAGGGAAACGAGTCAACGGATTGGCTGAAGTTGTGGTCAAGAATAAATTCATGGTTGGAAACAGCCTCGAATTAATGACACCATCAGGTAATATCCCGTTTACACTAGAGGCAATGCAGGATAAAAAAGGCCAACCAATGGAAGTTGCTCCTGGAGATGGGTATATTGTCTATTTACCAATCCCTAAACAAATTGATATTAATTACGCCTTATTAATACGCAATCTAAATGGTATTAGTTCTCAATATGCTCAACCGAATCGAGACGCAGACAAATAATCACCAATATACCATTCTAGTGATGATATATTTCTTTTTTTAGAAACAGATCACATCAATACTATTTTATTTACCGTAGTATTGTTGGTGAAAAATAAAAAACTAAAAAATTTTTACAGTAAGACTAGGAACCACCTCCTTGGCCGGCTCAATCTCCCTTGAGCTGGCCTTTTCTTTTTCTCTCCAATAAATAAAATCAATAAGTTACGAGTTTCATTTACATGATTAATTAAATAGATAAACTTAACTATTAAATTAATAAACCTTTATATTAATATGTTTCTTGTACTCTATGCATTAATAAGAAAATATTTCTATTTATTGAAATATCACACTATCTAAAGGAATTTAATTAAGATTTTTCACTGTTCAATAATTTACGAAACCCATCATGTTTAGAGCAAATATTATACGAATTGATAGAATTAATCAGGTGAAAATTATGAAAATAGATAATTACAATTTATTTATTATTAAAACTATTAGTTCAACATTTACCTCACTCTTCTGGTTATCAACACTGAACGGCTTCTGACTTCTGTTTCATATAGACATAATATTAACAAGGGTAAAATAACAAACATCGACCAAAAGCCGAACAATGCCGCACATCCCATATCTCACTAGAGAGTAAAAAATATCATCTGGCAATAAGCATTCCACCTTATCGATCAAACGCGACATCTTCTATCAACAGGTCAACAATTTGACAATTTGACAAAACACCGTTTGCAAACGAGCAATCAAGAAAGAAACGTCACAGGAGAAATGTTTTTTACCAATGGAAAAAAGCCAAATATCGCTATTTGCAATAAAAAACCATGAAGAATTTTCTATCTGTGAAAAAATCAAATTATATTTATATGTATTTCAATTAGTTAATTAATTGATAAATATAGTCTGAAACTAAAAATTTAGCAAAATAATTATCTCACTCTATAATCATTTTCATGAGAGGATAAATAACCACATTGATTGTCGCTTACAGGATGATATATATTTTAAAACCGTGACAGCCCAAAGTCTTATTTACCCTATATAATCAAGTAAAATAAATCATCAAAATAAAAACTTAAAAATATTAACATCTAACCTGATAAAGTTCATTAAAATAATATCAGGATATATTGTATTTTTGTACACATTTCATGTAACCAATGAATTTATTATGCAAATGCACAATACAATAATATTAATCACATAGTTTAATATCTTTTACATAGGTATTAGTCGACATCCAAGATATTCTTTCACATACTAAATAGCGCTCACTCTTTAATTTATAATCCACATAGAAAGATATGGGAAAACTTAGAAAAATTGCAAAGAAAGCTATCGCAGAAATTACGCTAGCGCCTGTCAAAAACAAGGTTGAAATAGCAATTACCAAATCCTATGAATATAACAAAAAACTTATATAAATTATGAGAATATATAACCAAATATATAAAGCTATTACACTTTCCCCTATATCACTTGCAAGCATAGCCATGTCGCTGTTACGTTAAATACCGACCCTTTTCAAGTAATAAACTTCGCTTTTAAAGCCGACCTGAAGCGATCCACTACCACTTCCCTCCTAATATAGCTTGTTATTCTGAAAAGGATAAATGACAATCAAAAACATCTTTTAAGAATTGGAGGTAAGACATGACTGATATCGCTAAGTTGTTAGGTAAAGATGCAGACAGTTTATTACAGCATCGTTGTAGTACCATTCCGAGTGAAAATCTTTATCTACCAGGCTCCGATTTTGTTGACCGTATCATGATCGACAATAATCGGCCAAATACCGTTCTGCGCTCCATGCAAGCACTGTTAAATCATGGTCGCCTTGCAGGCACGGGCTATTTGTCTATTTTGCCGGTGGATCAAGGCGTAGAACATTCTGCTGCCGCTTCCTTTGCCGCGAACCCTCTCTATTTTGATCCGAAAAATATTGTTGAACTGGCTATTGAAGCAGGCTGTAACTGCGTCGCCTCCACTTATGGTGTATTATCCGCCGTTTCCCGTCGTTATGCTCATAAAATCCCGTTTCTGGTTAAGCTGAACCACAATGAAACATTGAGTTACCCTGCTCAATATGATCAAACTCTATATGCCAGAGTTGAACAGGCATTTGATATGGGTGCTGTAGCCGTTGGCGCAACCATTTACTTTGGCTCTGCTGAATCACGTCGTCAAATTGAGGAAATCTCAGCGGCTTTTGAACGAGCGCATCAATTTGGCATGGTCACGGTATTGTGGGCCTACCTGCGTAACCCCGCCTTCAAAAAAGAGGGCGTGGATTATCACGCCAGCGCGGATTTAACCGGTCAGGCTAACCATTTAGCCGCCACTATCGGTGCCGATATTGTTAAACAAAAAATGGCTGAAAATAATGGCGGCTATACTGCCATTGGTTTTGGTCATACCGATAAGCGTGTTTACACCAATTTGACCACCGATCACCCAATCGATCTGGTCCGTTATCAGATAGCTAACTGCTACATGGGTCGTGCCGGCTTGATTAATTCAGGGGGTGCATCCGGTGATAATGATTTGAGTGATTCAGTTCGTACCGCTGTCATTAATAAACGCGCAGGCGGTATGGGGTTGATCCTCGGTCGTAAAGCTTTCAAAAAATCCATGAAAGAGGGTGTTGAACTGATTAACGCGGTTCAAGATGTCTATCTGGATCAGCAAGTAACTATCGCTTAATAAGGCTTGTCATCGGTGATAATGAATAGATCGTGAAGACATTACGCATTTTGAGCCATATTGCTCTCATAGCATAGGCATCTTACCCTTCATGACGCATTATCACCGAATCAAGAAAACACGCTCACCACCACTGATGAAAATGATGTACAGGCCCAATTCCTGTTCCGACATCCAGAGAATCCGCCCGTTCTAATGCCGCCTGGAGGTATGATTTAGCAACAGGCAGCGTTGTCTGCCAATCCAGATAACGTGGACGCAAAGCCGCTAATGCAGCGGAAAGCGTACAGCCTGTACCATGAGTATGACGGGTATTGATTCTGGAAGCCGTGAAACGCCATTCTCCATTCTCCGTAAATAGCCAATCAGGGCTTTCACAGCCGGTAAGGTGTCCGCCTTTAAGTAAAACCGCTTCACATCCCAGTGATAATAATTTCCGTCCTTGTTTTTGCATGTCTGCTTCGGTTTCTGCTACAGAGCATCTCAATATGGTCGCCGCTTCCGGTAAATTCGGCGTCATCAACGAAATCTTCGGTAATAGCCGTTCAACAACCGCAGAAACCGCTTCCGGTGCCAGCAGCGGATCACCACTTTTTGCAATCATCACCGTATCTAATACAACATAAGGTACTGAATAACGGCTTATTGCATCTGCAACGACTGCAACATTGGCCGCATTAGATAACATGCCTATCTTGGCGCTATCGATTCTGATATCTGACAGTACAGACTCAAGCTGGGCAGCAACGAAAGCGGGATCTATGTCATAAACAGATTGCACGCCATGTGTATTTTGTGCGACGAGAGCAGTCATAACTGTTGTGCCATAAGCACCAAGCGCAGAAAAAGTTTTTAGATCAGCTTGAATACCAGCACCACCGCTAGGATCAGTCCCGGCAATTGTCAGTGAATTGATTCTTACCATAGGTACTCCTTCCCACCAGCAAAAGTAAAAGCAGGTATCAGGAAAAAGACACCTTGACTTCCCTACGCTGGCATTATCCAGATCAGGTATTACGGGTTCATCTCAGCTCAGTGAAGAGCACCCCGAGTCAAAACAAAAACACCCTATTAGATAACCAACAGGGTGATATCGGTATGTCATTGTTGCCAATAAAAAACCAATTAAGACAACAAATTTACTTCGTCAATTCAAAATGATTGACAAAAAGAAGTTATGCTGCTGTGACGTTTGCCGCAGAAGGACCTTTCTGACCGTCCTGAATTTCAAACTCAACTTTTTGACCTTCTGCCAAAGTTTTAAAACCTTCACTCTGAATAGCGCTAAAATGTACAAACACATCTTTGCTGCCATCAGCGGGAGTAATAAAACCAAAACCTTTAGATTCGTTGAACCACTTTACAGTACCAGTGATTTTTGCCATTTTAAGAATTTCCTTTGGATCACTTAATTCTAATTCGCCGTTCGGCGCAACATAAAAACCAGAGCGAGTTGCTGCTATTAGCTGCTATTAACAGAACCATATAACAGAACCGTACCTCGTTTACTCGAACGATTTATCACATATTCTTAATATGATGGCAAGCCATTTTTTATCAGCTATGGAGCTGACGCACATATTTAAAATTCTTAACAACAATTATTGTTTAACATAACCGCAAAAATTTGAAAATCCAAGGTTATCCTAATTAGCTTGCAGTTTATCCACTCAACAAAATCCCAAATCATATAAATAATTTTAATTTATTTTGCCTGTCTTATTATTAGAATCTTTATATCTATGGTATGTCTACAGGCGCGACCCCCCCCTCTTTGAGTGAAAGAAAGAGTCAACACATTTCCCAATATTCGTCAGTCCAAATATCAGTATTAAATATACTCATTTAATACATATAACATCTTAATATTAATTTCTTGTTTAAGTTTTATTGAAAATAGCAAGAGTAGAATCCTTGAATTTAGATGTTTGTCATATTTTTCGTGATGCAAAGGAATCTTCCCAATTTATGTCGCCGGGGAATTGGAGCAATAAATAATGAAGTTTGATTTAACCGCAGCCTGTGCCCTATCAGTAACTTTTTTCGTCTCATCTGAGACAGTGTTTGCAGCAACGGCAAATACCACCAATCAATCATTAACAACCACGGAATCCCATACACAGACCAGTTATAGCAACAGTTCAGACAGTTTATGGGGAAAATTCAGCAATAATGTCGCTCTCACTTGGGATACCCCCAACAATGAACTTTATCTGCCGGTAATGACCTGGCATAACAGATTTACCTACGATGAAGAAAAAATTGACAAATATAATGAGCAGCCCTGGGGTTTCGGTTATGGTAAATACCGCTACGACGAAGACAATGACTGGCATTCTCTCTATGCTATGGCTTTTATGGATTCTCATAACCGTTTGGAACCCATCATTGGTTACGGGTTTCAGAAAATGTGGATACCCGGTGATTTAGATGGCTTCCGAATGGGTATTGGTTTCACTTTAAGTGTCACAGCCCGCCGTGATTATTACTATGTCCCTATCCCACTCCCACTACCGCTATTCTCCATAGAATACGATCGGTTATCGTTTCAGGGGACATACATTCCCGGTACATATAATAACGGTAACGTTTTCTTCGCCTGGTTACGCTGGCAATGGTAACCAGATAACAAATACCAGGCTGTAGGTGACATCAGCCTGGTATCCTTATCGAGATAATCCAGGTATAGGTTATCCCTGGTTCATGGTTTCCATTTTATTATTGCGGGAACGGGATATGAGAAACCCGAGCCATAAAATACCAATCCAAAATGGCATCAGAATGACTGAAATACGAATACTGTCCATCATCAAAATAATGACCAGTATAAAGACCAAGAAAACCAGACATAGATAGTTACTAAACGGGTACCAGAATGCTTTAAATGAAGGTTCTACCCCCTCTTTAACTTTCTTTGCCCGGAATTTTAAATGCGCCATACAGATCATGACCCAGTTAATAACCAGTGTTGTCACCACCAGCGCCATCAATAATTCAAATGCTTTACCCGGCATGACATAGTTAATCAAGACACCAATTGACGTAGCCAATGCAGACATCACGATTGCTTTAGTAGGAACACCACTCTCATTAACTTTTTTCAGCATTTCGGGTGCATTGCCTTGCTTTGCTAAACCGTACAGCATCCGGCTGTTACAATACACACCGCTGTTATAAACGGACAATGCGGCAGTCAGAACAACAACATTCAGAACATTAGCCACCCAGAAACTATCCAGGTTATGGAAAATCATGACAAATGGGCTTTCACCTTCAATAACATTGCCCCATGGATAAAGCGACAATAGCACGGTCAGAGAACCAATATAGAAAATCAATATTCTGTATACCACCTGATTGGTTGCCTTGGGAATACTGATACGTGGATTTTCCGCTTCCGCGGCGGTAATACCAACCAGTTCCAACCCACCAAAAGAGAACATAATCACAGCCATTGCCATAATAAGGCTGGAGATCCCATTCGGCATAAAACCGCCATATTGCCAAAGATTAGCAATACTGGCCTGTGGACCACCATTACCGCTAGCCAATAGGTAAGCGCCAAAAACAATCATGCAGATAATTGCTGTCACTTTAATGATAGCAAACCAGAATTCTGTCTCACCATATGACCGGACATTAATTAAATTTACCGTATTGATTAGGACAAAGAATACCGTAGCAGAAACCCAAGTAGGAATATCAGGCCACCAGTAATGAATATACATCCCTACCGCCGTCAACTCTGCCATTCCGACCAGAGTAAACATCATCCAGTAATTCCAGCCTGATAAAAAACCGGGAAAATCCCCCCAATATTTATAAGCAAAATGACTAAACGACCCCGCTACAGGCTCTTCAACCACCATCTCCCCCAACTGACGCATAATCAGAAATGCGATAAAGCCTGCGATAGCGTAGCCTAAAATTACGGAGGGACCTGCCATTTTTATAGTTTGCGCAATACCGAGAAATAACCCTGTCCCGACGGCCCCCCCCAAAGCAATAAGCTGAATATGCCGGTTTTTTAGACCGCGTTTAAGTGTTGATCCCTGCGATTGTTCTGCCATCTTTTCCTCTTGCTGCAACTTTTATTTTATTATTAGTGGGAAAACAACCGCTTCCCATTTATCTGCTTTATTTAAAGCAAACAAAACACTAGCTTTAAAGGGTGGATATTGAAGGCATATGTTAGCACAGATACATGATGGGAAAATGGCTGATGAGTATCAGCAACTAATCAGAAAGGCAGATACCGGGTCACAAAACAAATACCTGAATCAAACTTTTCACCCTGATCACAGTAGCTATCCAAAGCTAACAGATACAAGAACAGACATATTCCAAGTAATACTAAGATTGCAATGGTTTTTTTTATGTCCAATTCTGTTTCCTTCAAGTTCGGTCAGTACGCAATATATTAAGAATAAAGTTGGAAAATGATATTCTACAATAGTGCAACCGGAAAAATATTCATCTCATGCTTTCCGTTGTGAAAAAACCGTACT
The DNA here is from genome assembly GCF_011189505.1 of Photorhabdus tasmaniensis. GTDB lineage: Bacteria > Pseudomonadota > Gammaproteobacteria > Enterobacterales > Enterobacteriaceae > Photorhabdus > Photorhabdus tasmaniensis. Next base: position 137,760 of record NZ_PUJU01000005.1, read on the forward strand.
GGCTCACAGTTTTATGACAGCAATGTACCAGAACGAATTTAAACAAATACTCATTACGTGGATTCTATTCACCAGAACAAAAAAATCAATTATCACATTTAGTTATAATTTGAATCGCTATGTCAACACTTTGTCATCTTTAGAAAAAATAGAAAAAGTTGTGTATACTCCCTTTCACCTTCAACCAGAACAAAATTGTTAATGCCACAGGATAATCACTTAGCACTTGTATACGCTCTCAGTAAATGGATTGAGAATCACCTTGGCCGGGTAATCCATCTGGAAGAACTGGCTGCTTACTCCGGCTATTCGCTTTGGCACATGCAGAAAATATTCAAGGAAGTTACCGGAATTTCTCTTGGCAAATATATCCGCCAGCGACGTCTGGCCGGCGCTGTTCATCTTTTAAGAAACAGCACTTTGCCTATTTTTGATATCGCACTGGATTTTGGCTTTGGCTCACAATCTCATTTCACTTATATGTTTCGCAAAGAGTATGGCATAACGCCCTATGATTTCCGGCAGAATCCAGATATTGCACTGGAGGTTAAACTACCTCTGCATTCCGCCACCAATTGTGCATGACACGGCAACCAGAAAGTGCCTTGTAAATGGGTAATTACCCAACAAACGCAGCCATACCACAATCAAGCTGCCAGGCTTTTAGGAGAGAGAGATGTCAATAAAATTGATCGCCATTGATCTTGATGGCACGTTACTAAACGAGGGCCATCAGATCACACCTCCAGTCAAACAAGCGATTCATCAAGCCAAAAAGCAAGGCGTTCATATTGTTTTGGCTTCTGGCCGGCCGTTTACCGGTATCCAGCGATATTTACAGGAATTAGAGCTGGACGAAATCAACAGTTACTGCATCAGCAATAATGGTAGTGTTGTCCATCAGGCGTATAATGGTGAACATTTGCTGGAAAATTTATTGGATTTTAAGGACTATCTATTTTTTGAATCGCTCTCCCGCGAAATCGGCGTTCATCTTCACGCTTTAGAATTCAATAAAATATACACCGCTAATCGTGACATCAGCCCATATACCGTCAGAGAGGCTTTTCTCACTGACACACCGCTAATTTATTGTCCTGTCAATGAAATGAACAGTGAGATGCACTTTACTAAATTGATGATGATCGACTACCCTAATATTCTCCGTGATGCCATCAACTTCATTCCTGCCGAAGCTTATAAACACTATACACTGATTCAAAGCAGCCCCTATTTTCTGGAAATTCTCAGCAAAGAAGTGAATAAAGGTACTGCTGTCAAAGCCATTGCTGATCATCTCGGTATCACCAGAGATAAAATTATGTGTATTGGTGACCATAATAATGACCTGGCTATGATCGAATTCGCCACAGTTGGTGTTGCAATGGGTAATGCCGAACAAGGTGTCAAAGATATCGCTCAGTTTATTACAACTACAAATGAACAAGATGGAGTCGCAATAGCCATAAATAAATTCTTGTAAAGCAATTTATTATCTAAAGGAACCCCATCTCATACCTATTCCTGATATCACTGACTTCACAGGTATTATTTGATTGTGGTCGCTAACCAACAGACAATTGATCCGAATATTGTCGCTTTATGTTGTTCGATCCTTGTTTTCACATCTATCCTCATATTTATTCTTGATCTAGTTCCCTGTCACGCTGTATCAAATAAATCAATACCAGAATGATAGTGACAAAGAAACGGAAAGCGCTGGACACACCGTTCCATTGTTTAGACATCCACATCCCAAACCATTCACCCCCAATTGACATAAATGCCACCTGCCAAGTCAGGAACCCCAGCGTCAGGCCAGCTATCGCAATAGCTTTCTTTTTATTGAAGACAGCAGCATTAGATTTCAAATTCGCCAGTAAACGGATACTACCAATCCAACATAACACTGCGGTTAACGTTTCTAAAGAAATAATGGCAATATAACCAATGTGATGTAGTACCGGTGAATGGATTGCACGATAGGTGATGGTCGCATCAGGGAAAATGGTATCCATCATTAATACATGCTGTACAAACACGAAATTAGTGCCATAGTCTGTGATATTGCCAAAAGCGACCAATGTAGCAAACAGCGCGATTGCAAAGACCATCAAAATCTTAGATAAACGAGTAATCATTTGTCAGGTTCTCCAAAGAATGACTGAAACACCAGAGAAATCATAAAAAACACAAGCTATCATATAATTTAACAATCATCACCTTATTCCCACATATTAAAGTGTAGAATGACTTTTAAAATATTTTCATCTAATATCTGACTTATGTTTTTCTGTTCATACCATCATTAGATCAGTTATTATCTGTTCTATGTTTATTTACCTGACTGTTATTTATGGATGATTCTCTAGTTAGCTCAATAAAAAACTATTTCAGACAAAAACTGAGTAGGAAAGATTATATTATTAACTTTATTACAGCAGCAGTTATCCTGGGAATGCTGATTTTTCTCTCTGGTTATCTGGCAGAAAACAATTATGCCGCTTATATGCAATATGGATTATCCGTATGGCTGTACATGATCTCTATTGGCATATGGGCAATGTGCTCCTTCGCCACTATTTATTATTTAATCATGAAAACCGCTTTCAGATTTAATGAGGCGGGGTTATATGGCTGGTCAATATCTATTTTTATCTATCTATGCAGTGTCTTACCAAACTATCTTTCTGACAAAATAATGAACTATTCACCGTTTATCAGCCTGGTAGGGATCATTCTTGCATTTACTCTCCCGGCAAGAAAAAACGATAATAAAAGATAATATTTACTTTATATCTCAAAAAAAACGTTATTTCATCTGACTATGACTTAAGATCGTAATCGTCGTTATAAAATAAAACGACGATTATTTATATACATTGCATCATTACTGAGCATTTTATTATTCAACTATGACCGGATTTCTACAATCCCGTTTGAAGACTGCTTTGTTAAAATAATTTAATTACAAAAAATCATGATGAAAGAGATCTGGAATCAAGACAGTGGAAATTCTTGATTAATCATTGCCGAAATAATCTGTGATTACAGATTAAAAACAACGTGAAAAGGAACCAGAAAAGCGAACTATGAAAGTTTTATCGAGCTAATTATCGAGAAGCTATGCCATAAAAGTCACCCTAATAAAGTTCCTTTTATGGCACGATCTTACTAAATGCGACAAACTACCCTTTATATTTCTCAACCAAAGCCAGAGCTATTGACTCAGTTTGCGCATCAGGATTACCACTGATGTCATCTGGTCTGAAATGCATCTGGAATGCACTGATTGTTTTAAGGGTATCTTTATCAAGTACACCCGTTTGTGGAATGGTATAGCCATATTTAGCTAATGTTTTCTGTATTAACGCAACAAAAGCCATGTCATTCCATTTTCTGCCAGCCATATATTTTTCAACTGTTGCATCATCAGGCCATGCACCGATACCTTGTTCAGCCAAGTTCTTCCAAGGGAAAAGTTTACCTGGATCAGATTTTCTCAGCGGTGCAATATCGCTGTGACCAATAACATTGACAGGTTCAATGTCATAACGCTGGATAACATCTTTCGCCAAACGCGTTAACAGATCGATCTGCTGCTCATTAAACGGATACCACTCTCTCTCAAGTAACCTTTCCGTAAATCCTTTATTGACAATTTCAATACCAATTGATGTGTCATTTAAATCTTTACGACCATTCCATCCACTGACACCAGCATGCCACGCTCTCTTGCCCTCGGGAACCAATTCCAAAATGACCGGCTTCCCGCGTACATCATTCGGTAATGACGGGATCAAGTAATGGGCACTGACTCCGTCCTGCGTTAATATACGTAAAGAATCCTCATCATTGACAGCAGTATAATGGAACACCAAAAATCTTACTCTGTCATTCTGACTTTTCGAAGGAAAAGAGCTATCCACTTTATAAGTGCCCCGATCTTCCAGATGACGCTGGCTGGAACACCCGGCCAATAACATAAATAAGCCAACCAATATGATCTTCTTCATCATCTCCCTGTCCCACCTATTAATTGAAAGCAAGATAATAACACAAAGAAATCAAATGAGTACAAAATAAATTTTATGTTTTGTTCGCTTTTTTTATAAAATCATCAGCTTTATTCTTGATATAGAACACCAAAGAAAATGCCTTATTCCCATCATTTAGATAGGAATAAGGCAAAAATAACAAGCAAAACGTAAAAGGTAATCAGTTGCTATATCATTAAATAATATTAACTATACCTTTTGTCTGGTATCTCACTTGTGCTCGGTCACTTGATTCGCGTAGGCGCGACTGGCAGTTTCCTCCCAAATACCAACTTCAACCTTTTGCTGAATCTCAGGATATTGATTGATATTAAATATCGGTAACTTACCGGCACGTCTCTGCTGGTTATAATCTTTTGCAAGTTTAAATGCGACACCGGAAAGTAACAAAATAGCGGTTAAATTGGTAATTGCCATCAATGCCATAGATAAATCAGCCATTTTCCAAACTAAAGGCAATTCAGCCAATGCACCAAACATCACCATACCTAATGCCGCCAGACGGAGGATCACCAGACCCGCAGTATGATTACGTTCAAGAAAGACGATATTGCTTTCAGCGTAAGCATAATTCGCAATGATTGATGTGAAAGCGAAGAAGAAGATAGCTAACGCGATAAACTCAGATCCCCAATCACCGACAGCTGAGGATAATGCCCGCTGAGTCAGCTCTATTCCACTGATGCCTTCAATATTGCCATCAAGCACACCCGATGAAAGGATGATAACAGCGGTAGCACTACAGATAACAAGCGTATCCATAAAGACACCCAGCATTTGCACATACCCCTGAGACGCCGGATGAGGAGGATAGGGAGATGCAGATGCGGCAGCATTAGGAGCTGACCCCATCCCCGCTTCATTTGAAAACAGTCCCCGTTGAACGCCTTGCGTCATCGCCTGCGCAACGCCGTAACCAACGGTTCCTGCAACCGCTTCATGTAAACCAAATGCGCTTTTGAAGATCAATGCAAACACTTCTGGCATTCGTTCAAAATTATGCCCGACGACCCAAAATGCCAGGATCAGATAAGCTGTCGCCATAAAAGGAACAACCAGCTCCGCAACTCTGGCAATAGAGCGTAAGCCACCAAAAATAATGACCCCACTCAGGATCACCAGACCAATACCGACATATAACGGATTAAAATTAAACGCGAAAGCAGCAGCCTGAACAATTGAATTTGCCTGGACAGCATTAAATACCAGACCAAAAGCAATAATAAGGAATATGGAGAACATAATGCCCATCCAGCGTACCCCAAGCCCTTTTTCCATGTAATAGGCCGGGCCACCACGGTAATTCCCCTTATCGTCTTTTGTCTTGTACAGCTGGGCAAGTGTGCTCTCAATAAAAGAAGTCGCCATCCCAATAAAGGCAACAACCCACATCCAAAAAATGGCACCAGGCCCACCCGCCGTCAAGGCGATTGCCACGCCGGTAAGATTGCCCGTACCTACCCGTGCAGCTAAACTGGTACACAATGCCTGGAATGATGAAATACCTGCACTATCAGATTTTTTACTGTTTTTCAATACTGAAAACATATGCCCAAAGTGGCGTATCTGTATAAAACCCGTACATATAGTGAAGTAAACACCGGCCCCAAGAAGAAGATAAATCAGTACGGAGCCCCAAAGGATGTTGTTAAAAAAGTTAATTAGTTCCGTCAAGATGTTTTTCCCCTTAAATTAGCAAACCTAGTCTGACCATAAAACCGTATCCGGCAGAATTCATTGCGCTTAATATGCCTTTATAATTAACAACTAACGCAATGCCGTTTAAAAAAACGCAGAGATACTGGTCAGAAAAACGCTATAAATGTAACACAAGTTTGAAATTAATGTGTAATGTTTACTGACCTTTTTACATTATCCATCAGATTAAATGAATGTTTGATGTCCTGTTTCTTGGCCGATAGTTAATAGATTATGCCATTCAATCAACTATTGCCCGTCAGTAACTTCATACACGCCATTATCTATCACCTCCCATTTGTGAATCGCATTCTAATTAAATCAACAGGCAATTAATATCAAGAAAAAAGATTCAAAAATAAGATATTGTGGTTAATTTTGTGAGCAGATTATCAGCTTTAAGAAAAAAATCGTCATTAATTTAGAAAAATTTCGCATAGGAAAAATCATCATATAAAACATTAAAAATCAAAAAGATAACTCACTACCTCCCATCAGATCACAATGAAATATCAATATCCTATGCTAATGCCTGAAATATCATCCCAATGAATAAACAACATTCAAAAAACTAATAAAAAGGTCAATCTATAACTGCCCTGCAACTATAAGTTTACCCAATCAACAGAATAAATGATATTTTTCTTTTGATTATTTGAGTTAAGTTATAATTAACATTAAAAGTTTTTAACGAACATTCTGCACTTCTTTATATGGTCACAATTAATACATTCCCGCTTATTTTTTGACTATCTGAATATATAGCCAATCTCTGCTATTACTGTATTTTCTGTAAAGTTACTGCCCAATATTCCCGCACATAAATTAAAGTCAAATTACAATGGAACCAATACAGCAAAATCTTTTTTTATAAAATAATCAGACCACTCTCTGGTCGTCGGAAGGAAATAAATAACAATTATCTGGTAGCTTTCCAGTGCATAAATACAAATTCGATTATCTGTCAATGGTTGGTTAAATCACCGACAAAAAACTCAACTCAGCAATTCATTAATATAACCAGGAAAAGACAGCCTAAGTGACTGCTTTCCATACTATCGAACAAGTTTTCCAATTTAGAGGGTTGGCAATGTTTTTTGCTAAAATCTTGTTCAATATTTACCTTAACAACTTCTTTACTTTTAAGCATCAAAATTCTCCAAAACTAATATTTTCACGATTAATTACAATCCCATTAATCTGTAAAACAATGCACTTAACTCAACTATACATAGCCACAACCAATATTTACTTCATACTTAGTTAACATTACATATTAATTTCAATTAATATTATTTCAAAATGAAATTAATTTCGTAAAAAATATGAAAAAACTTCTCTTATATGCAACATAAAACTGGATCTTTTATTATCTACTGCTAATATTTTCATTTGTTATCTTTTACAAAAAAAACATGTTTATGAAGTTAATATTGCAAAAATATCTCACTTGTATTCTCAATCCATAATTTAAACAATATACGTTGAGGTTATGAATGACGTTAAGAAGAAAAAGGAAGAATCCTACTGATAACAATTTACCTATAAGAGTCTATCGTGGGAGATCTAAATATGAATACCACCCTCCATCAGGGGGTTCAATATCCATTTGTTGCTTAAGTTCACCATTATCTGTCGTTTGGGAGGAATATGAAAAAATTCTTAATAAGGAAAATAATAACTAAATCATAACAATTCAAATATTATACAATAAGTACTATATTTACAGTTATAAAAACGGCGGGAGAACAAACTCCCGTTAGCGGTTTTTACTTAGTCACATCTATCATAAAGATTTTTACAAGCTATTAAATTAACTATCCAGTTTTAACTTCTATGTTTACTTATCGGTCACCAGACCAAACTGAAATAAAAATGACGCCCTATAGCATCGCATTCCCCCGCTAAAATCACCCTTGACAGCTTGCTAACCCGCTAAGGGAAGGTCATACTCTACTTATTATCCGGCCCATATGACGTGTTACAGATGCAGCTACAGTACCATTCCGATATAAACTGGTAAGGCACCGTAGCAGAAGAGAATGAAGAAGAAAAAATAATAAAGTCCAAAAAAACAACTGATTACTGGATAAGAGCAACCGCCTTAAAAATATATTCTTTAAAAAGAAACGCCAGCGTCGCAGCAACAATAGACCACTGAAGACGATCAAATTTACCTTCAAGTTTGCTAAGACGCATATCCACAGACTCGAATCGTTGGTTAACACCTTTATCCATAGATCCGAATCGCTGATTAAACTCTTTATCCAGAGCTTCAAATCGTTGATCAAGAGCTTTATCCGCAGCTTCAAATCGTTGATCAAGAGCTTTATCCGCAGCTTCAAATCGTTGATCAAGAGCTTTATCCGCAGCTTCAAATCGTTGATCAAGAGCTTTATCCGCAGCTTCAAATCGTTGGTTAAGGGCTTTATCCATAGCCTCAAACCGCTGGTTAATATCGGATTTAAGTGACGTAAAGCTAGCCTCATTCTCACGGCGCAGATTATCAACACTTTCCTGAGTTGCAAGATGTTGCATATTCTGCCCTCGATGCAAGAGAGCATTTAACACATCGCTCGTGCTGAACTCTATTTTTTTATCATCTGAGTCACTCATCTTTCCCCCTCAATATCAAACAGAACAAATATTAATCTCAGTATACACTCTGGCATATGTGACTTGCAAAATTTTGCATTCAACAAAAACAACAAAACATCGCACTTAGGTACTTGAATCTTTCCAATACAATCATTAGGACATAAACGTGTAAAAACAACAGGTAACTACATGATGATAAGGGAAAATTGACAAATCATAGCAATATAAACAAATACGTTTTTTATGGCTATTTTATGAGAGTTCTATGGCAAAAGTTTCAAGAAACAAGAAAACTCCACGGAAACATCAGCTACCGTGAAGTTTTCAGAAGATCACGGATTACATATGCTGGATAATAGCGTCACCAAATTCACTGCATTTCAGCAGCTTCGCGCCTTCCATCAAGCGCTCGAAATCGTAAGTGACAGTCTTCGCCGCAATCGCGCCTTCCGTGCCTTTAATGATGAGATCAGCGGCTTCTGTCCACCCCATATGGCGCAACATCATCTCAGCGGAAAGAATAACCGAACCTGGGTTCACCTTATCCTGACCCGCATATTTAGGTGCTGTACCATGAGTTGCTTCAAACAGAGCGCATTCATCACCGATATTTGCCCCCGGAGCGATACCGATACCACCAACCTGAGCAGCCAGTGCATCAGAAATATAATCGCCATTCAGGTTCATACAGGCGATAACGTCATATTCAACAGGACGCAACAGAATCTGTTGCAAGAAAGCATCTGCGATTACATCTTTAACAATGATCTCTTTGCCATTTTTCGGGTTCTTAATTTTCACCCAAGGACCGCCATCCAGCAGTTCACCGCCGAACTCTTCACGCGCAAGCTGGTAACCCCAGTCTTTGAAAGCCCCTTCGGTGAACTTCATAATGTTGCCTTTATGAACCAGCGTGACAGACTCACGGTCATTATCAATCGCGTATTCGATAGCAGCACGAACCAGGCGTTTAGTGCCTTCTTCAGAGCAGGGTTTCACACCAATACCACACTGCTGTGGGAAACGGATTTTATTCACGCCCATTTCGTCTTGCAGGAATTTAATCACTTTATCCGCTTCCGCAGAGCCTGCTTTCCATTCGATACCGGCGTAAATATCTTCTGCGTTTTCACGGAAGATCACCATATCGGTCAGTTCAGGTTGTTTAACCGGGCTTGGCGTTCCCTGGTAGTAACGAACAGGACGAAGACAGACATACAGATCTAATTGCTGACGCAATGCCACGTTCAGAGAACGAATACCACCACCAACCGGCGTCGTCAGAGGGCCTTTGATGGCGACGCGGTACTCACGGATCAGATCCAGAGTTTCATCCGGCAACCAAACATCTTTACCGTATACATGAGTAGATTTTTCACCGGTGTAGATTTCCATCCAGGAAATTTTACGCTCACCCTTATAGGCTTTCTGAACCGCTGCATCGACAACTTTCAACATTGCAGGGGTAACATCGACACCAATCCCATCCCCTTCGATATAAGGGATGACCGGGTTATTCGGAACAACCAGTTTACCTTTAGCGTCGACTGTTATTTTTTTACCTTCCGCCGGAATAACTACTTTGCTTTCCATTAACCTCTCCTTTCAAGTAAGCGTAATACCTTGTTAATTTTTTGTAAGGGACCTGTCAATACTACTTGAATATTCTGCAAACGCCAATCGATAGCAGACTAATGTATAATACCGACCCCATTTCGCTTAGTGATCTATGATGACAAATTTCTCTGTTAAAAAACACAAACTTAACCGATTCAGCCAAAGAAAAACATCACATTCTGTCAAAAAACCAACAGGGCCTCGCCGGGTGTTGATATTTAACAAGCCTTATGATGTCTTGCCCCAGTTCACCGATGAAATGGGCAGAACAACACTGAAAAATTTTATCCCGTTCCCCGATGTGTATGCCGCCGGACGTTTGGATCGTGACAGTGAAGGATTATTGATTTTGACTAATGACGGTAAACTTCAGGCACATCTGACTCAACCGGATAAAAAAACCGCCAAGGTTTATTACGTTCAGGTCGAAGGCGTTCCGGATGAAGCTTCACTCGATAAACTGCGGGGCGGTATTATTTTAAAGGATGGGCCTACTTTGCCCTCAGGTGCCGAGTTAGTTCATGAACCCACATGGCTTTGGAATCGTCATCCACCGATTCGTGAACGTAAAAGCATTCCTGTGAGCTGGTTAAAAATAACACTTTACGAAGGTCGAAACCGCCAAGTGCGCAGAATGACAGCACATATTGGTTTCCCTACACTTCGGTTGATCCGTTTTAGTCTGGGAAACTGGCAATTAGACGAGATGAAACCCGGTGAATGGAAGGAGATCGATTTTGTTTAACCCCCACGTTACCGTTGCCTGTGTTGTCCATGCCCAGAATAAATTCCTGGTGGTTGAAGAGACAATTAATGGCAAAGCATTATGGAATCAACCCGCAGGTCATCTTGAAGCGGATGAAACGCTATTGCAGGCAGCAGAGCGTGAATTATGGGAGGAAACCGGTATCCGGGCTAAACCACAAGCGCTGCTGAAAATTTATCAGTGGGTTGCACCAGACAGCACCCCCTTTATCCGCTTTCTGTTTCTGATCGAAATGGAACAGCAAACCGCTCCCCATCCACAGGACAGTGATATTGACTGCTGCCACTGGGTTACGGCAGAACAAATATTAAAGAGTGATCGTCTGCGTTCACCACTCGTCGCAGAAAGTATCCGCTGTTACCTGCAAAATGAAAAACATCCTCTCACCCTATTGGATAGCTATGTCTCTCCGGTTAATTAATAGCAAAACAGTGATGAGTTTAATGCACCCCCGTTTACAACGTGTTAAAGTACGGCGCTTGTTTTTTTCTCCAGTGAGATTCCCATGTCAGATAACAGCCAGAAAAAAGTCATTGTCGGCATGTCCGGCGGTGTAGATTCCTCCGTTTCCGCATACCTGCTGCAACAGCAAGGTTATCAAGTGGCTGGCTTGTTCATGAAGAATTGGGAAGAGGACGATGATGAAGAGTACTGTTCAGCCGCGACTGATCTGGCCGATGCTCAATCCGTTTGCGATAAATTGGGTATTGAACTTCATACTGTCAATTTTGCTGCCGAATATTGGGATAATGTTTTCGAGCATTTCCTTTCTGAATATAAAGCTGGCAGAACCCCTAACCCAGATATTCTATGCAACAAAGAAATTAAATTTAAAGCATTTCTGGAATTCGCCGCTGAAGATTTAGCGGCGGATTATATCGCTACAGGTCATTATGTCCGCCGCAAAGATATTAACGGTAAGAGCCAATTATTGCGTGGGCTCGATAACAATAAAGACCAAAGCTACTTTTTATATACCCTGAGCCACCAGCAAATCGCGCAAAGCTTATTTCCTATTGGTGAATTGGAAAAACCGGAAGTTCGTCGTATCGCTGAAAAAATCGGTTTGGTGACGGCAAAGAAAAAAGATTCCACGGGTATCTGTTTTATCGGTGAGCGCAAATTCCGTGATTTCCTTGGCCGTTATTTGCCCGCCAAACCGGGGCCAATTATGACGGTAGATGGAGAAACTCTTGGCGAGCATCAGGGGCTGATGTACCACACACTGGGTCAACGTAAAGGCTTGAGGATCGGCGGAACTAAAGAAGGCAGTGAAGAGCCGTGGTATGTCATAGACAAAGATGTTCAAAATAACATTCTGATCGTAGCTCAGGGACACGAACACCCCCGCATGATGTCTGCCGGCCTTATTGCTCAACAGCTTCATTGGGTTGACAGACAACCACTGACAGAAGAAATCCGCTGCGTGGTTAAAACACGTTATCGCCAGCAGGATATTCCTTGCACTGTCACACCAATAAACGAAGACAAAATAGAAGTCCGTTTTGCTAACCCTGTCGCCGCAGTCACCCCCGGCCAGTCAGCCGTCTTTTATCAGGGGGAAATTTGTCTTGGCGGTGGCGTGATTGAACAACGTTTGCAGGAGTAATTGTGGCAAAGAATTATTACAACATTACACTGGCTCTGGCGGGAATTTGCCAGTCAAGCCGTCTGGTCCAGCAACTTGCTCACGAAAACCAGTGTGATACCGATGCGGTTGCAACTATGGTTAATAGCATTCTGAACACCAACCCAGCATCTGTTTTAGATGTGTTTGGCAAACATGAACGCAATCTGCAAATTGGGCTGGATGTCATGCTAGGGATGTTCAATGGCTCTAACAGTAGTCTTTCTGCCGATATTACCCGCTATATGTTAAGCCTGATGGTACTGGAACGCCGCCTGAATGACAATCGGGACGCTTCCAACGCACTTGGCAACCGCATTAACCAGTTAGAGCGCCAACAGACTTATTTTGAACCCATGTCAGAAGGCATGTTCAATGCGTTGGCCGGTATTTATGTTGATATTGTCAGCCCATTAGGCCCAAGGATCCAGGTGACAGGTTCCCCTGATGTTCTGCGCAATCCACTGGTACAAGCGAAAGTCAGGGCTATTCTGCTGGCAGGGGTCCGTTGTGCTGTCTTATGGCAGCAAGTTGGCGGTAGTCGCTGGCAATTAATGTTTTCTCGTCAACGCCTGCTCCAACAGGCGAAAGATATTCTTGCTCATTGTTAAATAAAATCCGGGAGTTGCTACCAATGGAATTATCCTCACTGACTGCTGTTTCTCCGATTGATGGCCGCTACGGCGATAAAGTCAGCGCATTACGTGCCATTTTTAGTGAGTTTGGCTTACTGAAATTCCGCACGCAAGTTGAAGTACGTTGGCTGCAAAAACTGGCAGAATGTGCTGAAATTAAAGAAGTTCCCGCTTTTAATGCGGACGCAAACGCTTACCTGAATGAAATTATCGCCAATTTCAATGAACAGGATGCAATGCGTATCAAAACGATCGAACGCACGACTAACCACGATGTCAAAGCAGTGGAATATTTTCTGAAAGAGAAAGTTGCCGATGTGCCAGCGCTGCATAAAGTTGCCGAATTTATTCACTTTGCCTGTACTTCTGAAGATATTAACAACCTGTCTTATGCACTGATGCTGAAAACAGCCCGTGAAGAAGTCATTTTGCCACAATGGCGCCAGATAATTGACACCATAAAAAAAATGGCGGCTGAATATCGGGATTTGCCGCTGTTGTCCCGTACTCACGGTCAACCTGCCACGCCTTCCACTGTGGGTAAAGAGTTTGCCAACGTTGCTCACCGAATGGAGCGCCAGTATCGCCAACTGGAGCAAACCGAAATATTAGGCAAAATCAATGGCGCAGTAGGTAACTATAATGCTCATATAGCGGCTTACCCGCAGGTTGACTGGCACCAGTTCAGTGAAACATTTGTGACTTCACTGGGTATCAAATGGAATCCTTACACGACTCAAATCGAACCTCATGATTATATTGCCGAATTGTTTGATACCGTTGCACGTTTCAATACGATTCTGCTCGATTTCAACCGTGACATTTGGGGTTATATTGCACTCAACCATTTCAAACAGAAAACGGTTGCCGGCGAAATTGGTTCTTCCACGATGCCACACAAAGTCAATCCGATTGATTTCGAAAACTCTGAGGGTAATCTGGGGCTGGCAAATGCCGTACTTGGTCATCTGGCAAGCAAGTTACCGGTCTCCCGTTGGCAGCGTGATCTGACTGACTCAACCGTCTTACGTAACCTTGGCGTTGGTCTGGGATATGCTCTGATTGCTTATCAATCCACAATGAAAGGCTTAAATAAACTGGAAGTCAATGAACAGCATCTGCTGGATGAGCTGGATAAGAATTGGGAAGTCCTTGCTGAACCTATCCAGACCGTCATGCGTCGCTACGGTATCGAAAAGCCTTATGAAAAGCTGAAAGAGCTCACTCGTGGTAAACGCGTCAATGCTGAAGGAATGAAAACCTTTATTGATGGGCTGGATTTACCCGAAGAAGAGAAAATACGCCTGAAAACAATGACGCCGGCAAATTATATTGGCCGTGCAATCACTCTGGTTGATGAATTAAACTAATTGATATTCCACAGACGGATAAAATATCTGTCTCAGATCGCTGAAAAACCTCGTTGAAAATAACGAGGTTTTTTATTACAAATAATAATACTGACTGTTTTCCTTATTAACCTGTTTACTTCCAGATTAACGGTGTTGTACTTATTATGTGAATCCACCATCTGAATAAATGAGTATTCAAAAGCTTTCTAGTCGTTATTTTACTAAGTAAGCCATAAAGAAATAGTACAATAAAAAATGGATAAAAAGGTTAATTCAGTAAAGTTTAAACTCTGAGAAAAGCTTGAAAAAAACGACATGAATTGATTTTAGCGTTAAATAACATTTAAGGTATAAAAAGAGACATGATTTAAATCAAACGGTAGAAAAGCAATGCTATTAAACGAGATAAAATATTGTAAAACAAGTTTAAATGGATGTATTTAATGTATCACGGTATTGCATAATAAATTCAATACAATAGCGCTGTAAGTCATCCAGCTCGTATTCAGTTAAGTTATTTATTTGCGTATTTTGTTATTCCTTTTTTCCATAAATAACTATTTAACTGGTTTATGAAAAAGTTTATTAACCGGTTGAAAAAATTATTAAAATCAGTTTATTTTGGAAAATAGATTGTCTGATTAACCGATTAATATTTTTTTGTCCTTTTATCCGTAGTATATACCCGTAATCATTGAAGATGCTTGATTTTATCCGAAATGGAGATCATTATCCTCGCTATGAAAATATTTATTACATCAGAACAAAAAATCAAACTTGAGCGTCTTCACGACACCACTCGTGATGGTCAAGTACGAGACAGAATAAAAGCTATCCTTCTGGCTTCTGAAGGCTGGAGTTCTGTCATGATAGCCCAGGCATTGCGACTCCATCAGACCACTGTTGACCGCCATATCAGTGATTACCTTAATCAAGGTAAACTGAAATCTGATAATGGGGGGTCTGATAGTTTGCTTTCCCGAGAACAAACTGATTTTTTAATCAACCATTTATCTCAACATCTTTTCCATCACACCCATGAAATCGTGGCCTATGTTGCTCAGCTCTGGAATATTACCTTTAGCATTCCAGGCATGAATAAATGGCTACACCGTCAGGGTTTCTCTTATAAAAAACCTTGTGGTGTCCCTCATAAATTCGAGGCAGAAAAACAGAGACAATTTATTGAATATTATGAAAATCTTAAAGTCGCCGCGAAAGACGAACCCATCCTCTTTCTTGACGCGGTTCACCCGACTCAAGGCACCAAACTCAGTTATGGCTGGATGCGAAAAGGCGAGAAAAAAACAGTCAAAACAACAGGAAGCCGAACTCGCCTGAATATATTGGGTGCACTCAACCTGAATGCCATTGGTCATACGGTGTTCCAGGAATATCAAACCCTCAATGACTACAACATTTGCTGTTTTTTCAATGAAATAAGAAAGTCTTATCCTGAGTATCATCAAAAAATTCATCTTATTGTGGATGGAGCGGGTTACAACAAAGCGCATCTTGTGAAGGACTGGGCTTATGTCAGCAATATTGAGTTACATTACCTTCCTCCCTACAGCCCCAATTTAAACCCGATAGAGCGATTATGGAAGGTCATGAATGAACATGTTCGAAATAACCGTTATTTCGCTGATAAACATGAATTTCGAGACAAAGTGTTCAAATTTTTCACCACAACGCTACCTGATATAGCGGACTCGCTGACATCTAGAATTAATGACCATTTTCAGGTGCTAAAAACTGCATCTTGAAGTTTCTTGGGTATATAAGCATTAATAAAGCCAATTATTTTTCTCATTTTCACTGATAGATTTATGATAGGAATATTTTAAACTGTTATTAAAAACCATTTTTAAAATTGCGGGTTTTAATCAGTATTATAAGGTTTTAACCGTTGTTTTTACTGCTTTTAATACTTGCTTTTCATTAAGTTTAATCATCATGGCATATTGTGTTTTACGTTTAATCATATTCGCTTTTTATCTTTACTGGCGTTGTTTTACTGGCAATTATGAACTGTTTTTATAAGTCTTTTATCTTCATAAATCAATCTACAAATAGCTTGGTGGTATAAATACACCTCTTTTTTTTCGGAAAATATTCTTTTTTTCGCTGATTTATTTTAAGTTTTCTGTTAATGGTTAACGTCATTTAAAAAACTGCATTTATAGTTAAATCCGTCTTTTATATAAAAGCTTTAATATCTCTTTTTTCGGGCTTTTAAATGGTTATGGCAGGACAGTTAAATGTAAAATAAGCGAAGGATAGTATTATTGATAAATACATTAAACATGATGGAAATAAGCCGTTTTAGTTACTCTGTACCTTTTCAAAATCTGGTATTAATAGATACCTGTTTTTTTATCCTTAGATAACTAATCACCGAAAAGAAAACAGCTTGCTGAACAACCAAAAAGGGAAAAAATCCCAGCTTTTTTATGGCTGGGATCTTGATTTAACCGATACAACGACTAAAAGCCAATCTAAGAGCTGCTCCAATTTCCTCCGAAGAACTATCTATCGGAAGAACAACATAATCAGATTCTTTAATTCTATCACCGCTCCAAGCTTCAAGCTTTTCGTGGTAGCTTGGCTCAATGCTTATTAAGCCATTAATACAATGAATAGTGCAGTTTTTCATGCCATTGAATAAGGCGCGTTTAGTTTTATAACCATACCTCTCCATGAGCATGCCTACTTTTTCGTTATATCTCTCTTTTCCCTTTCCAAGATCAAAAAAAACCACACGCTCATCAAGAGAAGTTAATGTTCGACTATCTGACAGAGCTTGTATCAGTGTTTCACCGATATCTTTATTATTAGCATCTGGTGCAAGTAGATGGCGGGGAAATAAAGGATCGACCCCAACCATTCCCAATCCAGAATAAGTTTCAATAAGTAAAAACTCATTAGTGCTGTAGCAACCAGCCCAATAATCCTGATCTTTGTTGAATATCATCATTTCACCTGTGTCACTGTGACCTTAACACCCTGATTTTTCCCGTATTCAATTTCCTATCTAATAAAGTATGAGTCTTGAACAACGAAGCAGCATCAATATTTCCTTTAAGCGAGCTATATATCTGATTTGGCTTGGTCAGTTTTGCCATAGTCTGAGTATCCATTGACTTCGCGCTAACTGCCGTTTTGGTTACACCATCATAATAATCAAAAGTTTTAAAGTTCTTCGGTAATCTGGCATCGACAGGAAGCTGTGTTCCTACATAATCCTCCCAAGGCATACCTTGCTTCATATTACCCTTTCCCCATTGAATACCGGTTTCTGCGGCACTGACAGTCGCTGTTGCCGAATTGCGCTCTATATACAACGCTTCTTTTTCCATCAAGCCAGTTACGGTATTGGTATTAGGTTTAGCATTGCTCAACAGGGGTTTTGAGGCATCCCTCAATTCTCCTGCCAGATTTTTCGCACCTTCTTTAGTGTTACCTAATACTTTTACGGCTCCGGTCGCTAAAACGCCCGTGCCAACCGCC
>NZ_PUJU01000006.1:0-67656 GCF_011189505.1 Photorhabdus tasmaniensis
CCGAAATACTGAGAAAAAGCGTCGATATTCATGGGGGCACTCCTGAAAAAAGGAGTATGAGATCATAAGTAGCTCCGTGGGTCAAACTGAACGATTTTGATTAAATAACGTTCGCGATCTCACCCTAACCAATCAGGGCTTTGAATATTGTAGTTAGATTGAATATCTTTAAAGGCACCAAACAACCCTTCTAATATCACATTGAGCTCCATTTGTACAAACGCAGCACCAATACACGCATGATACCCACCACCAAACGCAACATGATTTAATTTCTCTTCTCTTTGAATATTAAACATGTCAGGATATTGGAAAGCTCGCGGATCGCGGTTTGCGGCCCCTAAAAACAGATAAACCGAGTCGTATTTTTTTATAGTTTCTCCGTGCAGTACGATATCCTTGGCTGCATGACGAGTGACATATTGAATTGGCCCCTCAAAACGCATTGATTCCATGAGTGCATTATCAAGTAGTGAGCTATCTTGTTTAAGTGCTTCCATCTGTTCAGGATGAGTAATCAGGCAATGCAACATATTTGTTAGCATAAATTGCGGAATTTTATGTCCACCGAAAATCAGATGAACAGTTTGAGCCGCTATTTCTGCATCACCTAACATCGCTCCGTCTTCAAATTTCTCAGAATTAGCCAAGCGACTGATGAGATCATTTCGAGGTATATTGCGACGAGATTTAATGGTTTCAAACAGAAAATCAAACATCTCTCTCATGCTCTTTTTAGTAATATCTGAAACTCCTTTGTCTGGTACGTTTGATACCACAAAATTTTGCATAAAATCAGCAATATCATCCGACCATTTGATGAACTTTCCTACCTCGCTTTCATCTAGACCTAACATTTTGCACAAAATCATCGCAGGTAATGGGTGTGCAATTTCCTCTACAAAGTCAATTTCTGTGCAACCACTATCTGTAATTTTTTGGATCAGTGTATGTGTAATCTTAGCAATTTCAGGCTTGATAATTTCAAGCTCTTTTCTCATAAATGCCTGGTTCATGAACTTTCTAAGGCGTGTGTGAACTGGTCTATCGTTGTAAATCATCCAAGTTGAAATGATGTCGATAATTTCTTTAAAGTGTTCACTTTCACCTTCTTTGAGGTTATCTAATTTTTCCTGAATAAGATGGCTAGTAATCAAATCGTTTGAACGTAATAAGCTTGATACATCCTCGTATCGAGTGATAAACCATGAATTCATTTCCTTAGAAAAATATGCCGGAGCCTCATTTCTCAAACGCTCATATACTGAGTATCTGTCGTTAAGGTATGTATCTCCATACACGCTGAACTGCTCCATTTATTACTCTCCCTTTTAGTAGTATGTTAGTGTTTGTTGCTCAGTTAACGATGAAATCAAATCAACGATATTCCGGACCAATTCACTTTCTTGTCGTCTCTGCATCAATGATTCAAATAAACAAGAGAGTATTTGCCTTGAATACTCATCTTCTTTCATTGCGTATTCGTGTTCGATTAAGAATTGCTTGCTAATTACTGCTGCACAGCGGGTGAAATCTTGGAAAGTACTGAGGTTAATATGACCTTTAGAGTTGAGGAAAAATTGGGTAAGTATTGTGGAGGCTATCTGAGTGGTACTCTGATTTATCATTTCGATGATGACTTTGCACACATCCAAATAGTCTGTCTTTCGATATGACTCCAAAAGGGTCATACTTCCTCTCTCAGTAACCATATCTTTTATGTCACTGATAGTGTACGAGATCTCATCGGCGTAATTCACGACAGCTTTTAGCTCCTCCAGATCATAATTCCTTGATAACGTCAGAAGAAAATTTTCTGATTCGTAAATCCCTTTGATTAATGGGGCATTTTGAGAACATGTGCATATTGGGATTACATGATTGTATTTAATACAAAGCGAGGAAATTAGATTTGGGAGTTCAAGATGTTGATAGGCGATTCTGACACTTTGTGCATTACTTTCAAATCCCCCATATTCAGCCATTAGCTCATTCAATACCCGCTCGCCTGAATGTCCAAAAGGAGGATGGCCAATATCATGAAGCATTCCAGCAATACGGCAAAGACCAAGCTCAAATTCATTAAGTCCACTACCAAACAGACGAATACAACTAATTACATCATTAGTATGTTTCATCCGTGTATAGTGTGCTGCACTTCTGAAATGGTACGGGATAAACTGGGTTTTTCCTGTCAGCGAGCTATAATACCAACTCTTTGAAATACGCTCTTCAATTTCTAATAATTTCTCAATATTTCTTTCTCGAACAGCCTTATCCAGTACCAGCATCCATGTACCCTAAAATGAATCATCCTAAAAATTATCACCTATGCTAACAAATGAGAATCACAATGTAAAATCAGTGTGAATATAATGTGCATTTATAGATACTTAATTGTGATTAATCCTAACCACATAGTGTCATCATGAGATTTTCAGCCAAAGTGCAGGGTAACGGATCTGAACTGCGGCAAAAAATGAGACACTATTTTTCACATATCGGGTCGCTATACCACGCCAGCGTTTAAGATAAGGGAAGGCACTTTTAACCATGATGTCGAAGATGATAGAGCTCACGATCATATTCCCGCTCTATATTACGATTTTTTCGACAAGAAATTTGTATCTTAATCCCATGTCGCCAGCTTGCGAACAATCAGCTGTAGTACCACTTGTAACAAGAATTCTGAGCGGCATACCATGCGCATCCACGTCCAAATGTATCTTAGTGTTGAGTCCCCTTTTATACGTCCCATATCCTGATTACCTCCTTTAGCGCCTGCCGCATGAAGGTGAACTTTGATATGGCTGGCATCAATCATATAATATTTTCTAGAGCGGATAATTCCCCACTTACTCCGCCCTTGATATTTAATGCTCACCTTATTTTCAAATTAATAAACAAAGATAAGGTTGTTATGACAAGACAAGAATATATTCCCGAGTTTAAACGTAGAACCGTTGCCTTACTGCCAGAAAGCGGAAAAATCTGTTGTCCTGATGGCTCAAGAACTGGAAATTCGCCACCTTAACTGCTCCAGTACTAAAGCAACTTTAAGCCAGAAAAATGGAGAGTACTTTAAACATGTTTTGGCTATAATAGCTCCCACATTTTAGTTTGACACAAAGGAAACTTTCATGAGCCTGAACTTAGTACCGGCAGGAAAAGAACTGCCTGAAGACATCTATGTCATTATTGAGATCCCTGCCAACGCAGATCCCATTAAATATGAAGTTGATAAAGAATCCGGTGCGCTGTTTGTAGACCGTTTTATGTCTACCGCCATGTTCTATCCATGCAACTATGGTTACATCAACAATACTCTGTCTCTGGATGGTGACCCGGTTGATGTTCTGGTTCCAACGCCATACCCATTGCAACCCGGTGCTGTGATCCGTTGCCGTCCAGTTGGCGTTCTGAAAATGACTGATGAATCAGGTGAAGATGCAAAACTGGTCGCGGTTCCACACAGCAAATTGACCAAAGAATATGATCACATTAAAGATGTGAACGACCTTCCAGAATTGCTGCGTGCCCAGATTACCCACTTCTTTGAGCATTACAAAGATCTGGAAAAAGGCAAGTGGGTTAAAGTTGATGGTTGGGATAATGTCGAAGCAGCTAAAGCAGAAATTATCTCCTCTTTCGAACGTGCCGCTAAAAAATAATTTTTCTCTGTCTGCATAATTAAAAAACCCCCGCCAAGACATTTCTGACAGGGGGTTTTTGATATCACAATCCCTTAAAAAGGGAACTCCACTTTACTCTTTTTCGTGGCGTTTCAGCCAGTCACCGCTTTTTATCCGCCGTAAACCGGTTACCGGAAACTGATAAAGATATATCCATGCACTGCCATACGGTGTCTGAATCAACTCCCTTACATACTCACGAGAATTATCTTTCAAATCATCTAACTCTGTCAGGATAGTAGAATTGATGCGATATATCTCACATTCAATACTCCCGTCACCACGGATTACCGCAGGATAATGCCCAAGGTCGTATAACTCATAGCCTTCCAGCTTATGATCCCCTAACCATTGAGCATCAGTCATCCAGTGATGATTGCCTTGTTTGCGCCGTAAGCTGCCATAAACAATAATTCGCATTTTCAAAACTCAAACTGATAGAGCAAATCCAATGTCTGATCAATACCAGACACTGCTTCCAGATACAATCTAGGCATTAACCTATAGCGTAAGGTTAATGTTGCCAGTGAATCAAATATACCAACACCATACTTAACTTGCAGATCTTTTGTGATCTTTCCGCTAACAACTACCTGTGATTTATCACCAACTCCTTGAGTATCCAGTGCTAAATCGGAAACACCAAATATTTCACCGATTTTACCTACCAACTGACTACTCTGCGCAACCCCCAAACCTATCAACATTGCCGCCATCTGGGAGTTGTCTGAGTCACTGCTCTCCAACCCTTCACCACGCAACAGGTAAGAAAGCGCTTCCTGTTGTGATTTGGCAGGTTCTGAGAAAATTTCCACTTTTGGCTGATCCGCCAAACCGGTAACTCTCACCCCAGCAATAACACGACCATCCGTTGATTCTGGGTTACGGATAGCCTCAATATTAAGCAATGGTTGATCCGATGGACCTGAAAACACAATCATCCCTTTACGGACAATCAGATCTTGTCCATAGGCATGGAAACGGCCATCAAGAATATCAACTTGTCCATTCAAACCCAGGCCCTGTTCACCCTGAACAGCTTTCAGAGCGCCTCTAAGTTTCGCTGTGAGGCCAAATGCACTGAGTCGAACATCATCTCCTATATGAATCATCAAGTTACTTTGAATCGGGATTGACGCTTTTTTCACGTCTAACGGCTGAAGATTCTCACCCAACATAATCTCATCCGATGATGCCTCAACAGCCGATTCAGGTAGTTCTTTAACTGTAATACTCGCCCAGGGAATATCAACATTACCATCCAATTTCAGCAACTGAGGAGAAGCCTCAAATACCAAAACAGGGCTGACATCAATTTTCACCATTGGTGGAAAAGTTACCCTCAACTTATCACCGTTAGCGGCAATTCTTGCATGCCACGCATCCAAATTACGCCAGTCAGCATCACCATTCAGGTTAAGCTGCCCCTTCGGCGTTTTGATAACCCCCTCAAGATCAGAACGTATTCCATCAAAATCTACACCAAGTTGCCCTTGAATAATATCAAATGGAATCCAATGACCCGAAGCTTGCAGTGTGCTCAGGCTCAACCGACCAAACAATAATGGATTTTTGGCATTTCCGCCCAGGCGCAGGTCAGCATTCAAATGACCTTCTGCCTTATCACCTTTTCCAAGAATCGGTTTGATCAACGCCAGTGAAATATCCTGAATACCAATATTGCCCGATAGTTTGCGACGCCCTTCAAGATCAGCAACCTGTACCGCACCGTTAAACTGACCATTTCCCATAATTTTAAACAGCCAATTCAGCTCTGCTGCTCCGTTCTTCAAGCCTGCATTGAGTGTCAGGGTTTGAAAATCTACAGGTAATGCGATGCCATCAATTACTTGCTTAACCTGCACTGCCTCACCACGCAAATTAACGTTGGCCTGAGGCAATCCACCTCCAGCACTCCACTTAACATCCGCATTACCACTGAATACCCCTTTCAAATGTGTTTCAGGCCCCAGTAATGGTTGAATCATAGCAAGATCAAAACGATCAAGAACAATAGATGCACTACCGCTGGCACCCGCTTCAATGGGTTTCGGTACGCAGAGCTGCGCATGTGGATTCAACCAACAATGAGTACCTACAGTGACTTTCTGCTGCTGATTGAGATAATCAATAGTAATAGCTTTGGTTAAACGCCATTCGCCAACCGGAGTATCAAAACGGGTATTATTAATACTGCCTTTCCATCGTTGTTGCTTGCGATCAAAACTACCATTAAGCGCAAGTTGACCGGCAACCGGCTCACCATCGACCTTCAGTTGCAAATTATGTTGTTTCTCATTGCCATTAGCATTCAGCGTCAAACTACGAACGATTAAATCAGCCTGTTTCAACTGACCGATTTTGATAGCAAGATCGCCTTGGATCTGTGCAGCAGAACGTACATCTCCCTTCACATTCACACTATCAATGCGCAAATCCTGCCATTTCAACCCATTAGCATTCAGATCAGCCAGAATTTGAGGCGCTTGCATATTACCACGCAGTTTCAGCGTCCCATTAACGACACCACCAAGTCCTGGTAATAAGCCATCCAGCCTAGGTGCTCTGATATCGCCATCAAGTTGCCACTGTTTGAACAACTGTCCCTGGAGATTGATTTTATTACGCCCTAAGGCCAGCTCAAATTGAGGAATATTCCACTGACCAGCCGCATTACCCGAAATCTTACCCCTGGCTTTTATCAAGTTCTGTTTTACATTACCATCAAGTGTGATTTCCGGGATTCGGAGCTGCCAGCTACCACCGTGCAAACTGCCACGAGTCACTATTTTTCCATCTATTTCGGCTGGCCATTCCGGCCACTGTTTAGCAGTATTGATTCCAGAGAGTGTCAACACCGCATTCCAACTTACCGCCTTACTCCAATCTGCCACACCGACCAGTTCAGTCCTTCCCTGCAAAGCAGACAAACGTAGGCGGGTCAACTTAAAGCGTTCTTCATTACCTTTAGCATCCAACACCAATAATGCCGGTGGAATTTCATTACCTTTAATACCCGAACGCAATGACAAATCATAACCACTCGTTTTACCATTCAGGCGCATTTTTACATTATCAAGCTGATATTCAGGCTCCCCCGCCAAAGGCCAACTCAGTTGCTGGCTTTCAAGCGTCATACGCACGGGCAAACCTGCCTTAGCCAGTTCCACCTGGGCATCAATTTTAGCTTTGACAGGGCCAGACAAATTCAGAATTAAGTTGAGTTGCTCCAGCAAAGCTCCATTAAGCTTCAAGTCAACTTTTTGCCCTTGAATCTCTTGCTGATCTATCTCACCTTTTATTGACAGCTTCACCGGCCATTGCTGCGCCAAAGTCGCGGAACCATGAACGGCTAAAGAACCTTCCAGTGCCTTTACATTCAATTTATTAAGCTGAATCTGCTGCCCCTGATTACTAATTTGCAGTAATAACTCATTGATTGTGATATTGGTATCACCAGTCAGCCGTAATTGCTTACCACTGATCTCTTCAACCGTAATATCCAGTGGAATAGGCACTTCCGGTAACCTTGCCAATAGCGGCGGAGAGAATAGTGCTTTCAGGATTTCTCCCAACGACTTTTCTGGTTCAATTTCCCGTTTTGCTTTTTCTGCTGCTTCCGCTGTTTTCAATTGTTCAGAAGTCGTCTTTGGTAATCCTACCCGCAATCCATTGATTTTCGTTGACTTAAGAATTAATGCCTTTTGCTGCCACTCAGCTGCGGTCCTGAATTCATCAAGGTCAAACACCCTATCATCTATGGTGACCGCAGCATTTTTAATGGATAGCAAGTTAAGTGAAATCGGATATGGAGTCTTTAGTTCAGTCAGAGGGGCTGATTCTGGCGACGGCTCTCCCGCAAGTGGCAATTGTTTGGTGTTAATCGCGACTTTTACGCCTTCTGTCGTCAATGCATTAATACATAATTGACTATCTTTCAGGCAAGAAAGACGTAAAGAAAGGTGGAGTTGATTCACATTAACATCAACACCGGGCATCTGATACCTGACACCTCTCAAAGTCAAATCACGCCAGCCACCACTAACACCGGCTATATCCAGCCCCGGAACCCAACGGACGGCACTGTTAATCATCGTATGCAAACCAGATTGCGTTCCTACCAATCCGGCAACAGCAATAACCAACAGAGTAATAATCAGCAAAAAAGCAATACTGACCTTCTTAATCCATCTCATAATTCAGATCCTAACCCGATGTAAAACTGGATATTACGGGATTCTGAATCCCCTATTGGCCTGGCAAGGTCAAACTTAATGGGTCCGACAGGAGAGGCCCAACGCACACCGACACCTGCGCCGGTTTTAAAATTGCTCCTT
The DNA here is from genome assembly GCF_011189505.1 of Photorhabdus tasmaniensis. Lineage (GTDB taxonomy): Bacteria > Pseudomonadota > Gammaproteobacteria > Enterobacterales > Enterobacteriaceae > Photorhabdus > Photorhabdus tasmaniensis. The sequence goes on from NZ_PUJU01000006.1 coordinate 8,030, forward strand.
CTAACATCATTGACTGCTTCACCGGTATCGACAAAAACAGCACCCCACCAATCACCCGTTACGTTATATTGATACTCAAGCGAACCCACGATCAGCATAGATGCCCCGGTCAATTTTCCGTCATTGTCTTTAGGGGAAATTTTCTGATATTGGTAACCACGGACACTGCGATCACCACCAGCAAAGAAACGTAAATCAGGAGGGACTTTCTGGAACTCATTGGTTTCTATCCAACCCAAATTACCCCGGGCAACAAAACGGTGGTTATCCCAATAAGTTCTGATCCAAACGTTTTGCGCCTGTAATACCAGGAAATCCACATCAGAACCCCAAAGGGTATCAGAAATATCAATGGAATAACGCTGGCTATCGCCCCAATAAGGCATCGTACCCCCACGTTGGCGGATACGACTAACGTTCACTCCCGGATACAACAACATAGCCGTATTGGTGACATTAGCTTGCGTAAAGTGGCTGAGACTCCAGCGCATATTAATCCCATATTGCCAACCAGTTGAAAGATCCCAGTTACGGGAAAGGTTCACCGTTGCGGTATCTGATACGGTATCGTTGACATCCTTACGTTTATAGCCGGTCTGCAACGCATAATATTGCTCCAGCGGATTCGCTTTCAGCGGCATTTTATAGGTAGCATCAATCACCTGTTCAGGTGCAGAAAGGTTGATACTCGTGCCAAGGCTGTGTCCACGAGAATTTAGCCACGGTTTTGTCCACTTAGCTTTTACCCGTGGCCCAACATCTGTTCCATAACCCCCACCCAGTTCAACATAGTTTTTGGAACGTGGTGTTAATACCGCCTCAAGAGGGAGAGTCTTATTACCACTTTTTCTGGCAGCCTTAAAATCAGGTGTCACCAGTGCTGAATTAAACCAGCCGGTTTCTGCCAGCCGCCGATTCAATTCCGCCAATTGTTCGGAGGTATAAAAATCCCCTTCTTTAAACGGCACCAAGTGACTCAGATAATCTTCACGAATTTGTGAACCACGATAATGTATCTGACCAAAGTGATAACGCTCACCGCTGTTAAAATTAAAATCCCAAAATGCCTCATGCCGCTCTTTAGCAACACCCAATTGGCTCTTTTTCATTACGGCGTCAAAATAACCTTTTCTAATAGCAAGCCCAGTCAGAGAGCCTTTAAAGCTTTCATAGCCACCATGATTAAGAATTGTCCCTTTTTTTGGGCTTTTGCTTTTAACCAGTTTGGCATAATCTCCATCTGTCTTAGCCCCACCGTCCAAAACAACATTAACACCGGCAATCCGTACAGGTTCCCCGACCGTGACTTTTGCTGTTAATACCGAACGAGCGGGGGGGTTATTTTCCTGATAGGTAAATTCGATAATGGGTTCATAATAACCAAGCGGACGCAGGCCTTCACGAATCGCTTTATCTACACGAGCGCGGAAACGCCCATCTGCTGCAACCTCGTCAGTACTGATAGTGGAAAGATGAACTCGGGCATTTTTTTCCAAACTGCCAGTTAATCCTTCTATTTTCAGGCGAAGACTAGCACTATGAGCGATAGGCGTTACGATAGACACACAAAGAAGACATAAAATGGGGTATCTCGACACGCGAACTCCTAACCTGATCGGAACAATTTAACTATAATAAAATTTATTTTGATTAAAGTTTATAATATATACAATCTATTAATATCTGAAAACTTAATAATTACAGGAGGGAATATTGTGCCAACTTCAGCTAATGAGATCCAATCTCTTGATCCTCAACGCATATTACCGGGCAGAATAGAATCACTTAAAGTTTCATCTGAACATACTGTCACCAATCATACGATAGAACCTGTTCCAGAAAATATGGAAGTTGCCTATTTTGGTATGGGATGCTTCTGGGGTGCAGAACGGCTGTTCTGGCAACAACCTGATATTTACACAACCTCTGCGGGTTATAGCGGCGGTACAACACAAAATCCAACTTATGAAGAAATCTGTAGCGGTCTGACCGGTCACGCCGAGGTTGTCAGAATTGTTTATGATCCGGTAAAAAATAGTTACGAAAACCTGTTAAAACTTTTCTGGGAAAACCACGACCCGGCTCAAGGAATGCGTCAGGGAGGGGATATTGGCACTCAGTATCGTTCCGCGATTTATACTGTATCACCTCAGCAACATGAACTGGCATTAGCCAGCCGCGAACGCTTCCAAAAAGCCATGCAACAACAAGGAGATAACCGGCCTGTTACAACCGAGATCACAGAAGCAGGGCCATTCTATTTTGCGGAAGATTATCACCAGCAATATCTGTTTAAAAATCCTGAGGGATACTGCGGGTTAGGCGGTATTGGCATTTGCCTACCACAAATGAGCAAAAACTAGCCAGCTCACCTAAACTGATGTTATAATTATCACACTAATCAATAGCTTTCTAAGTATCTATTGCAACTTTTTATTTTACATAATTTTTATTGTTTCCTCCGGTGATCTTTCAACCATAACCAATCCTATCGCCGGAGGTAAAACACGGATGCCTTATGCTAAATAGTCTCTTAGTGGTGCTTTTACTGTGCGCGATCAGCGCTTTTTTTTCGTTATCGGAAATCTCTCTGGCCGCCTCAAGGCGAATCAAATTAAAGCTGATGGCAGATGAAGGTAATGTCAACGCAGCTCATGTCCTCAAATTACAAGAATCTCCGGGAATGTTTTTTACCGTTGTGCAAATCGGCCTGAATGCGGTGGCCATTTTGGCTGGTATTGTTGGTGAATCGGCATTTTCTCCTTCACTGAAAGCTTTTTTCATTCAATTTATGCGGCCCGAATGGGCAGAACAACTCGGCTTTATCTGTTCATTTATCATTGTGACCAGTACATTTATTTTGCTTGCTGACTTGACACCAAAGCGTATCGGTATGATCAAACCAGAAGCTGTCGCGGTGAAAATCGTTAATCCAATGCGTTTCTGTCTGGCAATTTCCCGTCCGTTAGTCTGGTTATTTAATGGACTGGCTGATCTTATCTTTAAGATCTTTAAAATTCCGATGGCACGTAATGAAGACATCACATCTGATGATATTTTCGCGGTTGTGGAAGCAGGCGCTGTTGCGGGGATCCTACGTAAACAAGAGCATGAACTGATTGAAAACGTGTTCGAACTCGAATCCCGTACCGTTCCTTCTGCCATGACCTCACGGGAAAGCGTCGTCTACTTCGATAAGCATGAAAGTGAAGAAAGTATCAAACAACAGGTTTCCACCCAACCACACTCCAAATATCTGATATGTGACGGCGATATTGATCATGTTATCGGTTATGTGGATTCCAAAGACCTACTTAACCAAGTCCTGAGTGGTCAGAGCCTGAACTTCAATAAAGGTGTCCAGATCCGCAACGCGTTGATCATTCCAGATACTTTAACGCTTTCAGATGCTCTGGAAAGTTTTAAAGCTGCCGGTGAAGATTTCGCTATTATCCTGAATGAATATGCGCTGGTCATGGGGGTGATTACCCTCAATGATGTGATGACTACCCTGATGGGTGATTTGGTTGATCAAGGACAAGAAGAGCAGATCGTCGTCCGGGACGAAAATTCATGGCTGGTTGAAGGCGGAACACCGATTGATGATGTACAGCGGGTACTGGATATTGATGATTTTCCTGATTCCAGTAACTACGAAACCATTGCAGGCTTTATGATGTTCCGATTGCGGAAAATTCCAAAACGTACTGACTCGGTCAAGTTTGCGGGTTATAAGTTCGAAGTTGTCGATATTGATAACTACAAAATCGATCAGCTATTAGTCACAAAAATCACTGACACCCCCACCACAGCTCCCGCTCACAACCCAACCATCAGTGATGATAAATAAAAACGGCCTTTGAACTGAGGCCGTTTAATATTCTGTGTTATGCGCCACTTATTGTGGCGCAGATTATTCAGTATGCTACTCGCGGCTATTCTCGTTATCTATCCTATTTCGGCCTGCAAACGTAGCACCTGCTGATTAACTTCACTCATCACACTAAAATGGCGTTTGTCTCTTACCTTCGGCGGTAAAATTTTGCCGCAGTCGAATTCAAAAGCCCCCATATCTTTAATGTATAAACGTCCACGGAATAAAGTTTTAACGTAGAGAGCAATTTTCAGTGGGTTATATCGGTGAAAAATTTTCATCTCTGCTTTTTTCCTCCTATGCTTCTTACGGTTACGTTTGGTGAACCAGCTCCATGCACCACACCGTTATGTAGAATAGTAGACTTAATTTATCGGATTTTGTTCCCCCCATTTTCAGTTTTATGTACTAACTTTACATAAAATGACAGATATTTAGATATGCATAATTATGTAAATTTATCCCTTACTTAATGTTAAAAAATTGATCTTCTTTAAAGAGATAAATCAACTGATAACCGCTATGCTAAAGGCCCGTGCATCGTCACATTCACTTACAAAGGAAAAATTATGATCAAAAATTTTATGTTATATGCTGCGCTACTCTGTTCTCCTGCTCTGGCATTCGCTCACAACATTAACCTGGAACAAAAGGTTCCTGCGGTCAGTGTTTCTGATAAAGGTGAGTTGTTACTCAACAATAATAAGTTTAGCTACCAAAATTGGGATAGTGGAAAACTGATCGGAAAAGTGAGAGTCATACAACATATTGCAGGTCGTAGTGCAGCAAAAGAACTGAATGCTCCGCTGATAGAAGAAATAAAACGTGCTGATTTTTCAAAAGAAAAATACCAAACAACCACCATCATCAATGTTAATGATGCCATATTTGGTACCGGGCCATTTGTCCGCAGCAATATTGAAGACAGCAAAAAAGAGTTTCCTTGGTCCCAGTTTATCGCTGACAGCAATGGTGTAGTCAAGAAAACCTGGCAGTTGGAACCCAAAAATTCTGCCATTGTTGTCCTGGATAAAAATGGCGTAGCGAAGTTTGCCAAAGAAGGTAAGCTAAACAGCAACGAAATCAAACAGGTAATTGAATTAGTTCGTAAAGAATTACAGTAAAAACATCAGTGGTGATAACGACTTGCGGATATATTTCGATTTGCCCTTATCACCACCACCCTACTGAAAAGCAACTTATTTAACGTCAGCTTTTGCTTAAGAGCAGCAATTTCAAGATCACGTAAATTCAAGCTCGGTTTGCGACAAATCTTGCGACCACACCTACTCGACATCACGTTAACATGAAATAAAAACCTTCAGGAACAATTGTAATGATTACCATTCTCACATTAAGATGATACCGTGATTATTAACTTTTGATATTATAAAGCTATGTCTGACTACATTGTTGTTTCTGCGGAGCTGACGCTTGAATCGTTTTACGGCGCGCATCACGGCTGGCTAAAAAACTGGCTCACGTGCAAACTGCAATCGTCCTTTGACGCCGACGACGTAGCGCAGGATACCTTCCTCCGCGTGATAACCAGTGATTCGCTACAGACAATTCGCGACCCAAAATCCTTCCTCTGCACTATTGCCAAAAGGGTAATGATCGATCTGTTTCGCCGCAACGCTCTGGAAAAAGCCTATCTGGAACTGCTTGCGCAACAGCCCGAGGCGCTTATACCCTCGCCAGAAATTCGTCAGTGCCAACTTGAGACGCTCCAACAAATCGACCAGATGATCGATGGCCTGAGCAGCAAAATTCGCCAAACGTTTTTACTGTCTCAGCTTGAAAGTCTGACCTACAGCGATATCGCTTCACGTCTTAATGTGTCTGTCAGTTCCGTGAAAAAATATATGGCCAAAGCCACCGAGCATTGCTTGCTGTTTCGCCTGGAGCATGGACTCTGATATGAATACCACATTGACCAATTCTCGTCTCCAGGCCCTAAAATCAGCATCACACTGGTATGCAGTACTGAGTAGCGATCAAGCAAGCCCACGGCAAACCGAAAAATGGCAGCGTTGGTACGAACAGCATCAGGATAATCAGTGGGCGTGGCAACAGGTGGAAAATCTGCGTAACCAGATGCTTGTAGTGCCAGGCAATGTGGCAAGCCGCACACTTCAGGAAACACACCTGTCACGCCGCAGAATGATGAAAAGCGTGCTGTTGCTACTAGGGGTTGGCGGTATCTGGCAACTGTGGCATTCAGAAACAGGAGAGGGTCTGCGAGCTGGTTACCGTACTGCTAAAGGGGACATTCAGCAGTATCAACTGAGCGATGGCACACTGCTTACACTCAATACTGACAGCGCAGTGGATGTCCGTTTTGACCCTCAGCAACGTCTGGTGCATCTCTGGTATGGCGAAATTGCCATCACCACCGGGCACGGGGCTGGAACAAAGTTATTGCGCGTACAAACCCGCCAAGCACAACTGACTGCGTTGGGTACCCAATTTACGGTTCGTCAGGAAGACAACACCACGCTGGTTAGCGTGCAGCAACATGCCGTAGAAGTGACACTGGCTGGCGCTGACCGCAAATGTATTGTACGTCGGGGTGAAAGCTTAAGATTCAACGCTACCGATTTTAGCGAACTGACAACAGCAATCGCCGAAGACAACGCGTGGACGCAAGGTATATTAAGCTTCAGCGACAGACCACTGAGTGAAGTGATCGCGACCCTCGCCCGCTATCGCAACGGCGTATTACGCTGCGACCCAACTGTCGCCTCACTACGGTTAACCGGCACTTTCCCGATAAAAAATACCGATACGGTATTAACCGTTATAGAAAAAACACTTCCCGTTAAGATTCAATACATTACCCGCTACTGGGTGAATGTTCTGCCCGCATAAAAATCATTAACATAAAAATAATCATTTTCGATTGTCCCTTTTTACCTCTTCATTCGACTTATAAGTGAATACAGCAACAAAATGATTATGGAGACGTTATGACACTTTTACGTGCACGGTCACTGCGCGCGCTTCACAAAACAACACCGCTGGTAATGGCGATTCATTTAAGCCTGTTACCGGGGGCTTGCCTAACCTCGGGGATCGCGTATGCTTCTGTGGCACCAGCTAGCGCACACTATGACATTAATGCAGGCGAACTGGATAAAGTTCTCAATCAGTACTCCACCCGCGCGGGTATTACCCTTTCGGTAGATGCCAGCTTAACGCGCGGCAAACAGAGTAGCGGCCTACACGGTGATTATTCCATCACCGATGGACTGAACACCTTACTAATCGGTACTGATTTACAGACGAAAACGTTGGGTGATAATACGTTCACACTCGAACCCGCTTCTGTCACGCAGAAAGACTCGATGACCGTGATAGGCGACTGGCTGGGCAGTGCTCGTGAAACTGACGTGTTTGAACATGCAGGCGCACGCGATGTTATCCGCCGTGAAGATTTTGCCAAAACAGGCGCAACAACAATGCGTGAAGTGCTAAACCGCATTCCTGGCGTCAGCGCACCGGAAAACAACGGTACCGGCAGCCACGACCTGGCGATGAACTTCGGCATTCGTGGCCTGAACCCGCGTCTTGCCAGCCGCTCTACGGTTCTGATGGATGGCATTCCGGTCCCCTTCGCACCCTACGGCCAGCCACAGCTATCGTTGGCGCCAGTCTCTCTCGGCAACATGGACGCAGTAGACGTAGTACGCGGCGGCGGCGCTGTGCGTTACGGGCCACAAAGCGTAGGTGGTGTGGTGAATTTCGTGACTCGTGCTATCCCACAGGATTTTGGCATTGAGGCAAACGTGGAAGGTCAACTTAGCCCCACATCTTCACAAAATAATCCAAAAGAAACCCATAATCTGATGATTGGAGGTACAACAGATAACGGTTTCGGCACGGCGCTCCTCTACTCCGGTACACGCGGCAGCGACTGGCGCGAGCACAGCGCCACGCACATTGACGACGTGATGCTCAAAAACCGCTATGCCCCCAATGAAGTGCACACCTTCAACAGCCTGCTGCAATATTATGATGGCAGTGCGGATATGCCAGGAGGTCTTTCACGCGCCGATTACGATGCCAATCGCTGGCAATCCACTCGCCCATATGATCGCTTCTGGGGCCGCCGTCAGCTCGCAAGCCTTAGCTATCAGTATCAGCCCGACCAGCAGCACAAATTCAATATTCAGAGCGTATATACCCATACCTTACGCAGCGGTTATCTTGAGCAGGGCAAACGCATTACCCTTTCCCCACGGGAATACTGGGTGCGCAGCATCGAACCGCGCTATAGCCAGCTCTTCAATTTAGGGCCTTCAGCCCATGAAGTCGGAATTGGCTACCGTTACGTGAATGAAGCCAGTCACGAAATGCGTTACTATACCGCCACCAGCAGCGACGAATTACCCAGCACGTCGAGCCCTTATGACCGTAATACCCGCTCTGGTACCGAGGCTCATGCCTGGTACATTGACGACCGCATTGATATCGGCAACTGGACCATCACCCCAGGGATACGATTCGAACATATCAAATCCATCCAAAACAACAACCTGAAAGGCACCCGCCAAGAAGTAAGCTACAATGCGCCGCTGCCTGCACTCAACGTTCTTTATCACGTTACTGATAGCTGGAATCTTTATGCCAATACGGAAAGCTCATTCGGTACCGTACAGTACAGCCAGATTGGTAAGGCTGTGCGGAGCGGCAATGTAGAACCGGAAAAAGCGCGAACCTGGGAAGTCGGAACCCGCTACGACGACGGCGCTCTGACTGCGGAAATGGGGCTGTTCCTGATTAACTTCAACAATCAGTACGACTCCAACCAGACCAACGATACTGTTACGGCACGAGGGAAAACCCGGCACACAGGGCTAGAAACTCAGGCACGTTACAATCTTTCCGAGCTTACGTCTAAATTGGAGAACATTTCGGTTTACGCCAACTACACGTATGTGAACGCGGAAATTCGTGAAAAAGGCGATACCTACGGGAATCAAGTGCCATTCTCACCGAAGCATAAAGGTACACTTGGTATGGATTACAAACCTGGCAACTGGACCTTCAACCTCAACAGCGAATTCCAGTCCAACCAGTTTGCTGATAACGCTAACACCATACAGGAAAGCGCCGATGGCAGCACTGGCCGCATTCCGGGCTTTATGCTGTGGGATACGCGCATGGCGTATGACTTCGGTCCACAAATGGCCAATCTGACTCTAGCCTTTGGGGTGAAAAACGTTTTCGACCACGAGTATTACACCCGTTCTTATGATGATAATAATAAAGGCATCTACGCCGGGCAGCCGCGCACATTCTATATGCAAGGCTCGCTGAAGTTCTGATGCTGCATTAACCCTTTCGCCGGGCCATTGCCCGGCTTTACTATTTCTGATAGAAAAAGCGGTTGACCAACTTAAAAATATTTCCCAGATGAACACGCAAAGCACCGTAGTATACTCGGCTTTTTGTTAGAGATTGTGTCGGGATTAATTGTTTATACCTTCCAACCAAAAAAGCCGAGCTTGAATTTACGTGACTCTGAAATTGCTGCTCTTAAGCAAAGCCGACATTAATTTATTAAAAGATTGTTACTCTAAATCCTGGATTCAGGAATGATTCGCGAGGCGTATAATCCAGAGTCTGGCCTTTCCAGTTGGTTACATGAGCACCGGCCGCCATTGCCACAGCATGGCCTGCTGCGGTATCCCAGATATTAGTTGGTCCAAAACGGGGATAAAGTTGCGCTTTTCCTTCGGCCACCAGGCAGAACTTTAATGAAGAACCCACAGAAACCGTCTGATGTTCACCTAACTGATTGAGATAATCCTCCAATTCTGTATCCATATGAGAGCGGCTGACTACCACCATTGGGGGATTAGCATCACGAATTTTAATCGGCAAGCATTGACCACTACAGGTTTTTTTCCATGCCTGCCGTCCCTGCCCGAAATAAAGCGTATCCTGTACAGGAGCGTACACCACCCCCATCACAGGAATGCCCTTATCAATCAGAGCGATATTAACCGTGAATTCACCGTTACGATTAATAAATTCCTTGGTTCCATCCAGCGGATCAACTAACCAATAGCGCTTCCAATCACGCCTCTCCTCCCAGGCTGGCGGCTCTTCTTCCGACAACAATGGAATTTCCGGTGCGATACGGGACAATCCGGCTTTAATTATTTTATGAGCCGCAATATCAGCAATAGTAATCGGTGAATCATCCTGTTTATGATCAACTTTCAGGGGATGTCCATCCTGATAAACTGTCATAATAGCCACGCCAGCTTCCCGGGCCAGTTGGCAGACTTGTTCTAGCATCATACACCTCTACAGTGAGTTATCTGTTATCATTTTAGACTATATTATCAATCGATCTTCTGCCGGAATTGTAAGAATTTTATTGCCATCACCAAAACAAAAACAGCCGGATATACCGGCTATTTTTAATCATATTTCTGGATAAAATTATAGAATATCCAGTAATTCCACTTCAAAAATCAGTGTGCTATATGGAGGGATCGATGCGCCGGCACCACGCTCACCATAAGCCAAATCATATGGGATATACAGTTCCCATTTAGAACCGACAGGCATCAGGGTCAATGCTTCGATCCATCCAGCAATCACACCATTCACTGGGAATTCGGCAGGTTCGCCACGCTGTACTGAACTGTCAAACACAGTGCCATCAATCAGGCGACCAGTATAGTGAACGCGAACCTGGTCAGTACGGGCCGGAATTGCACCATCACCCTGTTTTAGTACAGAGAACTGTAAACCAGATTCTGTCGTACTGATACCGTCACGCTGGGCATTTTCTGCCAGAAACTTCTGACCCTCTTCTGCCATAGCCTGCTGGCGTTCACGGCGCACACCGTCTGCACGCTCATGCATCTCACGTAAAGCACGATGCAGTATATCAACCGGCACTGCTGGAGAACGACTTTCCAGCGCATCACATAACCCTGCCAGTAATGCTTCCGGCTCCAGACCTTGCAAACCAGATTCCAGTAATTGCTGACCGACTTGTAAGCCAACCCCATAACTTGCTTGTGCTTCGATAGAGTCAAAAGAAAGTTTTGCCATGAAAATACCTGTGATCAAATTAAATTAGGCCAGCAAGCATAACAGTGCTATGTAACAGGGTAAACCTAAGATATCACTGGAGGATACGCCTCGCCGTAATATATAAGACTCAGTAATCGATATAACTCTAAGTGGCATATTCATTTCTTAAAGGTTATAATACAAATAAAATTTTTAAAATATTTTTACTTCCAATTGATTATATAAATAAAATATTATTGATATAGAATTAATTCCACTGTTAATATTATACAATGAGGAAAATCTTATGAATACGTCATTTAATGAGATTTTATCAGAAATTCAGAAATCCAAGACTATGCCGGAATTAGAAGAGAAATTATTAAACGCGATAAATTATCTGGATTTTGAATTTTACTCAATTTACCAGGAAGAAAAATACCCATTCACGATAAAGAAATATGTTCTAATAACCAATTTAAATATAGAAACTGCGAACAATTATAATCAAAATAACAATCACGACAGCGACCAATTAATGAACGGCGATTATACTTTCTCCATCCCTTCAATTTATAATGAAAAAATATCGAAAAATGCTGATATTATGATTAAAGAATCAAATATAGATGAAGTGCAAAATAGCCTCTCAATTAAAATCAAAGGCTCTCATGGAGAAAGATCAATTTTTTCAGTCGCCAGAAAAGAAGGTGCCATTTCTCACAATGAGATACTTAATAAAGCAGGAATGTTAGGCATATTGGCAAATGAATGCGTGGAAACATTCAATAAATTAAAGAATAAAAAGGATAAAATAATTGTCCCAACACTATCCACGAGAGAAGTCGAAGTAATACGATGGACTTGTGAAGGAAAAACTTCGGCTGAAATAGCCAATATACTGGAAATCTCAACAAGAACAGTCAATTTCCATATCAATAATGTTATGGAGAAATTAGTTGTTCCCAATAAAGTCGCAGCAGTTGCTAAAGCAATAGCATATAACCTGATTATATAACAATTAGAGCCAAAATGAGGCTCTAATCACATTAAATTACAAAATATAATTTTTCAAAATATCTCTCCAGGCGTCATTAATTTCATTCATCAGGGATCCACATTTGATATGAGCATCATTAATATGCACACAAACATAACCACAGAAATCATTATTGCTCTTTGGTGTTTCGTAAACCAGTGAATTTTTATCTAAATTAATCTTTATTGAAATAATATCATAATGTAATTTCATCAGGATATTATCAATTGACATTAACAATAATCTATTTACTTCTGTTTTACTAAATTTATCATTAATTTTTCCATCTTCACCCGCCAGCAAATTAATCAAGAATGCTCTTCCCTTCGCTTCGGGTAATATCATTTGATCACTAAATCCTTTAACTAAGTGATCAACCCAAATTTCCTGTAAGCTTATACCATATACCCGATTAGCCATATCCCAAATACGCATACCGGCTGGTCTACGGTTAGTTTCAACCAGGAAAGTTTCCCCCGTTTTACTATCTTGTTTAATCTCATTATGGAATGCGCCGAGAGTCTGCCCTGAAATCAGGTTAATTGCCTGCCCTGCTTTATGTAATGCAATAGCATTTCTTCCATCACATTGCGCGGGAACTATTTGCCCTATTTCAACAGGATATTCACCTTTCTGAGAGACTTTTTGCGTTAAAAAAGCCATACAACCAATACCATCGTACGAATATTCTGTATCGAAAGTAATAAATTCCTCTGCAAGAATTGGGTTGCCACCAGACTGCTCAACAGATTGAGCAAAAGCAGTTGGGATTTTATTTCTATCTTTAATCGCCACTACACCGAAATTTGCCCGGCCACAATTAGGTTTAATAACCACGCCATACGGAACAGAGTCATAAAACGCCTCCAATTCATTAATATTATTAATGAACTTGTATCGAGGGGTTTTAATATGTTGGGCCGCAAGCAGTGGTAATATACGGGTTTCTTGTTGACGGAACTGAGATTTCTCAATACCCGCAAAACTTAATTCAGGATCATCACCATAAACATTCAGTTTCTTGGCTATAACAGCAGCATACCCGGATACCGCATCCATAAAGGGAAGAATAGCGGCACATGTCATATCAAGTTTAGAAAGAACACCTATTACTTGATCAACATAATTTTCTGTCCGTACAGGTATATGATAGACAAATGGGGTAATATTTTTCTCTTCACCGGACAACATATCACTAATAATTACTAATTCAAGGGAATAATTATATTGAATATAGTCACGAATATTAACTATTTCATTCAGTCTTACCGGAAGATAATCAAGTACTAACAAGTATTTTCTCGAACTCATATTTCCTCCATTATTAACTATTATGCAAATTTAATTTAAGTGAACGATAAGGATTAATAATGACGAACATTAATAAAACAAATACAGAGAATATCAAATAAATACTATTGTAGGAAAAATAGTTCAGCAAATTAGCACAAATGAAACTAGTTAAAGGTGTCGCTACCTGATTCAAAACAAGCACAACACCGAGATACTGAGAAAAATTCTTCTTCGGAATAAGGCTTGCCCGATAAGAGCGAGAAAAAAGATTGAAACAACCTTCCGAACCAATGACCAGCAAGAAACCCAACGTATAAATAACGAATAACGGACCGGTAGCGAATAATGTCAGACCACATAACGCAATAAGAAAAGCCGTCACACCGACGATACGCACATCAAAAATACGGCATAATTTCGGAGCAACAAAGAAGACACAACAATTCACCACCCCTGCATAAGCCAAAAGCCGGGCATAACTCTCTTCCGGTTGCGAAAAAATACTGGTAATAACATAAACAGCCGTTGATAAGATAGCCCCTTGCATCACATTCATCAGAAATGTCAGGCTAATAACCCGTAGTAGCGATGGATTTCCCATCAGGAATTTAAAAATCGCAGGTAGATTATAACCGTCTCTATTCACATGCTCTGCAATCTGATTTTTCCTTTGTAGCTGAAACCATATGAAGCTGCTAACCAGGAAAGGAAAAAAAGCAAACGCAAATACGGCATAAACACTGAATTTATAAACCAGCACACCAACAACCGCCGGGGCTGCGATATAGGTAAACTGTTCAACAAATTGCAAACGAGAGTTAACAGAAGGTAACTCTATTGCATTAACGTTTTTAGAGACGAAACCTTCGAGGTTGACATATCCCGCACCACTAAAAAAAGATAAAACACATGAGAGAGGAATAATGACATATACAATATTATTATCGGAATATATAAATGAAAGAATAAAAAGGAATAAACAAACCAATGAACGTAGAATATCACTCAGGAATAACATAACCAATGTATGCATCCTATCACCCATCCAACCAGAAATAGGGAGTGAAATGACTCTGAATAACCGTTCAAGCCCAAAAGCAAAAGATGAAAGTGAAGCACTATTAGTTGAGGTATATACTAATACAGGCACAGCAAACATAACAAATGCCTCTGAAAAAACAGAAAAAAAACGAGCCAGTATGATCCTGTGTATCATTAGTATTACCCCAACCTTATTGTCTATCCCAATAGGCTATTTTATTTATCAAATTGAGTCTGGGCAATACTCAAACTGATTTTATCAATTACGCCTACTGGGATAGACTTCTACTACGCAAAATTTAATGAATCGATTTAATCAAATAATTCCCCAAAACTAAATAATCAATATTTGTCTTCATGAAAGTTTTAATAGCATCCTCAGGTGAACAAACAATCGGTTCACTATCGTTATAAGAGGTATTCAGCAACAAAGGAACACCTGTTTTCCGATAAAATTCCTCAATCAACCGAGCATAACCTGAATTTGATTCACTATCTACAACCTGAACTCTGGCAGTGCCATCTGCGTGAACGACGGCTGGAATTTGCGATGCTTTATCGACTTTAGCATCCATCGCCAACAGCATATATTTTGCAGCTTCAGGTAATTCTTTCCGAACGTGGAACCAATCAGCCACATGCTGACGCAATACACTCGGCGCAAATGGCCTGAACATTTCACGATGCTTAATTTTACGATTCATTAAGTCCCGGATATCTTTATTTCTCGGATCTGCCAGCAAACTACGATTACCCAGAGCCCTGGGCCCAAATTCCATCCGCCCCTGGAACCAACCAATCACATTATTTTCAGCCAGTAAGCCTGCGACAACCTCATGAATATTTTCTTCATATGTCCAATCCAAGCCATGCTCACTCAAACTACGCTGGTAATCATCATCACTATATTCAACCCCCCAATAAGTGTGAGGCAAAGGATAACGTTGCTCATTGCCAAGAATCTGATGCCAAATAAATAACGCAGCACCTGTAGCAGTACCCGCATCATGCGCGGCAGGTTGCACAAAGATATCTTCAATATCCAACTCTTCATACAACCGTTTATTTGTTATGCAATTTAATGCAACGCCACCAGCAAGACAGAGCTTATTCGTTGCTGTTTCCTGTAAATGATAACGAGCCATATTTAAAACTATCTCATCAGTTATTTCCTGAAGAGAGGCGGCAATATCATAATATTCCTGTGCAACTTCTCCACCAGGAACTCTTTTCTCAATGCCAAACAAAGATTCCAATTTAGAAAAATCTTCACTGCGGAAATTGAGAATAGTATTATCGATAGTAAACTCACCTTTATCATAAATCTTGACTAATTGTTTGAATGCCGGCATAAAACCTTCATGCGTTCCATAAGCAGACATCCCCATCACTTTGCAAGCATCGTATACAGAGAAACCCAAGAATTCTGCCAATTTCTCCCACATAAAACCGATTGAATTAGGATATTCAATGGTTTTAATTTTTTCTATGCTATTGCCATTGCCCAGATATATTCCAGCAGTATTATCTTCTCCAACACCATCAAGTGATAACGTTAACGCTTTATCAAATGACGAGACAAAATAAGCCGATGCCGCATGAGCTGTATGATGAGGCACCCAATGAAATTGACCACGAAATCCCATCGACTGCAAAATTTCGGGCACTGAGGTCGTTTTACGATAGAAAACTGACTCACCCGAAACACTTCCCCAACTGCCTTCATTCTTAATTTCATCAATAAAGACTGACTTTCTTCGTTCTATCGGATCGATAGAAAACCCTATATGACTCACATCTTCTAATTTAATACCAGCAAAGTCTAATGCAACTTCAATTGAAGCCAATGGCAGTTCATCAGGATTATCAATATTTGCTGGCTTTCCGTGTTTTTTCCTATTTAACCGCTCTTCTTCAATGGAAAAAATAGTTTCTCCATCCTTTAATAAACAAACTGCTGATTCATGATAAACAGAATTTATACCTAAGATATACATGACTTATTATCCTCTCACTATAGTTAGTTTATTTTTAATACCAGGCAGCGCAAGCTACCACCACTCTTTAAGAATTCACCCATATCACATTTAACAACATGATAACCATAATTATTTAATTGTCGCTCAACCTCAATAGAACAATCATGCATAAAAATATCTTTTCCTATTGGGATATTATTACAGACAAATAACTCTTTGGCATCATGCTCTGATATTGGGATCCTTCGTTCAAAGGTTTTAGAAATATAATCCTGACTTTCTTTAGTAAATGCCTCCGGATAATAAATAACAGTATCTTTGTCAATAAATGAAAATGCCAAAGCCACATGGAAGAAAGTGTTATCCTGAATATGAAGTTCTCCTTTGACTTTAAGCTCCGGATATACTTTCTGAATTGTATTTATTGCTTCTTTATCTGAGCGAGGACCATAACCAAATATGATGTCATTATCCCAATAGATAACATCTCCCAGCCCTTCAAAATAGATATCTTCCTCAACGCGATGTATTTCATAACCCAGATTTTCCATATAGTCTATATAATACTGACTTTCGCCCTGACGTTCAGCGTGCCGGAAATTACTGGAAAGAAACTTATTATTATGCACCATGCCACTATCTCCTGAAAAAGTCATATCAGGCAAACCATTGACAGGATCGATAGTGCGAATATTAATACCTCTTTCAATCAGTCGTTCATAAAGAAAATCCCACTGTTGTTGTGCTAATCTCTTATTCACTTTGTTATTAGGATCCATCCAGTCATTAATAACGTATTCAATATCGTAAAAATCAGGTTTACACATTAATAATTCTTTAATCATAATATTTTCCTCATTCTGGATTTAACACTTTGATTAGTATGAATATTAAATATTTTTGCGAATCCATCCGCATCATTTTGACTATATAGATGACCACATTTATATATCGCCAAATTATGATCATAAATGCTGCTCTTTGAAGAACGGGAGCAAACATTGATATATTTATAACCTAATTCAAGTTTGACCTCACCATTGACATACTGATTCATGCTATCAATAAATTGGTTCAAATGAGTAAATAATGGATCATACCAAAGCCCGGAATAAACTAGTTCAGCCCATTTTTTATCAATTATTTCTTTAAACCAGTTTTCATTACGATTACTACAGTAAAGTTCCAAATCACGATGAGCGGTAATTAAGATATGTGCAGCAGGTGATTGATAAATTGCTCGCGTTTTCAAACCAACAATGCCATCTTCAACAATATCAAAAATACCAATTGATAGATTTTTACCAATTTCATTTAATATTTCAATGATTTCATTTAATGATTTTCTTTCGCCATCAAGCAATAGAGGTATACCATTTTCAAAACCTAATGATAAAGATATTGGCTCAGTGGCCAATAGTGCCCGCTCAAATAACCTCTCTTTAACATCCTCAGGAATCAACGCTTCTGGTTCTTCCAATGGGCCACATTCGATACTTAACCCCCATATATTTTCACTGGTAGAATAGGGATTATTACAACCAAATTCTTGAGGAATACCATATTGGGCAGCATAATTATTTACGATATTTTCATCGTATTTAAAATCTCTCAACGAAGAAATAGGAATTTTATCAAGAATTTCTATATTCATATCCATTCTGACTTGATCATTACCTCTAAATTGATGCGCAATATAATTAACATTGAGTGCGTTAGCTACTTCAACTGCGGCTTCAGCAATTGCAGGCCGGGAAAGTGCAGCACTGAGATAATAACCATTTTGATAAATAGCGTTGGCTTTGATTGCTTTTGAAAGAAATTTTTCAGCAAATTGCGTTCGATAATCTTTATAAATAAACTTATCAGCACCCGCAACCATGCATTCCAATTCAATATCTTCAATGTCTCTTACTTGTCCTTCATCAATATAAAGAGCAATAACCTCTTTAAACTCAGATTTAAGACTTCTTATGATAAGAGGATTATAGCGGCGATTATAGTAAATCACCAAAACACTATCAGAATTCATTTAGTGTGCACCCCATGCTTATAATAATTTCTTCTAACCCAGATTCTGTCGTACTTTCTTCAATAAGTTCTGAGAAATTATTTTCAAATAGCCAGGTATTGTTATAAATCGTGTCCATATAACGCTCTCCACTATCAGGAATAATGACAACGATATTATCTCCAGGTTTAAAATCATCCAGGCGATCCAGTGCCGCACTAACTGCACAGGCTCCCGTCCCACCAATCAGAATACCTTCATTTCTGGCTAATTTTCTTGCCGTACGGAATGCGTCAATATCTGCCACTTTCAAGGTAAAATCGATATTGCTGCAATCGAGAATAGTTGGTATAAATGCCAACCCCGCTCCCTGCACCAGATATTTTCCTGGCTCTCCACCGAAAATAATCGATCCAACGGGTTCAACACCATAAATTTGTACTTGTGGATTTTTTTCTTTCAGATAACGAGAAATCCCTGTAAGGGTTCCACAACTTCCTGCCGTAGAAAAACAAGCCGTCAAATTATCGCCAAAGGTTTCATACAACTCACGCCCTGTGGAATGATAATGTTCATCAGGATTAACTTGGTTTTCAAATTGCATGGGACTGAACGCATTCGGATAGGCTTTTATGATCTCTTTGGTTAAATCAATACGATATTTGACAGTATCCACTCCAGCTTCAAATTCTGGCAAGAAAATAATTTCTGCACCAAATGCTCTGATTTTATCGCGTTTCGCTATCGGCACCATGCGGTCTAAAACAGCAATAAACCGATAACCCTTAACAGCACACGCCATTGCCAAACCAATCGCAGTATTACCCGATGATGGTTCAATAACCACCATTCCTGGCCTTAATTCTCCCTGGGCTTCCGCCCTTTCCAACATGGCAACAGCAATACGGTCTTTAATACTCCCACCGGGGTTAATATTCTCCATTTTCAGAAAAACATTAACACCTTTAGTATATTTTCCATCCAACATAACCACAGGGGTATTACCTATAGTCTGTAATATATTTTTACCTAGCTTCATATCCGTTTTATCTCTCATTTTTTAGTCAATGTGAAGAACATACAGTGATAACGAGGTATTTTTATTAACAAATAAAGTGCTTTTATATCTAATATATCTATTAATCCATTGATGAAACTATCTATTTTATAAATAATTACAGGAGTAATTTAACCCCTATTAAAAATAAACCGATTTATTTATGCTCTCACACAATGATTAATCAATACAACTGATAATTATAAATTTACACTTAAAAGTCTACTGTCAACTCTGACAGTTATATACAGAAAAATCCATATAACTTTTTGATATTATTATTTAATAATAAGAATATGAATCATTAATTCCCCATATTCTTATATAAAATTAGATAAAATAAATTATTATTACAAATAACAGTGATTATATAAGAATATATTTTTAAATTATTATAAAATAATAATATATGCAATTAACCAGATCTATAAGAAAATATATCAAAATAGCTGATAAAAGATCGCCCATCAAAATGAAATTATCAAGGCCATATTATTAGATAGTGAAAAACATGAAATCAATTATTTATACATAACAATATGATAACTAGTGGTATTTTCACCATAGAAAACCAATAATAAAAACAAACCAAAAGACAAAAAATGGAAAATAAGTCAGATTAATGTTCAGTTTAATATAAATTACCCACGGAAATTATATAGATTAACGAAACAATAGTGGGTTAAAACAATAAAAAAAAACGCTGGCAATGCCAGCGTTTTTTACTTGTTAGCATCGGTTAATCAGAGATTAAGCTTCAGCAACAATGTTAACGTTCAATTTCGCGAATACGTCGCTGTGTACCTGGAAGTTAACTTCATGTTCACCAGTAGTACGCAAAACACCGTTAGGCAGACGAACTTCACTTTTAGATACTTCAACACCTGCGGCAGTCACTGCATCAGCAATATCGCGGGTACCGATAGAACCGAACAGTTTACCTTCGTCACCCGCTTTAGAAGCGATAGTAACGGAACCCAGTGCGCTGATTTTCTCAGCACGAGCTCGCGCTGCTGCCAGAACGTCAGCCAGTTTGGCTTCCAGTTCAGCGCGGCGAGCTTCGAAGAATTCGATGTTTTTCTTAGTCGCAGGAACAGCTTTGCCCTGTGGTACTAAGTAGTTACGGGCATAACCCGCTTTAACGTTAACTTGATCACCCAGGCTACCCAGGTTTGCTACTTTATCAAGCAGAATAATTTGCATTACCTTATCCTCTCAGAGTCGTTAATGGACTGTGCCGATTACTGATGACGATCAGTGTAAGGCAACAAAGACAGGTAGCGCGCGCGCTTGATAGCACGAGCGAGCTGACGCTGGTATTTTGCACGGGTGCCAGTAATACGGCTTGGTACAATTTTACCACTCTCGGTGATGTAGTTTTTCAACGTAGCGATGTCTTTATAATCAATCTCTTGAACACCTTCCGCGGTGAAACGGCAGAACTTGCGACGACGGAAATAACGTGCCATTTGGCTAGTCTCCAGAATCTATCAATTCAATCTGCTCGGCATGAAGAACCAGTTTGTTCAGACCATTGCGACCTTGATGGCAACTAATGAATCCTGAAACGGTTAATCGACTGCCGACCGTTATACTGTGAGTTAAAACTTGTAACAATTGTCCGCTGGCAATAACGGGCATTCTGCACCATGCTTGCCTGCTCAGACCGGCTTCCTGCTGCTGTGAGCGATGCTCAAGTACAAACTGGCAATGAGGGATACCGGTAGGACTAATTTTTCGAATGGGGGCTTTGCACACTGTGCCAGAAAGCACCAAACGATTAGTTGTCACAGTTATTACTCTTCAGAATCCCCAGCTTCTTCAGCATCAACGCCGGCGTCTTCCATAGAGTAATCGCGGCTGCGACGCTCATCTTTGGCTTTAACCATTGGAGATGCTTCAGTTACCGCGTGCTTAACGCGCATAATCATGCTGCGGATAACGGCATCGTTGAAGCGGAAGTTAGTTTCCAGCTCATCAATCGCTTCCTGCGGCGCTTCAACGTTCAGCAGAACGTAATGAGCTTTGTGCAGTTTGTTGATTGGATAAGCCAGTTGACGGCGGCCCCAGTCTTCCAGACGGTGAATCTGACCTTGCACGTTAGCGATAGTCGCACTGTAACGCTCGATCATGCCCGGAACCTGTTCGCTTTGGTCAGGATGGACCATAAAAACGATTTCGTAATGACGCATTAGAATTGCTCCTTACGGATTATTCAGCCTCCTGTCAGGGTCAACCGCAGCCCATGGAGGCAAGGAACTTGTTTAAGTGCGGCTGAAAAATTGACGCGTAACTATACCCGCCTCATATAAAAAACTCAAGGAGCGAGTAATGCTTTATGTTATGGGTTACTGCGAACTCCGCTGACGCACTGCTTCAAACAGGCAAATCCCCGTTGCAACAGACACATTCAGAGATGAGACCGAACCCGCCATTGGAATACTAATCAACTCATCACAGTGTTCGCGGGTCAGACGACGCATACCTTCCCCTTCAGCCCCCATCACCAGCGCCATCGGGCCGGTTAGTTTACTCTGATGTAGCGTATGGTCAGCTTCTCCTGCTGTACCCACCACCCAAATATTGTGTTCCTGTAACAAACGCAAAGTACGGGCAAGGTTGGTGACACGAACAAGCGGTACGCTCTCCGCGGCTCCACATGCCACTTTCTTCGCAGTGGCATTAAGCTGGGCGGAACGGTCACGGGGTACAATGACAGCATGTACACCTGCTGCATCAGCACTGCGCAGACAAGCCCCCAGATTATGTGGATCTGTCACACCATCAAGCACTAGCAAGAAAGGAGTTTCCATTTGTGCCAGCAAATCTGGCAAGTCGTTTTCCTGATACTGACGACCTGGCTTTACTTTAGCAATAATCCCCTGATGTACAGCACCTTCCGTTTGATTATCCAACCACTGACGATTTGCCAGTTGGATAGTCATCCCGATATTTTCCAGTTCATTAATCAATGGCATCAGACGGCGGTCTTCACGCCCTTTCAGTACATAAACTTCCATAAAACGCTGAGGGTCGCGCTCCAATAAAGCTTTAACGGCATGAATACCGTAGATAATTTCACTCATAATCTTCTTATTTTCACTGTCATACCATGAACCCATCCATCAGGCTCAATATATTCAAGAGACTAAAATATTCAGGCTACCCTGAAAAAACAGGATAGCCCTTTGATTATTTATCTGCGCTTTTCTTAGCCCGTTTAGCTTTGAATTTAGCAGCAATTTTCTGTGTTTTGGCTGAAAGGTTCTTACCCTTTTTCTTATCTCCTTCAGGCTTATCCACAGATTTCTTTTTACGGAAAGCGCCATCAGATTCAAAGTTAGCCTCTTTGCTATGACTACGCCCTTTCTTACTGTTCCTACGGCCAGGTTCTGCTTTTTTCACCCTGTCACGCGCTGTCTTACCGATATTTCGGGCTTCCCGACTAATGGAGAGCAGTTTAAAATCAATATTACGCTCATCCATATGGACAGCTTCCACACGGATTTCAACTTCATCTCCCAGCCGGAAAGTTTTACCAGAAAACTCACCCATTAAACGCTGACCAACATTATCGAAATGATAATAATCATTATTCAATGTAGAAACATGTACCAAACCGTCAATAAACAGATCATTTAAGCGAACAAAGAAGCCGAAACCGGTCACACTCGTGATAATGCCGGTAAAGGTATTACCCACCTGATCCTGCATAAAGTCACACTTAAGCCAATCGGCGACGTCTCTTGTTGCTTCATCGGCACGGCGCTCTGCCATTGAGCAATGTTGGCCCAGTTGCAGCATATGCTCCATATCGCTGTGCCATCCACCTGTCGGTGTCCCACATTGTTCAGCAACACCTTGTTGTTCCACCAGCAGATATTTAATCGCTCGATGCAGTGCCAAATCAGGATAACGGCGGATAGGTGAGGTAAAGTGCGCATAAGAATTCAATGACAGACCGAAATGACCACGGTTTTCCGGATCATAAATTGCCTGTTTCATTGAACGCAGCAACATAGTTTGCAATAACTCATGATCCGGACGTTCAGCCACTTGATGCATCAGTTGCGCATAATCTTTTGGTGTTGGTTGCATACCACCTGGCAGAGTTAACCCCAATTCGCCGAAAACAGAGCGCAGATTAACAATGCTCTCTTCTCTTGGCCGATCATGAATGCGGTAAAGCACCGGCTCGCTGTTTTTTTCCACGAAACGCGCAGCCGCAATATTCGCCAGAATCATACACTCTTCAATCAGCTTATGCGCATCATTGCGGGCAACCGGTTCAATTCGCTCAATACGGCGTTCAGCGTTAAAGATAAACTTCGCCTCCTCTGACTCAAAGGAGATAGCACCACGCTGTTCACGGGCATTTTCCAACGCCTGATAAAGCTCATGTAAATGTTCAATATGCTGAACCAACGGTTTATAGTGCTCACGCAGTTCTTCATCACCCTGCAACATACGCCATACTTTGGTATATGTCAGGCGTGCGTGAGAATTCATTACTGCTTCGTAAAATTTATAAGATGACAATTTTCCCTGCTCTGAAACCGTCATCTCACACACCATACAAAGGCGGTCAACCTGCGGATTCAGAGAACAAAGGCCGTTGGAAAGCACTTCAGGTAACATGGGAACAACCTGAGATGGAAAGTAAACTGAGTTACTCCGGTTGCGTGCTTCTGTATCCAATGCCGTTTGTGGGCGGACATAGTAACTGACATCAGCAATAGCAACCCATAAACGCCAACCGCCACTTCGCTTTCTTTCACAATAAACGGCATCATCAAAGTCACGGGCATCTTCACCATCGATTGTCACCAATGGCAAATCACGCAGATCAACTCGGCCTTTTTTCGCAGATTCCGGCACCTGCTCATCCAGAGAGGCCACTTGGTTTTCTACCTGTGGCGGCCAACTGTGCGGAATTTCATGAGTACGCAGGGCAATTTCCACTGCCATGTTCGTTCCCATTTTTTCACCCAGTACTTCAACTATTTTACCAACAGCTTTTGTACGGCGCGCCGGACGTGTAGTCAGCTCGACGACAACGACGTTACCCATGCGGGCACCCCTATTTTCATCTTTCGGGATCAGGATATCAAAGCTCAAACGACTATCATCCGGCACAACAAAGCCCATACCAGAGTCAATAAAATAGCGGCCAACAATCTGGCTGGTCTTGGGTTCCAACACACGGACAATGCGCGCTTCACTACGCCCTTTGCGATCGGAAGGTAATTGCTGCGCCAACACAACATCACCATGAATAGCCATTTTTAACTGCTCGGCAGAGAGATAAAAATCGTCTTTGTGGCCTTCTACCCGCAGGAAACCATAACCATCCCTGTGACCGATGACTGTGCCTTTCAATAAATCCAGTTTTTCCGGCAAGGCGTAACATTGACGGCGCGTGAAAACCAGTTGACCATCACGTTCCATCGCCCGTAAACGACGACGTAACGCTTCAAGCTCCTCATCGTTAGTCAGATTCAGCTCTTGTGCCAGTTCCTGGCGACTTACCGGTGCAGTGTGTTTAGAAATAATGTCTAAGATGTATTCGCGGCTTGGAATAGGAGATTCGTATTTTTCTGCTTCACGTTCCAAAAAAGGATCTTGTGACATGGCGGTTCCTCCGTTGTCATCAGCAGGCTGTTTGCGCCATTTCTTCATTCGGTCAGAAGCAGCTTATAAAGGGGGATATTATCTTCAACCATATCAGCTAAAGTATGCTTATCCAGTTCATTCAAAAATGTTTCTATTGCCTGACTTAATACCACTTTCAGGCGACATGCAGAGGTAATATGGCAAGATCCCTGACTACAGTTAACCAATGATAACGGCTCGAGAGCACGAACAACATCACCAATTCTAATATCCTTTGCTGGCTTACCCAGACGAATGCCGCCGTTTTTACCACGAACAGCATCTACTAATCCTAAATGGCTCAACTGGTTAATAATTTTTACCATGTGGTTACGAGAAACACCATAAACACGAGTGACTTCAGAAATACTGGTCATCCGGTTTTGCGGTAAAGCAGCCATATAAATTAGCGCCCGCAAACCATAATCTGTAAAACTCGTTAACTGCACATCAACCTCTGGATAATGAGATATAATTAAAAAAATAAGTATTTGTTCAATTTATATACCTTGAATTGGCCAAAATCATGTTAATCATCTGGTAGTTAGCAAAAAAGACCATAATAAATAGCAAAAAACCGGGCTGAAAAGCCCGGCTTTACCTGATTATGTGACACAATCAAGCATCAAACGGATCACGCAGAATCATCGTTTCTGAACGATCCGGGCCTGTAGAAATAATATCAACCGGAACACCGGTCAGCTCTTCTACACGTTTGATATAATTCAGTGCCGCCTGAGGCAATTTACTGTGTTCTTTCACACCAAAAGTACTTTCGTCCCAGCCTGGCATAGTCTCATAAACAGGTTCAATACCTTCCCAGTCATCCGCAGCCAAAGGCGTTGTTTCAACCACATGACCATCAGGCATCCGGTAACCAACACAAATTTTGACGTCTTTCAAACCATCCAATACGTCCAGTTTGGTCATACAGAAACCTGACAATGAGTTGATTTGTACTGCGCGACGGATAGCAATGATATCCAGCCAGCCAGTACGGCGGCTACGCCCCGTCGTCGCACCAAACTCCTGACCTTTTTCACGCAGGTAATTGCCTGTTTCATCAAACAACTCAGTTGGGAATGGGCCAGCACCTACACGGGTGGAATAAGCCTTGATAATCCCCAACACATAATCAACATAACGTGGACCTAGACCGGAACCTGTTGCAACGCCACCTGCCGTGGTGTTGGAAGAGGTCACGTATGGATAGGTACCGTGGTCGATATCCAACAACGTGCCTTGTGCGCCTTCGAACATAACCAGCTCACCTTTCTGAGTTGCTTTATACAACAGGTCAGAAACGTCAACAACCATACCCGTCAGAATATCGGCAACAGCCATGATTTCGTCCAGAGTTTTCTGGTAATCAACCGCCGGTTCCTGGTAGTAGTTAACCAGTTGGAAGTTATGATATTCGATAATTTCTTTCAGCTTGGCTGCAAATACTTCTTTATCAAACAAATCACCAACACGCAGGCCACGACGTGCAACTTTGTCTTCATACGCAGGGCCGATACCGCGGCCGGTTGTACCAATTGCTTTTGCGCCACGTGCTTTTTCACGGGCATTATCTAACGCAACATGGTACGGAAGAATAAGCGGACAAGCTTCTGAAATGAGCAAACGCTCGCGGACAGGAACACCTCGGGACTCTAACGCGTTCATCTCTTTCATCAGCGCGTCCGGTGCTAATACGACTCCGTTTGCGATGATGCTGATAACATTTTCACGCAGGATCCCCGACGGGATTAAGTGGAGAACGGTTTTTTCACCGTTGATAACCAGTGTATGACCAGCATTATGGCCCCCTTGATAACGAACAACATACTTAGCTCGTTCAGTCAGCAAGTCGACGATCTTGCCCTTGCCCTCGTCACCCCATTGGGTGCCCAATACGACAACGTTCTTACCCATTTCAAAAATTCACTCGGTTGCTTAAAAATGGATTCTAACATCTCATTCCGCACCTTTCAGTAATTTTTATCACATCCGTTATTTTTGTTGACCACCTGACACGACAAGGCCCGCCTGATGCGGGCCTTACTTAGATATTCAAACATCAATCAATGCTGAACTGCACGTTTTTCAGGTGCTTTCATATAACGGAAGAAATCAGTATCCGGGCTTAACACCAGAACATCTTTCCCATCTTCACTGAAGCTCTTCTCGTAAGCGCGTAAGCTACGGATAAAGGCATAGAAGTCAGGATCTTTGCTGAATGCATCAGCAAACAGTTTAGCGGCTTCTGCATCACCGGAACCCCGTAAGGTACGGGCTTCACGCTCCGCTCTTGCCAATGTTTCGGTCACTTGTTTATCCGCTGTTGCGCGCAATTTCTCTGCTTCTTCCTGCCCCTGAGAGCGGTGACGACGGGCTACTGCTTCACGCTCTGCCCGCATACGCTGGAAAATAGCTTCTGAAACTTCCAATGGCAGGTTAATCTGTTTGATACGCACATCAACAACCTCAATCCCCAGAGCAGCCATACTGTTCGGATTAATAGCCAGTTGTTTACCCGCAGTTTCTTTCGCTACACGAGCCGCAGCGGATGCAATAGCGTCATCTGCTTCACTGGTAGCCACTGCTTCGCCGTCAGTCGTACCTTTGTTCAGGGCGTCACGAACATCAGTAGTCAGTTTACCACGGGAATCAGTCACAATGCCGCGCACATCCAGACGACCAATCTCAGAACGCAAGCGGTCACTGAACTTACGTTTTAGCAGAACTTCAGCCTGAGAAATATCACCGTTACCCGTTGCCAGATAATAACGGCTGAAATCGATAATACGCCATTTCAGGTAGGAATCGACAATCAGGTCTTTGTTTTCACTGGTCAGGAAACGGTCCGCCTGAATATCCATAGTCTGGATACGAGCATCAAGTGTTTTCACTGTTTCAACGAATGGCACTTTAAAGTGCAAACCCGGTGCATAAACGATCGGTTTATTTTCCGCGTCACGGGCAACCTTACTGAAACGCAGAACAATACCACGCTGCCCCTCATGCACAACAAACACTGAGGTATACAAAGCCACCAGTACAGCGACAATAATAACAATGAATGACTTACGCATGATTATTGTCTCCCTACTCTGACAGTATCGTTACGCAGATTATCTGTACGACTGTAATCTACTGTCCGGTTTGAACTTGAGGGTGTTGTTGGGCGAGTAACGCGCGGGCTGGAAACCGTTGTATTACCAAGCTGACTTTCCACGGCCGTTTTACCACTGGCTGCATCGCTACGGAACATTTGCTCTAATGGCAGGACCATCAGGTTATTACTGTTCTCATTGGCAATAACTTTGCGGGTATTACTCAGTACTTTTTCCATAGTTTCAATATACAGACGCTCACGGGTAATTTCCGGTGCTGCTTTATATTCAGGCAGCATCTTGGCAAAACTCGCCACTTCACCCTGCGCTTCCAGTACCACACGCGCCTTATAAGCCTTGGCATCTTCGATTAATCGTTGAGCCTGGCCATTTGCACGTGGCTGAACTTCATTAGCGTAAGCTTCCGCCTCACGAATGTACTGCTGCTCATTTTCACGGGCAGCAATCGCATCATCAAACGACGCTTTGACTTCTTCCGGTGGACGGGCAGTCTGGAAGTTGACATCCAGCAGTGTAATACCCATTTTGTATGGACGAATTGTTTCTTCCAGTACCCGCTGGGTATCACTACGTACAATGGTACGGCCTTCAGTCAAAATTTTATCCATAGTGTATTTGCCGATAACACCACGAACCGCGCTGTCTGTTGCCTGACGCAGGCTGTTATCAGGGTTTGTTACGCTATAGAGGTAAGCCGCTGGATTAGTCACACGGTACTGAACGTTCATTTCCACACGAACAACGTTTTCATCGGAAGTCAACATCACACCGGATGCCGCCAGTTCACGAACAGATTCCACGTTAACCGGAACAACTTCATCAATGAACGTTGGTTTCCAGTTCAAACCTGGCTGCACAATATGGCTCAATTTACCCAAACGGGTAACAACACCACGTTCTGTTTCTTTAATCGTATAGAAACCACTGGCGGCCCAAATCACGACAACAGCGACAACAGCAAGGCTAACAATACGCCCGCCAAACTTTGCCCCCTGGTCAGAACCATTACCGCCCTTATTCCCACCGAAACCACCGAGTTTACTACTCAGCTTACGGAACAGATCGTCGAGATCAGATGCCCCACGGTTTCGACTACCTTTGTTCCCGCCGGAGTTGCCGCTATTATTCTTGCTGCTCCCCCACGGGTCGCGGTCTTGTCCGTTGTTTCCGGGCTGATTCCACGCCATGTTTTAACTCCATTCTTTTATGATTGGTTTTTCAGGCCAAGAGCCGCTTGTAAACAAGCCCGCTCTCAATCACACAAGTTTTCAAATATTCATCTGACAAGCACATCAGACGATATAATCAAACAAATCCTGTTCTTGTTTGCACAGACGGCGCCAGTCAACAATCGGCATTCTCACTTCAATACCAACTTTGCCGTCCTCTTCTATCCACTCTTTCTCTATTGCCTGAAGTTGATAGAAGCGGCTGCGTAAACGACCCGCTTCTGGCGGCAAGCGCAATTCGTAGTGTGCGATTTCACCCGAAAGACGCTCCGTTAACGCTTGTAACAACAACGGGATACCTTCACCGGTTTGCGCCGACAACCAAACTCTGACCGGTAAGTTATCTTCGTTGCGATCAATACGCGGGGTGAAGTCCTCCAGCATATCAATCTTGTTCATCACCAGCAGTACCGGAATTTCATGCGCTTCAATTTCTTCCAGTACACTGTCAACTGCGGTAATATTTTCGTCCAGGCGACTATCCGCAGCATCAACAACATGCAGCAATAGTGTTGCCTGCCGGGTTTCCTGCAATGTCGCTTTAAATGCCGCAACCAGATCATGAGGCAAATGACGGATAAAACCAACAGTATCAGCCAACACTGCCGTGCCAACATCATCAACTCCAATCCGCCGCAACGTTGGATCCAGTGTTGCAAACAGCTGATCAGCTGCGTAAACCTTAGCGGAAGTCATACGGTTAAATAAGCTCGATTTCCCGGCGTTGGTATATCCCACCAGAGAAACCACCGGTATATCCGCCTTATTCCGCGCCTGACGCCCCTGTTCACGCTGCTTCTCAACCCGACTAAGGCGGCCCAGAATCCGGCGGATCCTATCCCGCAGCAAACGCCGATCTGTCTCTAGCTGAGTTTCCCCCGGCCCCCTTAGACCAATCCCACCCTTTTGACGTTCAAGGTGAGTCCATCCCCGGACAAGACGGGTAGAAAGATGGCGTAACTGTGCCAGCTCTACCTGCAACTTACCTTCGTGAGTTCGCGCCCGTTGAGCAAAAATATCTAGGATCACACCGGTACGATCGATCACCCGACACTGACAGAGCCGTTCAAGGTTACGCTCTTGCGCAGGGCTAAGAGTATGATTAAACAGCACAACATCAGCACCACTAGCCTGTACAGCCTCCGCAATCTCCTCAGCCTTACCTTCTCCGACAAAATATTTCGGATTAGGTACTTTTCTGCTCCCTGTAACAATTTGAACAGGAACCACACCAGCAGAGGTTACCAGTGATTCAAACTCACTGAGATTGTCTGTGTCTTTATCCTGCGAGAAGAAAATGTGCACCACAACGGCTCGTTCACCGCCTTCATAACGCTCAAACAAAGGTGGGACCTCTCAGGCTGAGTAAAAAACTATAGGAAAAAACATAGGTAAAGTCTCCCTACCTATGTTTTTCTTCATTTTGTTACCATTCTCAAGCTTATTCAGCGCCATCACTTTCCTGTTGTGCTGCCGGAGCGGAAGCTCCACCAGAGTGGTAATTACCGACACTTGCCCCTACACCCGTATTGCTACTGTGATGAGAAACCGGGCGGGAAGGTACAACAGTCGAAATGGCATGTTTATAAACCATTTGGCTAACCGTATTTTTCAGTAAAATGACAAACTGGTCAAAAGATTCAATCTGCCCCTGCAATTTGATGCCGTTGACCAAATAAATAGAAACCGGGACCCTTTCACGCCGTAATGCGTTCAGGAACGGATCTTGCAAAGATTGCCCCTTAGCCATTCTATATTTTCCTTATTTTGTTGTTTTTAACTAAGAACCTGGAGGTTCGAAAAAATAAACTACTCAAAAATTGCGCTTTGGTACTCATCAATTGTACACAATCAATAAACCTATGCACTAACAACCTGCATAACTGTGCTTAAAGCCTGTTCAGGTTGAGAACTCTCCAACCAATGAACAGGCTCCCAACCTCTGAGCCAAGTTATTTGACGCTTTGCCAACTGGCGTGTTGCACAAATACCACGATAAACCATTTCATCGTAGTTAATCTCGCCGGAAAGATAGGACCACATCTGACGATAACCAACGCAACGAATAGAAGGTAAATCCACATGCAAATCATGACGAGCATAAAGTGCTTTAACTTCTTCTTCAAATCCTGATTCAAGCATTTGATGAAAACGCGCTTCAATACGTTGATGAAGGATCTCACGCTTTGCCGGCGCAATAGCAAATTGATGGACACGGTAAGGAAGCATTTCTCCTGACAATCTCGTCAGCTCAGTGAGAGTTTTACCTGAAATAAGAAAAACTTCCAGTGCCCGGGAAAGCCTCTGTGGATCATTGGGATGAATTCTTAACGCCGCCACAGGGTCGATCTCCTGTAGTTGCTGATGCAATGCATTCCATCCTTGTTCTGCCGCCTGCTGTTCTATCTCCGCCCGAATAGCCGGATCAGCAGAAGGCAAAGGTGATAAACCTTCAAGCAATGCCTTGAAATAAAGCATCGTTCCGCCAACCAACAGAGGAATACGCCCAGAAGCGGTAATTTCTGCCATTTCCCCCAATGCATCCCGACGGAAATCAGCCGCAGAATAAGGCTGAGAAGGATCAAGAATATCGATCAAACGATGAGGCGCCAACGCTTGCTCTTCTGTTGTTGGTTTAGCGGTACCAATATTCATTCCACGATAAATCAACGCAGAATCAACGCTTATCAGTTCCACAGGAAGATGCTGACGCAAAGCGATAGATAAGGCAGTTTTGCCTGAGGCCGTCGGCCCCATAACAAAGATTGCCGCTGGCAGATGTTGAGCTTTCTGATCACTCATGAGTAAGGGATGCCACCACTGCTTGTAAATCAATTAATTGTAATAGCCCATCTGGTGGAGATTTTACCAGTTGTGGGCAAAGCCGCTCAACATCAGCCAATAACTGTATTGCCTGAGCAACATTCCACGTTTCATGCTCACTGCCAATATGACGAGCAAGCCAAGTTACAATCTGTTCTTCCGATACTGATGGCTGCTGCGCCAAATAGTTTAACAATTCAGGAATTAATTTGGGCAAATTTTGCTGGCGCAATGGTAACGATACAGCACGTAGTGTTGCTTTTCCATGAGATACAGACGCTTCAATACCAAAAGAGCCTAATAAGTCACTATAACGATTTAAAGCGCTCGCTTCTTCCTTACTGAGAGCAAGTTTCAGCGGGATCAAAAGTGGTTGTGGTTTCAGTCCTTGCTCCGTTGGTGTCAACTGTACTTGTTTCAACCAACGTTCGGCGACTGGCAAAGATAGCAATCCAAGACCTAACGGAGATTCAATCAGAGCGTAACATGGCGGATATATACTCAATACTTTACCAAAACTATGACTATTATTTTTAACCTGAACAGGAACAGACGTCACTTTTTCCGCCATAACAGGAGAGGTTCTTGCCGGGAACAGCTCCCTTTTCTCTTCGGGTTCCGGTACAGATTGCATCAACTTCTGATACAACTCACCCTGAGGTTTTTGATAATTGTCCCCATGATACTGACGGTTTTCACCACTGCGGGGAAAACCTGTACCACTCCTGCCTGACAAAGCCTCTTTTGGTGATGAAGTTGCCGTAGATGCGGCGGTATTTTGCCGGGAAAAATGATTTTCGCCCGCTGATGGGCGGTTTTCCGGCTCCCAAACCGGAGCAGGTTCACAACATGCCATACCCAGTTCAGCGCCGCTTCCGCGCTGTTTTAATACAGCGGTTACCCCCTGATAGATAAAATCATGTACCAAACGGGCCTGATGGAAGCGAACTTCATGTTTCGCCGGATGTACATTCACATCCACCTGATGCGGATCGACTTCCAGATACAAAACATAAGCCGGCTGCTGTTCTCCCTGGATCAAATCTTGATAAGCCTGACGGATAGCATGATTAATTAAACGATCACGCATCATTCGTCCGTTAACATAGCAATATTGAATCTCTCCACTCGCCGTCGCATTCATCGGATCAGCAACCCATCCCTTGATGGACAAATCGCCATGCTGCCAGGAAAGAGCAAGCGCTTGTTGCATAAAAGCGGCACCACAAATGGAAGACAAACGTCGTTCATACTGTGATTCATCTTTTGCTGGCCGGTACTGGCGAAGCAACTTACCGTTATGATGCAAATTGATTGATACATCCAGACGCGCTAGCGCAATACGCCTGACTATTTCATCAATATGACCAAATTCTGTTTTTTCTGTTCGCAGAAATTTACGCCGCGCGGGAGTGTTATAAAACAGATCTAACACTTCAACCGTACTGCCTACCGGATGGGCAGCCGGCTTCACTGTGACTTCCATATCCCGTCCTTCAGCGTAGGCTTGCCAGGCTTTATTCTGCTCTTCAGTACGGGAAGTCAATGTCAGACGCGAAACTGAGCTAATACTGGCCAGCGCCTCTCCGCGGAATCCCATACTGATAATCGCTTCCAGATCATCTAATGTGGCAATCTTACTGGTGGCATGGCGAGCCAGTGCCAAAGCAAGATCCTGATGATTGATTCCACAGCCATTATCACGGACACGGATAAGTTTTACTCCACCGCGTTCAATTTCAATATCAATGCGGCTGGCTCCAGCATCAAGACTATTCTCCATCAACTCCTTTACGACTGATGCAGGACGTTCTACTACTTCGCCAGCAGCAATTTGGTTTGCCAATTGAGGAGGTAAGATCTTGATCGCCATAGTTAACCTTTACTTCCTGGCTGTTTTAGGTGCAGCCTGTAATGGATGGGCCAGAAAATAGTTGCGCAATCCCCGATGGATAGCGCTTGCCAGCTTATCCTGAAAATCACTGGAACCAAGTAATGCTTCTTCCGCTGAGTTACTGATAAATCCTGTTTCTACCAAAATTGAAGGGATATCCGGTGAACGTAGCACACCCAAACTGGCATGTTCTGGCGAGCGTTTATGTAATGAACCCACTTTGCGCAACTCATTCAAAACCTGTACTGCAACATTATAACCCACCCGTTGAGAGTGACCGAATTGTAAATCCAGTACCGCCTGGCTTAGATAAGGATCTGCGCCATTTGCCAATGCATCGCCTGCACCGCCTAGTAATTCAGACTGTTTCTCATGCTGCTCAAGCCAATTACCCAATTCGCTGTTTGCACGCTTGTTTGACAGTACCCAGACAGAAGCACCACGGGCGCTGCGATTAGGTGCAGCATCAGCATGAATAGAAACCAGCATATTTGCGCTATGTTTACGCGCAACCTCAGAACGACCTGCAACAGAAATAAAATAGTCTCCGTTACGGGTCAAAACAGGTTTGAACATAGGATCATTACGCAATAGCACTTCCAATTTACGCGCAACACTAATAGTGACATTCTTCTCTTTCAGTCCATGTTGCCCGATCGCACCAGAGTCTTGTCCGCCATGTCCCGCATCAATCGCAACAACAACCCGCTGACTCCCCTTGGGAGTCATTAGTGGAGTCGCCTTTTTTGTCGCCGGCTGTTTATTATCAGCAATGACTGATTTACTTGCTGCCACGTGTGAACTTTCTCTGAAAACAGGATTACTGACAGCTATACCGGAAGCCCGCAAGGTAAAAATAACCCGATATTCACCACCCGACTGCTGCACTATAGAGTTGACTTTAACTTTTTTATTTAGTTCAAACACAATACGTTTTTTTTGTGCATCAGGTGCCTGACTGGCGCGAATTTTCTTCACTAAATCCAGTCCCGGCAAATTCATTGGCAAACCAATAATATTTCCTGGCTGGTGAATATCTACCACCAAACGTTCGGGTAAATGCAACGGGAAAAAGCTGTAATCAGGGCGACCACCTGAAAAAACCATCGTCACTTTGGATTCACTGACACTATTACTCACGTGAATATTGGATAAAGTCGCCGCTGTCGCTGTTACCACCACTAAACTGCTCATCATGATAAACAGCCAGCAAATTATCATAAAACTGATTTGCCATTTCTTTATCATTTTTGCAACTAAAGGGTGCATCATGGTCGGGTTATCCCTCATAAATATTTCAAATTATCCAACAAGCTCTCACCATATTCAGATAAAGCAATAAAATGTGCCTGTCGCCCTTCGGGCTGGTAACTCAAATGTAATTTAATATCTGCCTCCGGTAACACACCTTCTCCTTGCTGAGGCCATTCCACCAGACAAATGGCATTCTGATGGAAATAATCACGAATTCCCATAAACTCCAACTCTTCCGGGTCAGCTAACCGGTAAAGATCAAAATGGTAAACTGGCCTCGGTGTTAAAGCGTAAGGTTCAACCAAAGTGTAGGTTGGGCTCTTCACATGCCCTTGATGACCCAGAGACTGCAAAAAACCACGGCTGAATGTCGTCTTACCCGCGCCTAAATCACCATATAAATAAATGACACTGCCATGATTACAGGCAGCCGCAACCGCGCCTCCAAGGGAAACCGTTGCCTCTTCATCTTGAAGTGATAAAACAAGTTCTTTCATCGAATAATATCTGTTGTTTTATGAATTCATCAGCTAAAACAATAACCCTAACACAACTCTATTATCAACATTTAACATCTTCTGCTCTGTTTCACTGCCGGACTCACTATTTTTGGCCTGCAACAGATTATGCTATACTGCGGTTCCTTGCAGCATAAACTAATTTCCGCCATGGCAACTTCTCTCGATCTCAATCTCTTGGTCACAAGCATCAAACAATGGGGCCTCTCTCTTGGTTTCCAGCAAGTTGGCATTTGTGATATTGATTTATCAGCAGAAGAGCCGAAGCTCCAGGAATGGCTGGATAAACAGTATCACGGTGAAATGGCATGGATGAAACGCCACGGTATGATGCGTGCCCGCCCAAATGAACTGCTGCCAGGAACATTACGCGTCATTAGTGTAAGAATGAATTATCTCCCTGCCAAAGCCTCTTTTGCCAGCACACTCAGTGATTCTGCACTCGGTTATATAAGCCGTTACGCTTTGGGAAGAGATTATCACAAACTACTGCGCCAGCGTCTGAAGAAACTGGGTGAACAAATTCAAGACTATTGCCATGACTTCGAATATCAGGGCATCCTTAATTTCCGGCCTTTTGTTGATTCCGCACCAATAATGGAACGCCCACTCGCTGCTAAGGCCGGATTAGGCTGGGTTGGTAAACACTCGCTTATCCTTAATAGAGAAGCCGGCTCATGGTTCTTTCTTGGTGAACTACTGATAAACCTTCCCCTACCTGTAGACACGCGACAGGAAGAACAATGTGGCCGCTGTGTGGCCTGTATGACAACCTGCCCAACAGGTGCAATTATCGCTCCTTATACCATTGATGCTCGCCGTTGTATTTCTTATCTCACGATTGAATTGGAAGGTGTTATTCCTGAAGAATTTCGCCCACTGATGGGAAACCGCATTTATGGTTGTGATGACTGCCAGATTATTTGTCCGTGGAACCGCTTTTCCCAACTAACAGATGAAGGTGATTTCAGCCCCCGGGCAGCATTACATACGCCGGAATTATTGGATTTATTCAATTGGAGTGAAGAAAAATTCCTGCGAATAACAGAAGGTTCTGCAATCCGCCGTATCGGGCATTTACGCTGGTTACGCAATATTGCAGTTGCCTTGGGAAACGCGCCATATCAAGACAACATCGTTCTGTCTCTGCAACAGAAACTAGGATTAAACACAATGCTTGATGAGCATATTCATTGGGCTATTGACCAACAAATGACTCGCCGGGCAACCAATACTGTCAATGTACAAACTTCTCAACAAAAACGGCTTATCCGAGCGATAACCAAAGGCTTACCCAGAGATGCTTAATTATTAGCCATCCTGGCAGTGTATAAAAAAATTCAAATAATTTTCCTGTGAATAAAATAAAAATCCCTTGCTGATCAATACTCAAAAAAAGCGCAAGTGATCAGTATGACATTTCTTAACAAAGGACTATTCCGAAAAATTATCAATAACTTACAGAAGAAATATTGATTTTATAAAATGTAAGATCAGCAAAATCCGAAAGAAACAGCCTGTGGATAAGTCTGTGTGGTAATTTTAAGGTGTCGTACTTATTTACCAGGGAATCACTTTCTATTCTGTGGATAAAAAATAGAAATCAGCACCGAACCCTACAGCCCAAAAATCGAATCAAAATAAGCGAGTATTATCATTGAGGAAGAAACTTGGAGAGGGAAGCAAATCGTTTGAATCCCACTTAACTCATTGATTCAACAGAGATTTTTAAATAGATCGTCGTTGAAAGGAGTGCATTATGTACCACCCTCAAAAGTTTGGCAAGCAGAAGTTGAAAAAACTTTGGGGGCTAAAGGATTATGCCTTTCTCCTTCCTGCGTGTCCTGAGCCAAACGACGAAGATAAATCAAAATTGATTTCGCCCATTTACAACAGATTATTATCGCAGGCACACACTACCGAAATATAAGGTGGCTTATGCAAAGAAAAACAGGAAACCAACAACCAGGCAGTAACTCTTTACGGATAGACATTACACAATAACTGTAGAGTCGCCGCACAGATTTAAACATCCAACGAAAGCTTGCGTTTGATCCCAGGTTATTGCAGTGAGACTCTCTTCATATCGGATTGCGCGCAGTTGTTGCATACAGATAACAGTAAAATAACTATCTAGCAATGAGGATCGAAAAATGAAAAGATTCACCAAAATTGCAGTAGGTCTTCTAGTATTAACCGCAGCTCAAACGTCCTTTGCCGCCACCAGCAATTGGTCACAAACAATTCGTGCTCCAAACGTTTATGGTGGAAACTCCACCAACTCAAACTTCTTTAACACACCCATCTCGGTACCGGCAAAAGCAACTATCACGACAGTATCCTGGAACATAGGCTTGTATGCCAATGGTGCAAC
The DNA here is from genome assembly GCF_011189505.1 of Photorhabdus tasmaniensis. Classification (GTDB taxonomy): domain Bacteria; phylum Pseudomonadota; class Gammaproteobacteria; order Enterobacterales; family Enterobacteriaceae; genus Photorhabdus; species Photorhabdus tasmaniensis. Next base: position 46,225 of record NZ_PUJU01000006.1, read on the forward strand.
AACTCAGACTTTTAACGTTTGTTACACCCCAAGATACTCTTCCACCCCATCACAATGCCTGGATGTCTCCGGCAGTCTCAATGGCTCCACAAATGCCTTTATTGGCAATGATGCCAAAGGTTCCTTTAGAATTAGCGGGATTCTGACCGGAGGAACTTACCCTGTTTACCCATCTCACTACAATACGATCATAGTCGACTATCAGTATTGAGCAACCCGACCTGAAGCCATAAGGCTTCAGGTCATTGACGAAAAGTCACACCAATACATGCCAAAACAACACCCCATCGATAGCGTTGAAAGTGCCATCTTTTCTGATGATCCTACGCCTACCTAGCAACGAAGTCTGTCAATTGAGAAACTGTCGAACCCACCATTCGGAATTTTTTAACCGTCAATGTGATACGGGCCATGAACCAATGAAACCTGCCGGAAATTACTCTCTCTACTGTCCCCTTTTAGTATCGGCATGATTACCAGCGCTGACTGGGGTTATGCCAGAAAAGTGCCGAAAGATAAGCATCTGACCGGAAAAATCTTTACTCAGCGCATTAAGCGTAACAACCTGACGCAGAGAACTCGAATCAAACAGCTTACCCGCAAAACCATCTGCTTTTCGCGCTCTGTCGAATTACATGAAAAGGTCATCAGCGCTTTCATCAAAAAACGTATGTTAAACTAATGGGAGGCATCACCAGATTTTTCAACAAAATTTATATTTCATTCAAATTCGAAAAACTCTATCAGCAAACTGGATTGTTGATTGCCTATGCGCAATCATAATTCGCGTTATTTGCATGTTGCCTATAGAAAGGTTTATTATATTTTCGTTTTCATCGTCTAAATGGCTTGTTGCCTCATCTAAAAATAGAATTTTCGGTTTTTTATATAAGGCACGAGCAATCATTAATCTCTGTTTCTGACCTCCAGATAAAGAATTACCTAATTCACTAATATTCGTAAAATAACCGCGTGGCAAATCTTTAATATGGATAACGCAATTAATTTTGTTAAAAACGATTTTATTTTTTCAACATTTAAAAATAATTTCCATAGATTTAGTTTATTATTATTTTTTTGAAAAGAGGTGCTTTTATAAACTTCAAAAGCCTCACAAATATTATCTGGTATATTTTTCTTTATGATTCCTTCGTTTTTATCGAAAATTAAGCAATATTTGCTTTTTATTGACAGCACTACCTGAAAGTCACCATTTTTTAACTTTAAAATTAAAGGAGTTTTTATTTTGTAATTTATTGAATGAACAGGTATTTTTCTGATATCGATATTAGATACTTTAGATAAATAGATTAATTTTTCACTTTGCGATAAATTCTCAGATGGATTTATTTTGACTTCTGAGTTGAGTGTTTTTAAATATCTTCCTAGAAATATAAAACAAGCCGTATCATATGGCTCATGATTTAAATCATTACAAATCGAATCAAGGTTATTGAAAAAATTTAATTTTAAAGAACCTATTGCTTTATCAATCATTTTTATTTTCCTTGGTAGCGCTTTGTGTTTTATATATGGGCGTAAAAATCCAATCGTATAATGTTCTTCTATCATAAAAGAGTGTTATTTTGGCTATCAAATTATCTCTTATATAAAATTTTGTATCTTTAAGTTCTATCATGGATTCAGTTCCCGCTATTAATACTTTATAAAAAGAAAGGGAATCGATATTCTTATAAGGTTTTAAATTATACTTAGATATTTCATCATCGGTAGCAGAAAGATTAGAGATAGATTCTATTTTTCCAACAAATTGACCGTATTGCTCATAAGGAAAAGCATCATACCGTATTATTACTTGATCATTCACTTTAATATATGGAATTACATAGTTAGGCACCCATGTTATAATATTGTGCTTTTTGATTGATGGACTAACTTGGATGAGAACATCACCTGTATTTACTTGTTCACCCTGTGATGTATTTAATGATTCAATTATGCCATTAATAGGTGATACCACTATCTGTTCATTTTTTATCTCAAGATCATTTAAGTAATTTTGCAAATCAATTATTTTTAACAAATTAGATTTTATAAATATTTCACTATCGTTTTTTTCTTCCTCTTCTTTCTCTTCTAACTCAGCCATTTTCGAAACAATATCATTCCTCTGCATAAAAATCGATTGATAGAGGCCATATTGTTGATAATAATTATAGCTCTGAATTACTGCCTGTTCTTTTGTTATTAGTCCTTTTTTAAGAAAATCCTCAAAAGATTTTTTATTATTTTCAAAGCTGGATAAGCCGTTTTGAATATCGATTTCAATTTTTGTTGTTTTACTTAATAATAGTTTGTATTGAGATATTTGTTGATTGAACGCATAAATTCTTTTTGTAGATAATTCTTCACGATTAGCTATTGATTTTTTGATAATCTCTATTTGGTTAGATACATTATTTAATTTTAGATTAACGTCTCTTCCTTCCTTAGTTATAAAACTGGAATCTATAGATACTAATTTATCACCTTTATTAACAAGCGCTCCATTATGAACAAATACATTCTTTATGAAACCATAACTATTAGTTTTTATGTTTAATGATTTTGGCGTGCTAACCACCTCCCCTTCAATTTCAATCCTTTTGGCAAATGAACAAAAAAACATCAGATAAATAATCATGAATATAACTAAAAATGACAAAATATAAATTATATTTGAATTAAAGGTGTTAACTAAATAAGCATTACCATCCCATTCAAATCTATCTGTATTAGACCTATTTATATTTTTAGTCATGCTGACCTCTACAGTTAAAGCCTGCTAGTAATGCTAGACAGGCTTTCATTACATCACATGTTATAATATATCATTTATTAAACAATGTTTAAATTTAGCTATTTCTTTTTCGTCGATATCACGTAAAGGTTTTTGCGTGTCATCAGTTATTAAAAGCTCACCGCTAGATTTAGGATTTCCTTTTGTAGCATCAATTGTAACATTTAAGTTTATAGTGTATTTTTTCCCATTTTCAGGCAGATAGTTTATACAATGTGTAATTGCTCCTTTCTTTTCATACTTAGCCTCATGGTTGTTAGATTCTGCATAAGTTAATGCGGGAATAAATAAAGTCAGAATAAGGAAAAAGTATATTTTTTTAAATAACACAGTCATATTAAACACCTTATTTTCATGTAATTGAAAGGCTTTACTCTTCATATAGAAGAATATCACCGGGTTGGCACTCTAGAACTTTACATATTTTCTCAAGCGTGTTAAATCTAATTCCTCTTGCTTTCCCATTTTTTAAAATGGACAGGTTTTGCTCAGTGATTCCAATTTTCTCAGCTAGAGCTCTTGATGTCATTTTATTTTTAGCCAGGATTATATCCAGGTTAACCACAATAGTCACTTTTCACCTATATAATCGAATCAATGTCATTTTTAATATTAAATCCATTCTTTAATATGTTAGTAAAAATAAACACAAACCCACTAAAATACAGCCCCATTACCTGCCCCCAAGATAATGAAATCATTATCAACCTATCACCCGGTGGGTTATTTAATGTAAGCAAATAAGATGTCAGCGGAACTGACAAGAAATCTATCACAACCCATGAGAAGATATAGAGAGAGATTTTTTTCAGAGACCTCACATTAGCGAGACTAAAAATTTTCATTTCAATTACGCTAGTGTAAAAAACTTTAATTTTATGCAGAATTGTTATTAACAAAATTATTGGAATTGTTGAAAGTAAAGCGCATAAAAAACCTGACTTTATCGACAAAATTTGGAATTCTGGATTGGCTCTAATTCGGTCTGCCAAAAAAAAACCTAAACCGCTTGGGTTATAACTTTTGTTAAACCAAGTGTAAACATTCAACACAGCTAGTGTCACAATGAGTAATTGTGTAATAAGAATCATTACGTTGATAAGTTTGTTGTTCATGGTTATCAGCATCTTGTTTAACGATAATTATTTATCGTAATACGATAAATTAATTTGTCAATGTTTTTTTTGAAACGTCTTATTCATTGTAATGTAAACAATATTTTTATGGATGGACACGACTTTTGAAGTGGTCAATAAAAATTGATCACAACCTGAGAGGTTTTCCAAAATCATCGTTCTGATTCGTTGGGTGTTAGCCCATAGCTATACCAATGAGAGCGAAGTTGGCTGTAATAACTCGTGATTGAGTGGAAAGCCTCCGTAAAATTCGGATATCCCTCTTGAGGAACCCATTCACTTTTTAAGCTCCCGAAGAAGCGCTCCATTGGACTGCTATCCCAACAATTTCGCTGGCGGCTTTCCCCTTGATTCCCAAGCCATTGTAAGGGATTTCTTTGTCAGCCCAGAGTCCTGTGAGAAGGACATTGCCCAGCCGATGGGTTTACGGGCAAAAAGGTCAGCAAGCGAAGCCGCAATTTGAACAAGACGTTTTGAACGTCGCTTATCGCCTAATTCAGCGTGCTTAAAAGTTTCTTCTGCCCCTCCTTGGGTGTTGACTGAAAACATCATAACTGACCTCACTTATTTTTTATTGAGATCAACAACAGACACGAAAGTTCCAAAACATTTTAGAACCACAGAAATATTTGTGTAGGAAAAACAGCGTAAAAGCAGGGATTTTACACTGCGATCAACATATTGAATTCCTGACCTAAAAAGTGCCCCGGCTCAGGGCACTTTGATTTCTAATCTTAGAATCGATAACTATGAACATTTGAGTTCCAAGATGGAATTGCCGCATGTTTTACTAACTTTTCCAAAGCTGTTTGATCAAGATCTTTTACTTTGTTGTCTTTTTGCACCATAGCACAGTCTAGTAGTGCATTATTCCACACCTTAGCATTATTTGTGTCGTTCATTTTAATTATCTCATTTCAAAGTTGAATGACTGGTATTGTAGTCCCTTTCTCATTAAGGCCTAAGTAATTTTTCAAATAAGCCTTTGTTTCACCCAAACCATCATCCATATGGTTTGAATACGGTTCAGCCGGAATTATGTTCTTCTCTAATATTCTTTTTCCTATATGGGCATACATTTTCTTTAAACTTGGACAGTAATAGTCTCTCTGATAATAAGCTCCAGAATAAAATTTATATGACCTGGATTGGCATCCTCCATGACAGACATGCTGCCATTTGCATTTGGCGCACTCCTCATTTATTGGCCTATTGCGCCAATTAAAAGCGACCTTAGAGTTAAATAGTTCATATAAGGATTTATAATTTATGTTTCCATATTTTAAGTCATTATGACCAGACAAGCTTGCGCACGGGTAAATATCGCCTAATGGATCGGTCGAGCAGTTCGCATTCCCGCACTGGGACATGCCGATACAATCAGCGGCACGTCCAGCTATAATAGACTGTGTTTTTCTGACAAAATCAGAAACATGTATATAGTTTTCATCATCCGCATCAAACCATAAATCATAGACTTTTTTCCACGGTTCAAAAAATTCATCAGCGTCTAACCCTAAATCATTATATGCATCATTAGCCCTACCTGATTTAATTAACGGGATAATGTTGAAAACTATTCGTTCACTTACAAAAAACTTGTAAAGCTCTTCTGTTCTATTCATATTTTCTTTATTGATTACTATTACACTTCCAAAATTTATATTGGCAGCCCTTAATTTTTTAATTCCTTTCATTACATTATCAAAACTGCCTTTACCATTTTTATAAACTCGATTTTTATCATGATTATCTTTATCCCCATCTACGGATAAACTTATAATAAAGTCATTTTTTTTAATGAAATCAATCCATTTGTTTGAAATTAATGTTCCATTCGTTTGAATAGTATTTATATAATTTATCTCTTTACAGTATTTCTTTTGAAAAAGAACCGCATAATTATAGAAGTCAATACCTACAAAAAATGGTTCGCCACCATGCCAAATAAATTCAACACCTGTAAATCCACCAACTGTTCTCACATAATCAAATGTTTCTTTTATAACGTTTTCTAACGTAGTTAAGTTCATTACAGGTCTTCTTTCATCTTCATTGTAGCAATAACTACATGCCAAATTGCAAAGATGAGTAGGTTTAATTACATTAATGAAATTCATCACATCCCCCCTTATTTACCCCGTCATATAACCATATAAAATGTGTGTGTATAATCAAGCTTCAAAGGAAAGAAATGCCACAGTGGTCACATGTTGATTTAGGAATTTTATGTTTTTCAATACATTAATAAATAAACTAGATAATTCTCTGGATAATGCCGTCATGAATTAATCTATGTAATAATAATGCCTGATTACACGAATGGATGACTTAACCATGAGCACACCCGCACACTGTTGTCACGATATCTCTGATCGTGTTTGGCGTTTACTTGAGCCTCACTTACTAGGACATCAGAACACCTGGGGACGTGTCGCTTATGATAATCGACTATTTATTAATACGTTTTTTTGAATTTTACGGACAGGCACCCCTGGCGAGATTTACCCCCCAATTATGGCAATTTCGCCGTTTTTGTCGGTGGCATGACAAAGGCGTATGGGAAGGATTGCTTGAAGAACTCATCTCTGAACCGAATTTCGAATGGCTGATGATTGACGCCAGTCACATTAAGGTTCATCCCCATGCCCGAGGGGAGGAAGGTGGCAATCAGGATAGGAGGCGTACAAAAGGGGCCCCAATACCAAGATACACCTGGTCGTGGATGTGCATGATATGCCGGTCAGAGCACTTATTACAAGCGGTCCCACAGCTGATTGCTCACAAGCTGAGGTCTTGATTGAAGGAATAGATGCGGCACATTTATTGGCGAAGCGAGGCTATGACAACAATGCCATTGTTGAACAAGCAGAAAAACAAGGTATGGAAGCGCAAATTCCCAGCCGTAAAAATCGCAAAGTGAGACAAGAATATGACTGTGAACTCTATCGGCTCAGACACTTAGTTGAAAATGCTTTCCTCCATCTTAAACGCTGTGGTATAGCGACCCGTTATGCCAAAAATAGTGGCTCATTTCTTGCTCGTGTTTAGATCCGCTGTCTCGCTCTTTGGTTAGGAATTTTATGACGACACTATCTAGCATTCAACCTACATCAAGCTGTCTCTTGTCGCCATCATCTGGAGCAGGACATTTGTTGCAGGTCGCTACATTTCTGTCGAAACGCCGCCCTTACTGTCAGCAAGTCTCAGATTCATTCTTGCGGGTATAACGCTAATCATCTTCCTCATTTTGCCAGGAAAGATGTTCGTCAAGATAAATCTACATCAACTATTGAAAATCATGGGACTTAAAAGTCGCGATTGGCTAAAGACTTTAATAGATATCTATGGAAGGAGAATTGGAGCGGGAAACGAGACTCGAACTCGCGACCCCGACCTTGGCAAGGTCGTGCTCTACCAACTGAGCTATTCCCGCATTACTGACTGACTAATCATAGCCTGATTGAAAACTTGGAGCGGGAAACGAGACTCGAACTCGCGACCCCAACCTTGGCAAGGTTGTGCTCTACCAACTGAGCTATTCCCGCGTCGCTGATTGGCTAACTATAACCTGAAATAACATACTGATGACAAACCGAAATTTGGAGCGGGAAACGAGACTCGAACTCGCGACCCCGACCTTGGCAAGGTCGTGCTCTACCAACTGAGCTATTCCCGCATATCTTTCAGTATGCCATACCTGACAAAATTCTTCATCGGTATGGGGAGCGCATTATACGAAAAATCGTTGCGCTCGCAAGTCCCTTCAACGCAAAAAAACAAACTTTTCGGTCAAGTGGCGATTTAATAAACACCAATGCGGATTAATAATCATCACACTGAGCTTACGTTATCATAGCCAACAGAGGACAAAATAAAACTTTCTTATTCCGATTGAATAAAATGTTCCCGGTAATACGCTAATTCAGCCACTGATTCGCGGATATCATCCAATGCCTGATGCGTATTCTGCTTTTTTAATCCCGCTAAGATTTCCGGTTTCCAGCGACGGGCTAATTCTTTCAGTGTACTGACATCCAGATAACGGTAGTGAAAATAGGCCTCCAGCACCGGCATATAACGGAACAGAAAACGCCGATCCTGACCAACACTATTACCACAAATGGGTGAAGCCCTCGCGGGAACCCATTGTTCCAGAAATTCAATCGTCGCCTTCTCTGCCGCACGATCATCTATTTTGCTTGCTTTAACACGTTCAACCAACCCACTGCCAGTATGGGTACGCACATTCCATTCATCCATCAGAGCAAGTTGCTCATCAGACTGATAAATCGCAATGACCGGCCCTTCAGCCAGAATATTCAAATTTGCATCGGTGACAATTGTCGCAATTTCAATAATGCGATCCCGCTCTGGATCTAAACCCGTCATTTCCAGATCTATCCAGATAAGATTGTGCTCACTTTTTGACATGTTATATCCTAGGTTGGAGAGATAGTTCTTATTAATGGTGTATCATAGCGCTTTTAAAAAATAGCAGCGATAAATATGGAACAAGTGAGGTTCGGTGGCTAAGAATAAATTATCCAAAGGCCAGCAACGGCGGGTACAGGCAAATCATCAGCGCAGACTGAAAAAACAGGATAATAAACCTGAAATGGATGATAGCCAGTTAGGTGAACCCCAAGAAGGGTTGGTTATCAGCCGTTTCGGCCAACATGCTGATGTAGAGGCCGCAGACGGTTCTATACAACGTTGTAATATTCGCAGAACGATCCGTTCATTAGTCACCGGTGATCGGGTGGTATGGCGTCCTTCGCTGCAAACGCAAACAGATGTTAAAGTAAATGGCATTGTTGAAGCGGTTCACGAGCGGACTTCGGTACTGACACGCCCTGACTACTATGATGGCATTAAACCTATCGCCGCCAACATTGACCAGATAGTTATTGTGTCAGCCATTCTCCCTGAGCTTTCACTCAATATTATCGATCGCTACCTTGTTGCCTGTGAAACACTGGGCATTGAGCCATTGATTGTACTAAATAAAATTGATCTACTGGACGAAGAAAGCCGTGAGTGGGTCAATGAAGTCATGTCCACATACCATAATATTGGTTACAGAGTATTAAAGTTATCAAGCCATACTGGCGAAGGTATGGAAGAATTACTAAAGATGCTTGCAGGCAGAATCAGCATCTTCGCCGGTCAGTCCGGAGTGGGTAAATCAAGTTTACTGAACACGCTGCTACCAGAGGATGAAAAAGAAATTCTGGTCAATCAGGTTTCAGAAGCTTCCGGTTTAGGTCAACACACCACCACGGCATCCCGCCTTTATCATTTTCCATATGGCGGTGATGTGATTGATTCTCCAGGTGTACGGGAGTTTGGCCTGTGGCATTTAACCCCAGAACAGATAACTCAGGGTTTCGTCGAATTCCGCGATTATCTGGGAAATTGTAAATTCCGTGATTGTAAACATCGGGAAGATCCAGAATGTGCATTACGGAAAGCAGTAGAAGATAGCGAAATAACCGAAGAACGTTTTGAGAATTATCACCGTATTCTCGATAGCATGGACCAAATTAAACCACGCAAGATGTTTACAGATAACGATAGCTATACCCAAACCCAATAGATTTCAAGTTGCAGCGCGGCGGCAAGTGAACGCATCCCCAGGAGCATAGATAACTATGTGACTGGGGTAAGTGAACGCAGCCAACAAAGCAGCAACTTGAAAGATGAAGGGTATAACTGACATTAAATAAAAGGACGGGTACAATAGCCCCCTTTTATCTAATTTTGCCGATAAAATAACATCCAAGAGGTTGACGTGCTGGATAACATTAAAATCAGGTTGCATTATTTACTACCTAAACAGGGAATTACGAATCTGGCGGGCTGGTTTGCGAATAAAAAAGCGGGCTGGCTGACTCAACTGGCAATCAAGGCGTTTGCCCGTGTTTATAAAGTGGATATGAATGAAGCGAAGGCACCTGAGTTTTTAGCCTATACGACATTCAACGAATTCTTTATCCGCCCATTAAAAGAAGATGTTCGCCCGGTTGTCAGCGAAGCACATCAATTAGCACTACCTGCTGATGGCATTATCAGTCAATTAGGTAATATCCGTACAGACCAGATTCTTCAGGCCAAAGGGCACCACTATACCCTTGAAGCCCTGCTAGCCGGCAATCATCAATTAGCAGATATATTCAGTGATGGGCAGTTTGTAACGACTTACTTATCACCAAAAGATTATCACCGTGTACATATGCCTTGCGATGGATTACTGAAAGAGATGATCTATGTTCCAGGTGATCTATTCTCTGTCAATCCGTTAACTGCCGCCAACGTGCCAAACCTGTTCGCCCGTAACGAAAGAGTCATCTGCCTGTTTGATACTCAATTTGGGCCAATGATACAAATTCTGGTTGGTGCAACTATCGTCGGCAGTATTGAAATGGCCTGGTGTGGGACGGTTACGCCACCACGGGAAGGTATTATCAAACGCTGGGCCTACCCTGACGCGGGTACAACCGGCGCGGTCTCGTTAAAGAAAGGTGAAGAAATGGGGCGCTTCAAACTGGGTTCTACCGTTATTAACCTGTTCGCAGCAAATCAGGTGCAGTTAGCCGGGAACTTAAGCAGTGGTTCAGCAACCCGCATGGGTGAACTATTAGCCCAAGCGATAATACCTGAAGAACCTACTGATAACATAAGCTAATCCCCTTCCAAGGAGAGCCCTCTATCGTGCGCCTGATTATCAGCTTATTACTTAGCCTGCTCATTATTAGTCCGGTTTTTGCTGCTACTCAATTTGATGAAAACCAGCTCAAACAAGAACTGAAACAAATTGAATCCAGTAAAAATCCGCAGGATGCAGAAGTTGCTCAGGCGCTCCAAGGAGCGCTCAATTGGATTGCTGATACGAAATCGGCTAACGACAGAACACAGAAATATCAGGCTACCATTGATGATTTTCCAAAAATAATCAGAGAGCTCCGTCAAAAATTACTTGCTGAAAGTGATACTCCCCGCCAAATTCCTGCTAACCAGCCAATTGCAAATCTTGAGCAGCAAATCATTCAGATCAGCAGCCGGTTACTGGACCAAGGTGGACAATTACAGCAAGAACAAGACAAAGGACGGGAAATCAGCGACTCCCTTGGATTATTACCGCAACAACAATCAGAAGCACGACGCCTTCTGACGGAAGCATCCTCTCGCCTTCAATCATTAGAAACACCTGCCACTCCGTTAGGAGAAGCCCAATTTGCTTTAGCTCAAGCCGAAGTAAACGCTCACAAAGCTACAGTTAATGAACTGGAAATAGCTCAACTTTCTGCCAATAACCGGCAAGAAATTTCCCGTATGCGAGTTGATCTGTTCAAAAAGCGTTATCAGCGACTTGATCTTGAGCTGCAAAAACTCCGCAGTCAGCTTAACGCCCAACGCCAGCAAAAAGCAGAATTAGCTCTGGAACATACAGAAATGCTGGCAGAACAAAGTGGCCAGCTACCAAAATTTCTGCTTGATGAATTACAACTGAACCGTCATTTATCTCAGGAACTAAATCAGCAAGCACAACGAATGAATACCATCGGCTCAAAACAACGCCAGGCCGCCAGTGATATTATTCAAGTCCGGCAAGCATTGAGTACCATTCGTGAACAGGCTCAATGGCTTGGAGGCTCCACAACGCTTGGAGAAGCACTTCGAACTCAGCTTGCCCGTTTGCCCGACCTATCTAAACCTCAGCAACTTGACCGGAATATTGTCAAATTCAGGGTCGATCGGCTGAAATACGAAGATATGCTGGAACAGTTACAGAAAGAAACAAAACCAACACAGGCAAACAACGTTGCACTGACGGCCGAACAAGAGCGGATTTACGATTCCCTGATTCGTACCCGCAAAGAATTACTCAATTCATTATTATCGGGTTATGACAGTGAGATTCTTGAACTAACCAAACTGAAAGTCTCTACCAACCAGCTAAACGATGCACTAACAGAAGTAAAAGAAGCCACCCACCGTTATCTATTCTGGGTCGCGGATGTTAATCCTGTCTCGCTCGATTACCCTATTAGTGTTGTGCAGGATCTGACCCGCTTATTATCACTGGATACTTTCTCCCAGTTAAGTGGTGCTCTAATCGTCATGCTGACCACTCAGGATACACTGCTATATCTGCTTGGCGCGCTATTTCTTGTCATATTCAGCATCGGTTCTCTCCGCCACTATCACGCATTTCTTGAGCGCGCGAGTAACCGCATCGGCAAAGTAACCTATGATCATTTCTCCCTTACTTTGCGTACCGTGTTCTGGTCGGTTATTGTCGCGTTACCTTTGCCAATGCTCTGGTCCGCGATCGGCTATGGGCTGCAAAGTGCCTGGCAGTATCCAATGGCGATCGCCATTGGTTATGGAGTCAGTGCGACGACTCCCGTATTATGGATCTTTATGCTGAGTGCGACATTTGCACATCCAAATGGACTCTTCATTGCCCATTTTCGCTGGCCGGAAGAACGAGTCAAACGCGCATTGCGATTCTACCAACTCTCTATCTTTGCTATCGTGCCATTAGTGATGGCATTAATCACTTTCGAACATTACAGTGATCGAGAATTTGCCTCCACACTTGGCAGGCTCTGTTTCCTGATACTGTGCGTCTCCTTAAGCTTGATTACCAGCAGCCTGAAACGGGCAAGAATCCCTCTCTATCTGGATAAAAATGGCTCCGGTGAAAATGTTATCAATATTGCTCTCTGGTGGATTTTACTCTCTGCGCCAATAATCGCGGCTCTGGCTTCCATATTGGGCTATTTCAGTACATCGCAGGCATTACTGGGACGTTTAGAAACTTCTGTTGCTATTTGGTTCTTCCTGCTGGTTATTTACCATATTATCCGGCGCTGGATGCTGATTCAGCGGCGCCGGATTGCCTTTGAACGAGCCAAACAGCGGCGGGCGGAAATTCTGGCTCAACGTGCCAAAGGAGAAGATGATTCAACGGGTTCAAGCAGTATCGAAGGCTCCATTGAAGTTGACGAACCCATTATTGACCTGGATGCAATCAGTGCTCAATCCCTGGGATTGGTACGCTCAATTCTGACCCTGCTTGCGCTGGTTTCACTGATTTGGCTCTGGTCAGAACTCCATTCAGCTTTCTCATTCCTGGAAAATATCCGCCTGTGGGATGTCACTACAACAATAAACAATGTAGAAACGGTTCAACCCATCACAATGGGCTCAGTATTAATCGCCATACTGGTGATTATTATCACAACTCAGCTAGTACGTAACCTGCCTGCACTGCTTGAGCTGGCCTTATTGCAGCATCTGGAACTGGCCCCAGGTACCGGTTTTGCCATTACCACACTAACCAAATACACCATTACGCTGATTGGTGGCTTGGTCGGTTTCTCGCTGATTGGTATTGAATGGTCAAAACTGCAATGGCTGGTTGCCGCACTGGGAGTTGGGCTTGGTTTTGGCTTACAAGAGATCTTCGCCAACATTGTTTCTGGCTTAATGATCCTGTTTGAAAAACCCATTCGCATTGGCGATACCGTCACTATCCGCAATCTGACCGGCAGCATCACCAAGATTAATACACGGGCGACAACACTTTCAGATTGGGACCGGAAAGAGATTATCGTTCCTAACAAAGCCTTTATCACTGAACAGTTTATTAACTGGTCATTGTCTGACACCATCACCCGTGTCGTACTGACAATTCCTGCGCCGACAGAAAATAACAGCGAAGAAGTCACCCAAATCCTGTTAACTGCGGCTAAACGCTGCTCGATGATCCTTGATAACCCGGCACCTGAAGTGTATCTGGTCGATCTGCAACACGGCATCCAGATATTTGAGCTACGGATCTATGCTGCTGAAATGGGGCACCGGATGCCGGTCCGCCATGAAATCCACCAGCTTATTCTGCAAGAGTTCCACAAACAGGGTATTACTCTGCCATTCCCACCATTTCAGGCTAACATCGATGTAATTGGTCAAAACATTCGCAGTGCGACCACCAATATGTCAGGCCGAAATCCCCCCCGTCAGCCCGGGAGTTTATAAAAAGAGAATGAAGAACTGAGCATCCGTATTTGAACCAATTCGCTCTATTTCAGGCAAAGTATTACCTTTTACCGCCATCCTATGCCTGAAATAGACTTTGCGAAGCAATCAATGTCGCCCCACAAGAGGTTTTCATCCCCTCCAGGGCATACATTTGCCCATTAGAGCTGACTATACCCGGCGTCCCTTCCACGATAGTTTGATTACCACCACATTTTGGACAGGATACAGCACCCCCCACCCGGGCCGCTTTCTTCCCTAACACATCAAAACCACCATCACCAGCCAGCACCTTGCCGCCATGCGAAGTCGAGTCTCCAACCAAAATAATGGAACGTAACATTTATTTATCCTCTCAACTATTAGTTAACTATTAATTTCAGATTATGATATCTGACTATCATGGTGCCATAACTTAATTAAATTAATCTCACTTAAATCAAACTTTTTGAAATAAATTAAATCATTATGTTACTTAAACGCCGATAAAATTCACATCAGTGACTGTTTTGAAGTGAGATTTACATATCTTTAAAATATCAATCTTGATATTTATTAAATCAACATATAAATTCTCATTAACCTTTGATCGTAAAAGAGGCGATCGTACTTTGCCTCATTTATCCCTAAACCGGGTGATCCAAATATTCTTCGGGGGTTGGAAGGTCATGAATGCTGGACATCTTTCAATCATGCCCGGACACCAAAAGATGATGTCATTGAGGAAAAATGAAGCAGAAAACAGCACGCCATTTCATATCTTCGAAAGTTACGGACGTTTTCTGAAAAACAAAGAGGGCATTCCGTTTACTCAGTACCGGCTGGAAGCTTTGCGTGCTGACAGCAAATCAGGGCAAGCGGAGAGCAATTGTATTCGATTAATGCCGGGCAGGATCTTCAAATTAACCCACCACCCGATTGATACCATGAATGACCGCTGGCAGGTTGTCTCTTGCCAACATCAGGGGTACGTCCCTGCTGTTTTAGGTGATAGCGGCACCGGCACCACCCTCCATTCCCAGACCCGGTTTATTCCCGGCCGCAACGACTGGCGTCCCCCCTACCGCTATAAACCGCTGGCAGACGGTGATGAAGTCGCCACGGTAGTAATGCCACCTACTTCGATGGCTCTGTGCACCCTGATAATCTGAAAATGTTGATTGAAGTAAAATTTCCAGGGGATGCACTCAGTAAATGGCAAGAGATTGACTACGTTCAAATTGCTACCCGCTCTCGCTTTGGTGTGATGCGTGTCGACGATAACCGCACAGAAGAGCAAAAACAGTATGATGAAGCGTGGCGAAAACATTACCAACCCGGTTCACAACACTATAAAAATCCAATCCCACTGGCACCCTTGCCGCCTGATGACGCCTTACCGCCCCCCACTCCTCCGGAAGAAGGCATACCGGGGACCATTCCGCAACCGCTGACAAAAAATCTACCACTTCTCAGCACTTCCCGCTGGTCGTTTTTACCCAGCTATGAAGACTGGGTTGTCCTTGGGCAGGAGGTGGCGGGTCTGGCCGAAAATGGGTTGAATTATGTTCGCGATAGCACCCGGGAGCGCCTTGCCCAGTTTGGAGTCTGGTTTAATGAGGCTGGCAAATGGGTGTGTAACGAGATTATTGACCCGATAACCCATCAGGTCAGCTATGCTTTTTCCTGGGTCAATGAACAGACGGGGAAAATTGTGACTTGGACAGAGAGTGAGATAAAAGCCCGGTGGCAAACCGTGCAACAGGGTTCAGATATCACCTTAGCAGAGCTTAAAGACATTAGCTGGATGCAAATATTAAAAGAGGTGGGTGAAGGAATGCTGGAAGTGGTTGTGATTGTTGCCGAAGTTGCTGTTGTTATCCTTGTCACCCTTGCCGTTGCTGCTGCACTGATTGCACTGGTGGAAATTTTAGCCGCTGCCGCCACAGTGAGCGCCGCCGCGTTAGCTGCTGTCCTGGCAATATTGGCGAGTGTCACATTCGCCACTGCCTCATAATTCACGGAGAAAATGATGGAAACTGTAGATTACTTTGCCCAACTGAGATCACAACTGACCTCTTTTCTTTTTCTTAATGCTGATGGACTGGCGGTTTCTCGCCTGGGAATTTCTATCACCCTGTTTTTTAAACAGGGCTACACGCAGGAGAAAAAGCAACGCATTCTGGCTTGCTATCGCCGCTTTCGGGAAGAATTTGGCACTCATCTGCGTTTTCATACTCATGAACTCAAGGGGCTAAAAAAATATTCACCCGAAAATATTGCTAAAGTGGAAGAGGGTATTCTTAATCAGAAAAAGAATCAGCCCTCTAGTTGGGATGTTAGTGACGCTAAAAATCTCTATGAAGCCCCTCGCTATCTGATGCATTACATAAACTCCCGGGAAATAAGCGGTGACAACAGTAGCTCCTATCTGAGTCTGGTGCTGCCCTGGGATTATCTAAAGGAACAAGAGGGCATGGCTCGCTTTATGGCCTGGCTGGACTTTCTGTGTGAACAGCTCGAACCTGACTGGGGAGATTGTGGCTACTGTCTGGTCTTACCCAGAGATTATCATGATTATTTTCCCTTAGAGTATCAATTAGCTCAGCGTTATCCCACCCTGCAAGTTAACTCCACTATTCATACAACACTAAGAGATTATGCCCATGCTATACGGAGCATGAACTGGATCACCCTGCTGTCCAAACGCTTTGTCGGACGACTGGGTGGGGAACATTGGATACGTAAGACGCTGGCTCGTTACCCGGATGTGGTGATGAGTCCTTACCCCAATGGACTGATTATCCGCGCCGGTAAATACCCAGATCTGACACCGCTGCCGGGCAGCGTCCCGGAAAGTTATTTTGCCATTAACCAACTGATACGTCCGATACGTTTTGTGCCGGGAGAAGGTGATTCCCTGCACTTTTACGGTGCAGGTCATTTTGATGATATTTCCACACAAGCCTGGTATGCCCGCTATGACCGTGGCCCTCTGCATGTCACCCCGGTGAGAAGCGGCGAACCGATGCTTGTCAGCGGATTCTGGCGAACCGATAGCCAGCCTGACAAACAGTATTTCTTTGTTCAAGGCGCGACTGCCTTTGATATTCAGGGTGCAGAGCCGGGCACAACGGTATGGCATCTGATCCGAGAAGCAGAAAATAGGAATGAATAAGGGATGAGAAGCAGTAGATAAAAAAGAGATGCTGGAAGAAGAAGACGCACTGGAGTTCCAGTTTTTCAGTGAAATCCTCGCCGGTCTGCTCGGCAACCTGCAATCCTCCCTGCCCGGCCAGCAGGTTCTGGCAAAGCTTGCCGCCAAAGAATCGGACAGCAACGGGGATGGCAACTTCTGGCGTACCATTACCGGCAGTGTTATCACCGTGCTGAATAACGACAAAGTCAAATCACCGATGCTTGAGAGCCAGTTTATTCGCGGCGTCGATAATATTCTGCTGAGCATGGGGACATTCCTGGCAACCGTCTATGCGGATCCCGGTCAGGCGATTTCTCAGGGGGCTCATTATATCCACCAGCTTCCCCAGAAAGCCATTGACCAGATAACCCAACAATTTGTCCCCGCCTTGTTATCCACGTTGGGCGTGGAAATAACGAAAGATGGCAGAGTCGCACTCAGCGAACAAAGCTATCAGGAAATGCTCAAGCGGCTGGAATCGAAAACCCATCGTCACCAGCCAGATCCAGCGGTGCGGACACAAGCTATTGGCGAGCGGATCATTAACTGGAGCAAACGCCTGGAATCACTCGGCAACAAACCGGTGATAACCCTGCCTGAAGTTAAAACCACTGTGGACTCCCCGGTTCAGCTTTTTACCCTGGAAGGAGCCGGTAAGCCTTCTATTGGCTTACTGTTTGACTCCTCACTGGCCGGTACCAGTCTGTTTTTGAATGCGTTTACCCTGGCAGATGTGATCACGCAGACAGAATATGCCCGCAATAATCCGTTACAACCCGGACCTACCTATATGAGTCTGGTGCGCTTTAGCACGGCGGTGATTGGTATGAGTGCTGATTTGGCTTCTCTGGGTTCAACGCTGGCGAGTAAAGTGAACTCCCCAATAGTCAACGCGTTGATGAGCAACATAAAAGTACCCGCGGTCAATGTGGCTGTGGTCAATCAGTTCTCCCGTGTTGCCGGCAGTGTCGCCGGTTATTTAGGCGCACTGGTCTCCTTCTATGATGCCAGTAATGCCTTTAAAGTAGGTAATAACGTAGAAGGTTATAGCCAGATAGCGATAGGGACAGGGTCCATTATTCTAACCACAGTCGGATTAATCTTCCTTGCTGCTGGTTCCGTCCTCACAGCAGGAATGCTGGCATGGCTGGCTGCGGGAGTCAGTTTGCTTATCGGTGGCAGTATTGTCCAGGCCAACAGTGCCTGGTCAGATTTGGAAAAAGTACTGAATAATTGTTTCTGGGGAGCGGGAGATAAGTATGATTTTTGGGGTACAGATGCTCGACAATCAATCAGTGATCAACTTAAAAAAGCCAGAGAAATGGACAGTAACACTCAAAATCATTTTCTTATCGAAAACCAGGAATTTCTAAATCTGTTTATTCAGCCACAACTGAAAATACATCAGGGATTTGGTATCACAACCTATTGTTTTACCCTGCCAGCTTTTCAGATGGGTCTCTCAAATATCTGCGAGATCTTTGTGACTCCATTCAGAACTCCCTACTACTGGGAAGGAAAAATCGATTATGTTGAAATTAACCGCCGCAAATATATCCCTGACGACTTCCGTAGTACCAAATTCAGGGAAGCTAAAGAGCAAGCCAAATTGACCCTAAATGGCAATACAGCAACGCTGGAAGTAGTAGTCCCAGAAACAATGGGCGTTTATCCCCGCAGCAGCGAGCTGTACTGGTACTATGAACAATCAGAAAATGTCATTGCCCCTATGCGCTATCTCTGGGAAAAAGAACCCACAGCAGAAAATACCATTAAGGGCAGTTTTGACGGAGAGCGAACACTATGAAACAACGATTAAAAAACTTACTCAAAAAATGTTTTCCCACTATTCATCCACTGCCAGCCAAACGGCTGGCGCTCTGGGAAAAAGAACTTCTGGCAGCACCGCCAGATATTAAGGATGCAGAAACCATTAAACATGTAGAAATACTGGACTACCTGAATGACAAAGAATGCCATATCCGCAATCCTCAACGCCGTTTCCGTAGCATCACCTTAATTCCAGTAACTCTGGGGATTATCAGTAGCTTAATATTGAACGTTAACGATTTTATTGAAACATGGCGGGCAGCGGAAAAAAATCTGCTTTGGTCTGTTAACGATGCAAAAAAAGATTATGGCGAAGAATTTTATTTGAACCCTGCTCTACCCGATTTTCTTAAAAAATATGAATATATTGCTCATGATAAAGAAATTTCACTAAGAAAATACTTGTATTGTCGCTATAACTTTTACCCCAGTAGCTCCCGGATGCTTATAATTGATATAAGTTTCCTGCTGCTCTATCTGCTGATTATTCCACCTTTTTTTTATTGTATATTTTTTTGGCAGAGACAAGCACCATTAATTATCGATCGTGAACGGCAGATCTTCTACACCTGGTATAAAGGCAAAGCTTATACCGCCCGTTATCCACAATTAGGCATGTTGGAAAAAACTAATATTCTGTATCTCAAAGTCTACGGACTAGATGAAAATAATAACCTTATCGAGCGTGTCTTTATCCCCAATGTCACCAGCTACACCTTCGCCGCATTAAGCAGTGGCAATGATAAAGCGCTGGCCGTCGCCTTTATGGTGAAATTTTTATTAAACGGCAAAGAAGCGGTCAGCAAAGTGGATTATAAACGCCGTGGACCGCTTATTTGGTGGAGTAAAGATAAAAGGCCCGCTGATTTAGAGACACAAATTCCCCTTATTCTGGCAGAACTGGATCGCCTAGGTCCCCCTGATGAAGATCTCTCCGAATGAAAGCAGCATTAAAAAGTTTGCTCAAAAAATGGTTTCCCACTATTCATCCACTGCCAGCCAAACGGCTGGCTTGCTGGGAAAAAGAGCTTCTGGCGGCACCACCGGATATTAAGGATGCAGAAACCATTAAGCATGTGGAAATACTGGACTACCTTGATAATAATGAGTGCCATGTTCGTAATACTCAACGCCGCGCCCGGAGTATTACCTTAATCCCGGTTACATTGGGGATTACTAGTAGTCTTATCCTAAATATTAACGGATTTATTGAAGACCGTAAAAATGATGAAGAAGAAATTTATCGCTGGGTAGCACTAGTAAAGAAGAAGTATGGTGAAAAATTTTATCTGCGCAATGATCTACCTGATTATATGGAAGACGCCCGTTATATTGGTAATGATAAAGATATCTCTCTGAGAAAATATCTGTGCTATCGCTATACCTTTTATCCAAGCAGTTCACGGATTCTCAAAATTGATATAGGTTTCCTGCTCCTTTACCTAATAATTATTCCACCTTTTGTCTGGGCTGTATTTTTTTCACACCGTCAGGCACCATTAATTATCGATCGTGAACGACAGATTTTTTACACCTGGTATAAAGGCAAAGCTTATGCCGCTCGTTATCCACAAGTAGGCATGGCAGAAAAAACTAATATTCTGTTCCTCAAAGTCTACGGCCTAGACGAGAACAATCAACTTATCGGACGTGGTTTCATCCCTAACGTCAGCAGTTATTCTTTTGCTTTTTTAAGCAGTGGCAATGATAAAGCGCTGGCCGCCGCCTTTATGGTGAAATTCTTATTAAACGGCAAAGAAGCAGTCAGCAAAGTGGATTATAAACGCCGTGGACCGCTTATTTGGTGGAGTAAAGATAAAAGGCCCGCTGATTTAGAGACACAAATTCCCCTTATTCTGGCAGAACTGGATCGCCTTGGCCCCCCTGATGAAGATCTTTCTGAATGAAGTTTGCTGACATCAAGACCATCATTGGAAAGATATCTATGAACTAGATTTAGCTGACGCCAGAATTGATATGCTGACCATTCAGGAAAGCTCGATGTTTCAAAGCCAGTTTATTCGCAGAGTCGATAATATTTTACTGGGAATAGGACATTTCCGGCAACTGTCCGCGCTCATCCCGGGCAGGTAAACTATGTCCGGCAACTTGCTTGAGGCTGTAATTTAAACTGTCATTAAAAGTCATTATTTTAACTTATGGTTTTAATCAATATAAAATTTTCACCTTTGTTTTTACCACTTTTAATGTCTGCCTTTTATGAAGTTTAATCATCATGGGTTATCGTGTTTTATGTTTAACCCGCGTTAATCATACTCACTTTTTATCTTTACTGACACTGTTTTACTCGCAGTTTTAATCAGCTTTAATAAGTCACCCCTTTTTGTT
The DNA here is from genome assembly GCF_011189505.1 of Photorhabdus tasmaniensis. Taxonomy (GTDB): domain Bacteria; phylum Pseudomonadota; class Gammaproteobacteria; order Enterobacterales; family Enterobacteriaceae; genus Photorhabdus; species Photorhabdus tasmaniensis. The sequence continues at coordinate 67,568 of NZ_PUJU01000006.1, forward strand.
TTTTCGGATAATCACCGCCTTTTTCAGGGCTTAAATCCTGCCAAATTAACTGTTTTATCCCTCTTTTTATTGCGTTATCTTTAAGGTTT
>NZ_PUJU01000006.1:67810-142402 GCF_011189505.1 Photorhabdus tasmaniensis
GCCTTTTTCAGGGCTTAAATCCTGCCAAATTAACTGTTTTATCCCTCTTTTTATTGCGTTATCTTTAAGGTTTCCTTCATAAAATAATAACGAGAAAACGCTTAAATACCCATTTATTCGGATAATATTTTTCTACGTGCTGATCTCTTTTCAACTCGCTATTAATGGTTTTCGATTAAATGCAATTAACTCTTTTTCTAAAAAGCCTCACTTATTGAATTAAATCCGCCTCCATTTTTTATATAAAAACTTTACTCTCTCTGCATTCGTGCTTTTAAATGGTTATGGCAGGTTAGGTAAATACAATAACGCGCCAGTTTTAAATATTATTAAAAACCATTGTTTTAACTTAATGGCTTTAATCAGTATAAAGTTTTCACTATTGTTTTTACCACTTTTAATGTCTGCTTTCTATGAAGTTTAATCATCATGGGCTATCGTGTTTTACGTTTAATCAACGTCAATCATACTCACTTTTTTATCTTTACTGACACTGTTTTACCCGCAGTTTTAATCAGCTTTAATAAGTTACCCCTTTTTGTTTTTTCCGATAATCACTGCCTTTTTCAGGGCTTAAATCCTGCCAAATTAACTGTTTTATCCCTCTTTTTATTGCGTTATCTTTAAGGTTTTCTTCATAAAATAATAACGAGAAAGCGCTTAAATACCCATTTATTCGAATAATATTTTTCTACGTGCTGATCTCTTTTCAACTCGCTATTAATAGTTAATGTTTTTCGATTAAATGCAATTAACTCTTTTTCTGAAAATCCTCACTTATTGTGTTAAATCTGCCTCCATTTTTTATATAAAAACTTTACTCTCTCTGCATTCGTGCTTTTAAATGGTTATGGCAGGTTAGGTAAATAAAATAACGCGCCAGTTTTAAACATTATTAAAAACCATTGTTTTAACTTAATGGTTTTAATCAGTATAAAGTTTTCACCGTTGTTTTTACTACTTTTAATGTCTGCTTTTTATGAAGTTTAATCATCATGGGTTATCGTTTTTTATGTTTAACCCGCGTTAATCATACTCACTTTTTTATCTTTACTGACACTGTTTTACTCGCAGTTTTAATCAGCTTTAATAAGTCACCCCTTTTTGTTTTTTCGGATAATCACCGCCTTTTTCAGGGCTTAAATCCTGCCAAATTAACTGTTTTATCCCTCTTTTTATTGCGTTATCTTTAAGGTTTCCTTCATAAAATAATAACGAGAAAACGCTTAAATACCCATTTATTCGGATAATATTTTTCTACGTGCTGATCTCTTTTCAACTCGCTATTAATGGTTAATGGTTTTAGATTAAATGCAATTAACCCTTTTTCTGAAAAGCCTCACTTATTGCGTTAAATCCGCCTCCACTTTTTATATAAAAACTTTACTCTCTCTGCATTCGTGCTTTTAAATGGTTATGGCAGGTTAGGTAAATACAATAACGCGCCAGTTTTAAATATTATTAAAAACCATTGTTTTAACTTAATGGTTTTAATCAGTATAAAGTTTTCACCGTTGTTTTTACCACTTTTAATGTCTGCTTTTTATGAAGTTTAATCATCATGGGTTATCGTTTTTTATGTTTAATCAACGTTAATCATACTCACTTTTTTATCTTTACTGACACTGTTTTACCCGCAGTTTTAATCAGCTTTAATAAGTTACCCCTTTTTGTTTTTTCCGATAATCACCGCCTTTTTCAGGGCTTAAATCCTGCTAAATTAACTGTTTTATCCCTCTTTTTATTGCGTTATCTTTAAGGTTTTCTTCATAAAAGAATAACGAGAAAACGCTTAAATACCCATTTATTCGGATAATATTTTTCTACGTGCTGATTTATTTTCAACTCGCTATTAATGGTTGATGGTTTTCGATTAAATGCAATTAACTCTTTTTCTGAAAAGCCTCACTTATTGCGTTAAATCTGCCTCCATTTTTTATATAAAAACTTTACTCTCTCTGCATTCGTGCTTTTAAATGGTTATGGCTGGTTAGGTAAATACAATAACGCGCCAGTTTTAAATATTATTAAAAACCATTGTTTTAACTTAATGGTTTTAATCAGTATAAAGTTTTCACCGTTGTTTTTACTACTTTTAATGTCTGCTTTTTATGAAGTTTAATCATCATGGATTATCGTTTTTTATGTTTAACCCGCGTCAATCATACTCACTTTTTTATCTTTACTGACACTGTTTTACCCACAATTTTAATCAGCTTTAATAAGTCACCCCCCTTTTTGTTTTTTCGGATAATCACCGCCTTTTTCAGGGCTTAAATCCTGCCAAATTAACTGTTTTACCCCTCTTTTTATTGCATTATCTTTAAGGTTTTCTTCATAAAAAAATAACGAGAAAACGCTTAAATACCCATTTGTTCGGATAATATTTTTTACGTGTTGATTTCTTTTCAACTCACTATTAATGTTGATGATTTTCCTATTAGATGCAATTAATTCTCTTTCTGAAAAGTCGCATCTATTTAGTTAAACCTACTATTTATACAAAACCCTTAATACATCTACATTCACTCTTTTAAATGATCATAGCAGATTAGTTAAATATAAAATAAACCGAGTATGCAATCGCTGATAGATAACTGAATTAATCACCGATAAAAAGAGGCTTGCAATCTCCCCAAGATGGAAATGCAAGCAAAAAGAGAAATCAAGCAATGTTAAAGGATAAGCAATGAGTACAGCAATTCTCATTCCGAGAATTTTCTTATTTTTTAATTAAAAATTCATCTAATAAATGGCCTTCATTGAGCAGTTTTTGTAAACCTAATGGTCTTTTTCCATTTCCTGACCAGTATTTAATCTCTCCATTTTCATTAAACTGATATTTCGGTTTTCTCGTTTTTCCTTTTCCTATATTTGATTTTTTAGGTTTAAAACCAGAGAGGGTAATAGGTATGGTAATGGTATTAATATCAAAGCCCATTTCTTCAATAATTTTTAATACTTCTAAACGTTTTTGTTCTTTTCCTTCTATTTCTAATCTGGCTAATCTAGAGGATTCCCGGCTTTCGTCAACGATTATCTCTAGTTTTTTGTAAACGTCTTCCAGCCAATCAAAATCTTTTGTTTGAGCAAATTTTCTTAATGTGGTTAATCCTGTTAAATATTTTGATACTATTTCATATTCTTGTTCTTTGGTTAATTCTGTCATTTTGTTACCTTGTTAATATATTTAAAATCCGTTGTTCCTAATTTTTTCTCTTTCAATGTCAGTATATCACCGAATTTTCTACCCACTGTTAAAAATCCTTAATCATTTCTGTTGTACCTTTAATAATTAAAGTTTTTATCTGTTTCTTCGTAATAGGCTTGCCTTTTTTTCAAATTCTAAAACCACACTGATTTCGTCTCAAGGTAATAGCCTCACGAATAAATCTAAAACCAACAGCAGTATCGATTTTACGAATCAGATGATTGTGAGAAACAATATTTTCAAGCGATCCCTTTTCAAAAAGAAAAGTTTTTAGCGGGGTATCCTTAACATGGCAGCAAGCTCCGTTTGGTGAACGGAACTTGGTTAACACAAAGTGCCGGATAAATAACCCGCACTTCGTCAGTTATCATTGAGCGCCAATAGCGCTCAATGATAACCGAGCAATTAAACCTGATACATTTTGCATAAATAGCAGGAAACAGCATCATCTGCATTTGAACCTATCACATCCATATCCGGTAAGATATCTTTCAGGCGTTGGTGAGCATCCTGCATAATACAGCCCTTACCAGCCATCGTCAGCATTTCCAGATCGTTCATTCCATCCCCAAAAGCAATGCAATCACTGAGTTTATAACCCATAGATTTAGCTACTTGTTCAAGGGCATGGCCTTTGGAAACGCCACCAGCCATAACTTCCAGACAATTACGTAACGAGAAACTGACATTCACTCTGTCACCCCAACGGGCGTTGATTGACTCCTCCAATGTGAGCAATAGATCATGATCTTCACAGGTAAAGTAAACCTTACATACACCATCCGTCTTAAAATCATCGCGCTTAAAAAGCTGATAATGAAATATTGACTCTTGGAAAAATTCTTCCTGCTCAGGGCTTTCTCGATTCATATACCAGTCATCATGACGGTAATAATTGGTCAGAATATCCGGGTTATCAAACTCCATCAGACACAAGTCATGCACAATATCAGGATCAACATTGTGGCTGAAAACCAGTTCACCCGCCGTATTATGTACCCTGGCTCCATTGGAGGTGATCATATAGGCATCAATACCAAGCCCGTCACGGATTTGGGAAACATCCACATGATGACGGCCAGTAGCAAAAATAAAATGAATGCCTTTGTTTGTGAGTAAATTAAGTGTTTCCTTGGTGTAAGACGTTAATTTGTGATCAGGAGACAGCAAAGTACCGTCTAAATCTGAAGCAACAATGTGATACATAGTTGTAGTTCCTATAATTGAATCAATTTTGGTCAAAAAAGTCACAAATAGCGTTGAGTGCCTGGCTACGTAATTTATCTTTTTCAAATAGGATTTCATGATGTGCCCCCTGAATAATCAAAGGTGACCGCTCTTCAATGAAAGTTCTCTCTTTCCGATGTGATTCACAAAAAGCCCGTAATTGCTGATTATTAACTACTTTATCTTCACTGGCTTTTAAGACCATCAGTGGCGTCTCAATTTTTCCTGCTTTTTCTATCAATATATCGCCAATCCGCATGCTTTCCCGCATCCAATGATATGTCGGACCGCCTATGCGTAATTCCGGGTAATCTACGTAATAACGAAGATAGCGGCTATAACGTTCATAACTGTGTGTCAGAAGATTGATCAAATAAGGCAACGGACGCCATTTTCCAGTCAGTATTGCGTAGTTATTTCGTCTATCCGGTCGCTTTTCTGCCCAATTCACCAGCAAAGCTGCCAACCAGTGTGGCATTGGTAAGTTAATACCAAACATAGGAGCACAAAGGGCCGCTGCATCAAAAATCTGACTGTGACGTAATAAGAATCCCCCTAATATTGCCGCGCCCATTGAATGAGCCAACGCATAACAGTGAGAATAATAACGAGGGAGAATTTCTCTTTCTATAAACGTTTCAACGTCATCAATATAGTCATCAAATTTTTCTACATGCCCTCTTTGTGGATCTTCAAGCATCCTGCCGGATCGCCCCTGTCCACGATGGTCAATGATAAAAACGTCGTAGCCAAGGTGATAAAAGTCAAATGCCACCTCCGGGTATTTGACATAACTTTCACTACGGCCAGGCAAGATAACAACTGCTCTATGATTCTTGGTTGTTGCACAAAAACGGACATAGCGTATCAGCACATTTTCGACACCGATAAACTCATGTTCTTCCCTGCCTTGCCAGAAATCTAACAGAGGCCCGTTAGCAAAAGCAGAAAACTGTATCTCACGATTAAGCCAGCTCTCTTTCAACATTTCGGGCTTCATAAATCATCTCCAAGCTATTCACACTCCTCCAGATGTTTACAGATCAAAGCCATAAAAACGCTACCAAAACGTTCTAGTTTCCGTTGTCCTACCCCGTTGATTAATAACATTTCATCAGCAGTAACCGGGCATTGTTCTGACATTTCAATCAGTGTGACATCGTTAAATACAACAAAAGGCGGGATATTATCTTCGTCAGCAATAGATTTCCGTAATTTACGCAACTTGGCAAATAATTTGCGATCATAATTGCCACTATATGATTTACTTTGCTGACTACGCCCTTTCAGGCTCTGTATCCGTGGAACAGCCAGTTTCAGCGGAACTTCACCACGCAATACTGGCCGTGCAGCTTCTGTTAATTGTAATGCTGAATAATTGGCAATGTTTTGACTGATAAAACCTAGGTGAATAAGCTGCCTCAATACGCTGACCCAGTGCTCCTGGCTTTGATCTTTACCAATGCCGTAAACCGGCAAATGATCATGCCTTATATCGCGGATACGCTGATTATTCGCGCCTCTGAGCACTTCAACAATATAACCGATACCAAAACGCTGACCAACCCGGTAAACACAAGAGAGCGCTTTTTGTGCATCCACCAAGCCATCATAATTTTTCGGTGGATCAAGACAGATGTCACAATTGCCGCAAGCAGTTTGTTGGCTTTCACCAAAATAGTTTAATAACACCAGACGGCGGCAAGTTTGCGCTTCGGCAAAGGCTCCCATCGCATTAAGCTTATGTCGTTCAATATCCTGCTGTGTGTCAGCCGTTTTCTCTTCCAGACAACGGCGAAGCCATACCATATCAGCCGGATCATAGAACAACACCGCTTCCGCAGGTAAACCATCACGCCCGGCACGCCCTGTTTCCTGATAATAGGATTCGATATTACGTGGAATATTAAAATGAACCACGAACCGAACATTGGGTTTATTAATACCCATGCCAAATGCCACTGTCGCTACCACAACCTGCAAATCATCACGTTGAAATGCATCCTGTACCCGCGCGCGTTGGCTATTATCCAACCCGGCATGGTATGGCGCAACACTCAAGCCACGTTTTTGTAAACGTTCTGATATCTCTTCAACTTTATTGCGGCTGTTGCAGTAAACGATGCCGCTTTTGCCTTTTTGACCACGGATAAATAGCCATAATTGATCTAATGGCTTGTATTTCTCTATCAAGGTATAACGAATATTCGGACGATCAAAACTGCTGATATGAATAAGCGGATCATTAAGATTCAGCAGCCGGGCAATATCATTGCGGGTAGTTTCATCCGCAGTCGCCGTCAACGCAATGACAGGTAATGTTGAAAAGCGTTGCCTGAGCTGTCCCAACGCCCGGTATTCAGGCCGGAAATCATGACCCCATTGCGAAATACAATGGGCTTCATCCACAGCCAATATAGCCGGTTGCCATTCCAAAAGCTGTTCAAGGAAGCTATCCATCATCAAGCGTTCAGGAGCGATATACAGCAATTTGATCACGCCCTGACGGCAACGCCGGATCACGTCAATCTGTTGTTCACGCGCCTGAGTTGAATTCAGGCAATCAGCCGCGACACCATTCGCCCGCAGTTGATCCACCTGATCTTTCATTAAAGAGATCAATGGAGAAACGACCAGGGTTAATCCTTCCTGCACCAGCGCCGGGATTTGGTAACACAATGATTTGCCACCACCCGTCGGCATAATGACCAGACAATCACGCCCCTCAAGAATGGTATTGATGACTTGTTGCTGACCAGGCCGGAATTGCAGATAACCAAAGGTTTTCCGCAATACTTGCTCTGCCAGTGATATCGTATTGATGACTTCTGCGGTAGACACGCTTTTCCTCAACCATTAAAAAATCACAGACGCTTAAGCATCTGCGCATTATGTTATCTTACTCTCGCAGTAATTACTTCAACAACAAGCCCGCGACATAATAAACACCGTTGTCATTTATAAAGCACCAAAAAGGCAACACAGGTTATTTTACACACGAACTTTAATTTTGCGCAGATTGTTTCTCGAGACGCCTCGCAAACTGGCAAGATGGGCAATAAAAGCATAATATTAACAATTCATTAACCATGTAAGGTAATATTAATAACACGCACCTTTATTTGGGAATAAATTAAATGTCTACAACGCAAATGACCCTGGAAGAAGCCCGCCAGCTAATCGGTAATTTTTTTATTTACCATATGCCTTTTAACCAGATATTAGGACTTGAACTGCTCCGGTTTGAACAGGATTACGCAGAAATACAGTTCCGTAATCAAAATAAGCTGGTAGGGAATACCGCACAGAAGATTTTACATGGTGGCGTGATTGCATCAGTGCTGGATGTCTGTACCGGATTGGTCTGTGTCGGTAATGCCTTAGCCCGTATAACACCCATTTCGCGAGAAGAATTAGAAAAGCGGTTATCAACAATGGGAACGATTGATTTGCGAGTGGATTATCTACGCCCCGGTCGTGGTGAAGTATTTACCGCCACCAGCAGTATTATCCGCAATGGGAATAAAGTTTCTGTCGCCAGAGCTGAACTGCATAATGAGCAGAGGGCACATATTGCCAGTGTAACGGCGACTTATCTGGTCGGTTAGCAAAAACCGCCCCCCGTCCAGTGTGAAGCCGTTACAAAAGACGGGGAGCAGTCCTATATTAATCCCTTGCGTAATATTCAGCCCGGTGACATATTATTTTTAAGTTAACGAGCTAGAAACCTATTACACCTTTTCCACTTTATTAACATTAGGATAACATGAATAAGCAACAAACCACCAAAGGCGTTCTGTACGCCTTCGGCGCCTGTTTTATCTGGGGAATTGCCCCCGTTTATTTTAAGTATATTCAGCAAGTACCTGCCGACGAAATCCTGACACATCGTATTATTTGGTCATTTTTCTTTATGTTACTGCTGCTAACAGTAACCCGTCACTGGTCACAGGTATCCCATGTTTTTCGTCAACCTAGAAAAGTACTGTTATTGGCCGTGACAGCGACCATTGTTGCCTGTAACTGGCTGATTTATATCTGGGCAGTGAACCACGGTCATATGCTGGAAGCCAGCCTGGGTTACTTCATTAGCCCACTGGTTAACGTTTTGTTTGGTATGCTGTTTCTGAGTGAACGTTTCCGCCGGATGCAATGGGCTGCTGTTGCGCTGGCCTTCACTGGCGTGTTAATCCAGCTATGGCAATTTGGCTCTGTACCTGTTATTGGATTAAGTCTGGCTGTCACTTTCGCTCTGTATGCCCTGCTTCGTAAGAAGATGAATGTTGATGCTCAAACGGGTATGACGATTGAAACATTATGGTTACTGCCTGTTGCAGCTATTTACTTGTTTGGTTTTGCCAACACCCCAACCAGCGATTTAAGTGCCAACTCAATGGCACTGAATTTACTGCTGATTTCCGCAGGCATTATCACCACGGTTCCATTACTGCTATACACTGAAGCCGCTGCCCATCTGCGTCTATCTACGCTGGGTTTCTTCCAGTATGTCGGCCCAACGTTGATGTTCCTGCTAGCAACCTTGGTTTATGGTGAACAAATAGGCATCGACCGGCTGATTACTTTCGGCTTTATCTGGGCTGCATTAGTGCTGTTTACACTGGATGCGCTTTATACACAACGCAGGTTGAAAAAAGAATAGAGCTAAGTTTACTACATGGAAATCACCATCAGACTGGCAAGAATCACAGAACAAGCCGCCCTTGAAGCACTCCAGTTACGTGCATCTCTCATGTGGGAAGAAGATCGAGAATTATTATTAGCCAACCCCCACATGATAGAACTCCCTATAGAACATATTGCCGCGGAATATGTTTATGTTGTAGAACAAGCCGGCGTCATTTTGGGGTTCAGTGTTGTATTGCCACGATCTGATGGAGATGCAGAACTTGATGGATTATTTGTTGAACCCACTGTCTGGCATCAAGGTGTTGGCAGACAGTTAGTAAAAATAGCACTGAATAACGTGCATACAGAAGGAGGAATATCATTGCGGGTGCTGGCTAATCCTCAAGCCGCAGGGTTTTATATTGCTCTTGGCTTTGAACGCCTGGAGGAAGAAAACACGCAATTGGGCACAGCGATTCTTATGATTAAGTACATATGATAAAATGATTAAAATAACAACAGGATTTACGACGAGCAAGGAATGTATTTCTTGTCATTCGAACATATCATGAACATTCATTTTTGTTACTAATTTCTGATTATCTATACCGGATCGATGGCAGGTCGGCCATTATTATGGCAATACAAAGGAACAACTAATTCGCGGATAAATTCGAAATCAATGGCGGCAAGCTCCGTTTGGTAAACAGAACTTGATTAAAACAAAATGCCGGATAAAAAACCAGCATTTTGTCAGTAATCTGTAATACATTACAACCAATTCTTCCGCTTAAAGTAAAGATATGGCGCAAGACCCGCCGCGATCATTAGCCCGATCGCGCCCGGATAACCAAATGGCCAATGCAGCTCCGGCATAAAGTCAAAGTTCATACCATAACTGGAAGCCACCAGCGTTGGCGGCAGGAATATCACAGAGACCACCGAGAAGATTTTGATAATCCGGCTCTGTTCGATATTAATAAAGCCCATTGCTGCCTGCATCAGGAAGTTAACTTTCTGGAACAGGGATTCATTATGTGGCAACAGGGATTCGATATCCCGCAGAATTTCACGGGCCTGCTCGAGCTGATCGCCCGGCAGACGGGCACGCCGCACCAGAAAGTTGAGCGCTCGCTGAGTATCCATAAGACACAAACGCACCTTCCAGCCGATATCTTCCTGTTCAGCAAGGCTGGATAGGGCTATATCAAATTCATCCCCCTGTTTCCCTTCCATAATGACCCGACTCAGGGATTCCAGAACACTGTAAATATTTTCGATAACATCAGCCAACTGTTCGATTTTGGTTTCAAACAGATCCATCAGTACTTCATAGGCATTGCCATCAACCAATGTCTGGTTACGGGCACGCATACGGTACAATCGGAATGCAGGGAGTTCACGCTCTCGCAATGTATAGAGACGACCATCACGAATAGTAAATGCAACGGTTGCGTTGCCAGCATGGTCTTCCGCATCTTCAAAGTAGAAGAACGAGTGAACGTGTATCCCGTCTTCATCTTCAAAAAAACGCGCCGACGCCTCAATGTCATCCAGTTCCGGTCGGGTCGCCAGAATTTGGCCTAGTTCATTTTGAACTTGAAGCCGATCTTGCTCTTCCGGTTCAACCAAATCTACCCACAAGGAATCAGATAACTTTTCTCCCTCTCCAAACTCAAGACGGAGCAGGCGATTATTCTCTAACTTAAATGCGATCAGCATGTATCATAAGTCTCCTTTACTCCCTACGTGATCGTAAGGCGCGAATGTTACGCTTAGAGGAAAAAGCCTGTCAACATTCAACCTGGCTATTATTTTCAGGCCATTTCAAGCCTGGCATAAGCAGCGACTAGCCACTTAATGCCTTCCCCATGAAACGCGATTTGCAGCCGACTATGTTCACCACTCCCCTCCATATTGACAATGGTTCCTTCACCAAATTTAGGGTGACGAACACGTTGTCCAAGGGCATAACCGCTATCATTAGCACTGATTGGTGTACCTAATCGACTATGGTTAACCGGGCGAGATACCGTCGCACGTAACCGTACTTCTTCAATACATTCTGACGGCAGCTCACCAATAAAACGAGATGGACGATGATAAACTTCTTTGCCATATAAGCGACGACTTTCTGCATAAGTGATTGTCAGCTTTTCCATTGCTCGTGTCAGGCCCACATAAGCCAGACGGCGTTCTTCTTCCAAACGCCCACCCTCTTCAATCGACATCTGGCTTGGGAACATGCCTTCTTCCATTCCAACAATAAATACCTGCGGGAATTCCAGCCCTTTGGCGGAATGCAATGTCATCAGTTGCACCGAATCCTGATAAGCATCAGCCTGACCTTCTCCCGATTCCAGCGCCGCATGGGAAAGAAATGCCTGTAATGGCATCAGATCTTGGTCCTCATCCTGATAACTGAACTGGCGAGTCGCCGTGACCAGTTCCTCAAGGTTTTCGATACGGGCCTGGGCTTTTTCACCTTTTTCCTGCTGGTACATTGCACGCAAGCCGGAATCGCGAATAACTCTGTCAGTCTGCACATGTAACGGCATATCACTGGTTTCCGTCGATAATGCCTCTATCAGTTCAATAAAGCGCTGTAAGGAAGATGCTGCTCGCCCAGCCAGTACTTTCTCCTGAAGCAATATTTGACAGCACTCCCACAATGTTTCCTGCCGTTCACGAGCAGCCTGACGCACTATATCCAACGTTCTGTCACCGATGCCACGGGTAGGTGTATTTACCACTCGTTCAAATGCCGCATCATCATTGCGGTTAGCAATCAAGCGCAGGTAAGCTAACGCATCTTTGATTTCCTGGCGTTCAAAGAACCGCTGACCACCATAAATACGATATGGCATTGATGCCTGTAACAACGCTTCTTCCAGTACACGAGACTGGGCATTACTGCGGTAAAGTATGGCGCAGCTTTTCAGTGCACCGCCATTTTCAAGCCAGCTTTTGATCCGGTTGACCACATAACGGGCTTCATCCAGTTCGTTAAATGCACAATACAGGGAAATCGGTTCACCTTCTATACCATCAGTCCACAGATTTTTGCCCAAGCGATCACTGTTATTGGCAATCAGTGTATTGGCAACTTTTAGAATATTACTGGTGGAACGGTAATTTTGCTCCAAACGAATAGTTTCAGCACCGGAGAAATCTTTCAGGAAGCGCTGAATATTCTCAACCTGCGCCCCACGCCAGCCATAAATAGATTGATCATCATCCCCGACAATCATCACTTTGCCCGTTTCCCCCGCCAACAGATGGATCCAGGCATATTGAATGCTGTTGGTGTCCTGAAACTCGTCCACCAGAATATTGGTAAAGCGACCACGGTAGTGTTGCAGGATCTGCGGTTTATTCAACCACAATTCATGAGCCCGTAGCAGAAGCTCTGCAAAATCGACCAATCCCGCGCGATCACACGCCTCTTGGTAAGCCTGGTAAATTTTCTGCCATGTCCCTTCAACAGGGTTACCATAACTTTCAATATGCTGTGGCCGTAACCCCTCATCTTTTTTACCGTTGATGTACCACATCCCCTGACGAGCCGGCCATTGTTTATCATCCAGATTCATTGCCTTGATAATGCGTTTGAGCAGACGATGCTGATCTTCGCTGTCAAGAATCTGAAAATCCTGCGGCAAGTTGGCATCCAAGTGATGTGCCCGTAACAAACGATGAGCCAGGCCATGGAACGTACCAATCCACATTCCTCCCTGGCTGGTACCGATCAAGTTTTCAATCCGGTGGCGCATTTCCGCCGCCGCCTTATTGGTAAAGGTCACTGCCATGATGGAAAATGGCGAAGCATTTTCCACAGATAATAACCACGCAATTCGGTGCACCAGAACCCGGGTTTTACCACTCCCTGCTCCGGCCAATACCAACATGTTTGTCCGCGGAGCAGCTACGGCTTCACGTTGTTTGTCATTCAAACTTTCGAGCAGATAGGAGATATCCATAGTTACCATCAGTTGATTAAACAGCGACCACAGCCTGCTGTGTTTTTATACAGAATAATTTCATGATTATATCAATGCTGTCAAAGAAGCCAAATCGTAAATCTCAATATGCGGCAACAGGCGGCTCTCAATCGTCTGCAATAGTTCTTTATTTTCTGTATTAATCCAGCAAGCCTGCATACCACTACGAAGTGCCCCTTCCACATCAGTATTCAGGTCATCACCAATATGCAGAATTTTCCCAAGTGGTAAACCCAGGCGTTCTGCTGCCAGACGGTACATATCACTGTGAGGTTTTGCGCGCCCATCAGGGCCTGCTTTCAGCACAAATTTAAAATAAGGAGCAAGACCACAGGCCGCAGGTTCTGCATTACCGTTAGTAATGGCGACCAATGGCATCTGTTTAGCAAGGGCAGCAAGGGTTTTATGTGTTGATTCCGGCACATCAATCCGGCTGCGCCAGTGTGTGAAATGGGCCATGATATCATCCGCACCCCGGCAGGCATCTTCACGGCTAAAACCGTAATGGCAAAACATCAGCTTTGCAGACTGCCAACGCCACAAGGTCATGTCATGGCAGATTGCAGGATCTTGCTCAAATATCACTTCACGGAAAGCATACAGATCCTGACGATCAAGGTGACTGAACTTAGGATCATATCGCTGTATAAAATTCAGTACCTCTTGTTCCGTCTTATCTAGCACTGGACGATTGTCATAAAGGGTATCATCCAGATCAAATGTCATTGCTGAGACTGGCGCAAGAGGCCGGTAAAAACGCATTACGATTTCCCCCGTTTGGCTCTGGGATGGGCCACATCATACACTTTTGTCAAATGCTGGAAATCCAGATGGGTATAGACTTGTGTGCTGGATAAGCTGGCGTGACCAAGCAGTTCCTGAACTGCGCGCAAATCACCACTGGATTCCAGAATATGTGTGGCAAAAGAGTGACGCAATTTATGAGGATGGATATGGCTGTTTACCCCCTGACGTATGCCCCATTGCGCAAATCGTTTCTGTACATTACGGGTTGATATCCGCCGCCCGCTGTTTGAGATAAAAACCGCATTATCCTCCGGTTCGAACAGTTCCCTCATCTCCAGCCAGCGATTAAGCCATTCAACAGCAGTTTTCCCCAAAGGGACCTTCCGCTCTTTACTGCCTTTACCTGAAACCCAGACTTCCCCACTTTCAAGATCCAGATGCTGGCAATCAAGCCCCACCAGCTCTGACAAACGCAACCCGGCACCGTACATGACTTCCAGCATAGTCCGGTCACGCACTGATAATGGATCATTGAAATTGATGTTCAGCAGTTGATTCACTTCATCCACATCAATATTTTTCGGTAAATGTCGCTTGGTTCCCGGCGTACTGATGGTCTTTGCCGGATTAACGGCAATCCCGCCCTGAGTAACCAGCCAATCCAAAAAACTGCGCAGAGAAGATAAGCGTAAAGCCAAGTTAGCCGACTGTAAGCCAGCACGACGACTACGTGTTACCAACATTCTGATTTTCGCAGGATCAAGATCTTTCCATTGCCTGACACCGATGACTAAAACCATCTCAGCCAATATGGCAAGATGACGCCGGTAATTAGTGATAGTCACCAGACTTAGCCGGCGCTCTACCCTGAGATACCGCAAAAATGCCTCAACCGGCTCCAGTAACAGGTCAATTTCTTGCATCATATCCGTTTAATCCAACGAGACAGTATATCCGGCAGTAATTTCGCCAGATGATCAAGCATGTCTGTTCCCATGCCATCTTGATAATGCTGATAATTACGACTGTTAAATATCACGGTACCCAGTTCTCCCCTCGTTCCCAGCAGAGATACAGCAACCGAACCGACATGACGAACCCGTGGCAACAACAATAAAATTTCCGGCCCGTTCAACATACCGAGATAGTGGTTACTATTACCAAAACGATGAATGCGGATTGGCTCAAAAGCATTGCGGGAAAGTGCTAAATCAGGTGCATTAAGCGGCGCACCAATATGCCATTTATCACTGAAAAGACGGATGTTGGCGCTATTTAACCCCAGATTCTTAGCCCATAAATTCAACCGACTAAGCATATCTTGCAAACTCTCCGCCGCCGCTAAATCAACAAGTAATTTAAGCAACTGTTCGAACAGTTGCTCATTCACTCTAGCCTGCTCCATGAGCAGGGTGATATTTTCTTCCAGATAAGCAATACGTGTTCTCTGGCGGCTCATATACCATTCAACCAAAGAAACCGTCTCTCTTACCGGGTGAGGAACCCGTATCTGTTCAACGACACATGCATTGCGGATAAAGAAATTGGGGTTTTCCAACAAATAATCCACAACAGTTTGATCATCGAATGTACCACTGATGTTTAACTGCTCTTCTTTTTTCTCCATCTTCCGATGCCCCGCAGTTCAAAACAAAATCGATTACAGATGAATTGTGCCATCATAAACATGCGTCGCCGGCCCAGTCATATAGAGAGGATTTCCCGGCCCTTCCCAACAGATAAACAATGAACCTCCCGGCAAGTCTACCTGAACATGACTGTCGAGCAGTTGCTGCTGAATGCCAACTACTACCGCAGCACAAGCCCCACTACCACAAGCCTGAGTTTCCCCAACACCACGTTCATAAACCCGTAAGCGAATATGACCACGGTTTAAAATTTGCATGAAACCAATATTAGCCCGTTCAGGAAATCTTTCATGGCTTTCCAGCGCGGGCCCCAGAATTCCCACTTCGGCAGTTTCTACATCGGCTACCTGAATCACACAATGAGGATTCCCCATAGAAACCACACCACAGAGAACCGTTCTTTCTACCACTCTTAAAATATAGGTTTTTTCTGCCTTTAACGCGCGAAATGGCACATGATGTGGCTCAAATTCAGGTTCCCCCATATTAACGCAAACCTGATCATCATTGGTGATACTCAATACCATACGTCCCGATTGCGTACTGACTTTAATATCACGCTTATTTATCAACCCTTTAAGGCGGACAAAACGGGCAAAACAACGCGCCCCATTGCCACACTGCGCCACTTCACTGCCGTTAGCATTAAAAATGCGATAGTGAAAATCTAGATCCGGATCATAAGGCGCTTCAACAACTAATAACTGATCAAAGCCCACACCAGTATGCCTGTCGGCCAAACGGCAGATCAGTTCTGGTGAAAAATAAACATTTTGGGTCACAGCATCAACGACCATAAAGTCATTACCAAGACCATGCATTTTGGAGAACTGCATATAATGCTCCACCGTAAGCCGCAGTACTAACTACCAGCTTATCTCGCTTATTTCTGAGTGGCGCTATCCACTTTATGCCCTTGCTGCACAGTCTTCACGGGAGTTTGAACTGCGGTTGTCGTCTTCTCTACCGAGGGTTGTTCTGGAGGAAAATAGAGCGGGCCTTTTAGGCCACAGCCGGAAAGTACAAATATAGTTATGATAGCCAGAAACCCGCGTAATTTTTTCTTCATTGCATTAATGCCTGTAATTCATACGTCAATATTCTCTATAATCGCAGTTAGGCCCCGAAAAGCAAATAGGAATTGAAGATGAACGACAGTGAATTTCATCAGTTAGCTGACCAACTGATGCTTTATATCGAAGAGCAACTGGATAATTATGATGGCAATGCTGATATCGACTGTGAAACCAATGGCGGTGTCATGACCTTGAGCTTTGATAATGACAGCAAAATTATTATCAATCGTCAGGAACCTTTCCATCAAATCTGGCTGGCAACCAAAAACGGTGGTTATCATTTTAGCTATAAAGATAGCCAGTGGATTTGTGACCGTAGCGGTGGCAATTTCCTGACCATGTTGGCGCAATCCATCACACAACAGAGTGGTGAGCCATTCAATTTTTTATGATTGAACCTACCCCGCGTAGCGGGGTAAATCAGTAATGCGACACAGAACGATAAAGTTCTTGCTGCTCTTCTCCGCCTGTTTCCACATCATCAGTCACACACAAATGTGAAAAAGAGGATCCACTGAATGGAATCACCTGAATCTGGTCTTTCATTTGAACAATCTGATAAAACTGTGGCAGGTTAAAGTTGATAAAACTTGATCCATAAGTAAACCGATCATGCGATGAAGAATAAAACCGACTGACGTCACGTACCAATTCTTCCTTACTTCCCTCACAATGAGAGTAAATTTCCACCCGGTTGGTTTCATCCAGGATATAAATATTAAAGCTTTTATTATCTTGAGTATTTTCGAAGAAAAATTGGATGATACCCTCGCTGGCAAAACCATCAACCACAGCAGGCAAATGTGTCTCTTTGGTATTAATTTTCACCGGCAACCCCTGTAGTTTGTTATTAGAAATTGCCCCATAAAATTCCACGGCATTCTCCAATTTCTGCACAGAGACGTTAAGACGTTCAAAGAATAGCCCCCACGTCTGGCCCGCAATGCGCAGTGCTTTAAAGCGGCCCGGATCATGACGATTGCTGGATAAACGCAACTCAATACATTCAGATACCAGTTGCTGGATTCGGGTGCGGATAAGCCCACGTAAATGTTCGCTATAACAGAAGACTTCAACAGCCGTCGGCGGTGCAGCATCTTGATGCATTTTACCCAATATGGTTTTCAATGCTTCCAGAACAGATTGCTCGCCACTAAAATGTAACGTTCTCACTTCATTCCATGAATTGCGGTAAAGCAAGTCGATGCTTCCCACCAAGCACTGTTGCGATTCTCCAAAGCTGAATACATCAAGTTTGCGGAAATCAAAATGCACAACCTGATTAGAAAACGCAGCTGTCGGATCTTTCTCCAGATTAACAATAATCGCCAAATGGCGGATTTCACACGGACTATAGAGCGCTTTTGGCGTCGGTGCGGGTAAACGGATAGGAAAATGAAGGGAAATATCGTTAATCAATTCATGCAACTTCAGTTCATCACACTGGGCTTCACCATTATGAATATGAATACAGGATTTTTCTGTCAATAAGCCGTTAAAATAAGTCCACGACACCAGTTTATTGAGGTAACGATTATATTCCAGAGGCTGATGGCCGATAATTGATTTAATTATCGGTGCCTGATTGTAAAGATACCAGCCGCTGCGATTTGCGCGTCCTTGGGGCACATAAATAAATGTTAAATGTTTCTCTGACAAGTCCGGTGAGATCTGTGGATTAACCAGCGTCACCTTACCCGGCAACGCTTCAAATGCAGCGTAGAGTTTACGGGTCAGCACACCAATATCCTGTGGGCTGGCACTGACACTCAGATTATTACGGCGGGCAAAACGGATAAGGTTACGGTAACTCTGCATCATGGTATCAAGCAGTTCATTATGGGCATCACGAACCTGTGCAATTTTCCATGAGTTGCGGTTATCCAAAATTCCCAACCGCTCTGTATCCCACTTCCACTCATATACCAACTGAGTCAAAACCTGACGTCGCCAACCGGTACAACCTTCATCATCCTGGTTTAGAGAGAGCTTTTCACAAACTTTTAAATAGAAGCATCGACGTATTAAATCTAAGCGAGTCGTATCATTAATTTCTATCAGATAGCGGGTAACACGCTCAAGCATCATGCTGTATGCATCAAGGCCAAATGAAACTATTTCACCCGCATGCAGACGCTGTTTCATCTCCATTGCCAGTAACTTACCATTGGGATATTCCCAGGAATATGCCTCCAGCAACAAGCTTTTCAATACGGCTTTATAAGGCGAGTCGATACTTTTATAAAGTTGCCATAAGCTGGCGCCAAAGTATTCTTCAGCAGATAGTTCACCTAATCCACCAAGATCAAGCCACTCATTCGGCGTCAAAACACCTTGCGCATAAAGCGATAAAACGTATTCGTCATAATGACGCTCTTCTTCTACAGGCACCATTTCCCATAACAAACGCTTACCTGCCATACGCACAGCAGTACGGTAAAATTCATCAAGTAACAGAATATGCTGAGTAGAACCGCAATCCTCACCGCCAAGACTACCACTGGCATTATGGCGGAAGCGGTTTTCATCAATAAGAAAAAAATTGACTTCGATACCAAGCGCTGATGCCCATTGTTCAATAAGCGTACACTTACGTTGCAGCAGGAGGCGCTCATCATTATCAAGCCATGACTGATGACATACCCAAATATCCAAATCAGAACAACCGCTTTGCCCGATTGACGAAGTACTCCCCATTGAGTAAATACCGGTAATAGGAAGCTGACCATTGGCAGGCTGTTCTATGGCGTGTTCTAATTTACTTTCTAAATCATCAAGATAAGATTTTTGTGATTCATCATGCACGAAAAAACATACGCCATAGGGAACATTACCATTAATGTAACCTGGCATCATCGGATGATGATAATGCAATAATACTGGCAGTAAACTGTATACCTGTTTAAATTCCGCACTCATGGCGGTAGAGGCGCGTTCTAACCTGAGTTGGTTTATCGCATCCAGTCTCTGCTTCAGTGTTTCGATATAAAGGTACAAGACGTCTCGCCCGATTGAGTTCCAGTGCCCAGATAAATCCCCCGCTTCCGGCTGTTATAACTTAATGGAATTCTTTAGAATGATTTTTACCAATTTATTACCGGAAACGTGATCAATTTAACATCTTGTAGATAAACCGTAAAGTCAGTAAAGCAATTGAATTGCGATGTGACACCCGTTGAAAAACCAAATAACATATTGTTATATATATGAATAATCATAAAAACCATACTTTTTATACTTTCTTTTATGAAGGAAATTTTCTCTGCCCATTTTTCAAGTAATGTATCTAATGTTTTTTTATCAGTAACCTTATGAAAATTACCCATTGGCTATATTTTAGTGCGTCATTCTTTTCATTCAGGATTTTATAATTACAGAAATAATTTACTGAAAAAGTTAATTCATATTTAAATCGATCTACTTATAGCGATATAAAATAATTTAAAAATTAAAATTTATTTTATACTTTAACCTAATCTGTCTACTTTCTTCTCTGGCCTTAACTGGAAAAAAAACGGCTGAAGTGTTAAAACAAGTGCTAGTTTTTCATTTATATGACGGCTGAAAAGTCTGAGAAATACCAACATCTATGTCAACAAAAACTATCCGTATCGCAACCCGTCAAAGCCCTCTGGCTATGTGGCAGGCACTTTATGTTCAACAAAAATTACAACAACATCACCCAGATCTGGAAGTTCAGCTGGTTCCGATGGTAACCAAAGGCGATATCATTCTGGATACCCCTCTGGCAAAAGTGGGCGGAAAAGGTCTATTTGTCAAAGAGTTAGAACTGGCTTTACTTGGAGGCCAAGCCGATATCGCTGTTCATTCAATGAAAGATGTGCCCATCTCTTTCCCTGAAGGATTGGGCTTGGTCACTATTTGTGAACGTGAAGATCCGCGTGATGCTTTTGTTTCTATCAAATATAACTCTCTTAATGAATTACCAGTAGGCAGCATTGTTGGCACATCAAGTTTACGCCGTCAGTGTCAACTCCGTGAGTTACGTCCCGACCTGATTATCCGTGACCTTCGGGGTAATGTCGGCACCCGCTTGAATAAACTGGATAATGGTCATTACGATGCCATCATTCTCGCTGTTGCAGGGTTAAAAAGGTTAAAACTGCATGAACGTATCAATACGCCATTGTCTGTAGAACAATCATTACCTGCCGTTGGTCAAGGTGCCGTGGGGATTGAGTGCCGCCTTGATGACCAGCAAACACAAGCTCTGCTGGTGCCATTAAATCATCATGATACAGAAATCTGTGTTCTTGCCGAACGAGCAATGAATACCCGTCTGGAAGGAGGCTGCCAAGTACCCATAGGCAGTTATGCCATCTGGCAGGATGGAAAAATCTGGCTACGGGCATTGGTTGGCGCACCTGATGGCAGCATGGTTATCCGTGGTGAGAAAACAGCCTTACCAAAGGATGCCTGCCAGGCAGGCGTTAAGCTGGCAGAAGAGTTGCTGGAACGGGGAGCGAGAGCAATTCTGACCGAAGTTTATCGAGGAAATCCCCCTACATGAGCATTCTGGTAACGCGCCCCTCTCCTGCCGGAGAGGAATTAGTCAGAAAATTACAAGCAGCGGGGAAAACTGCTTTCAGCACACCTTTAATCAATATTCACCCTGGCTCAGAGTTGCCACTACTGGCTGACAAACTCAGTCAGCTGAATACCGGTGATATGGTATTTCTGCTGTCAAAAAATGCAGTTCATTATGCAAATTCACAGTTAAATAAAATTAACCTGTCATGGCCTGACAAGCTGATTTATTATGCTATTGGCAGATCAACCGCACTGGCTTTTCATCAATTGACTGATATAAATACTATCTGGTCATTAGAGGGTGAAACCAGCGAAATCCTGCTGGAACTACCATCATTACATCAGGTTGAAAATAAACAGGCTTTGCTGCTCAGAGGAAATAGCGGACGTGAACTTATTGCCCGCACGCTGACAGAAAGAGGGGCCTCAGTTAGTTATTGTGAATGTTATCTTCGCCAGCCAGTAGACTATCCGGCAGCAGAATTCAGTGCCCACTGGCAAAAATATGGAGTACAGACTTTAATTGTAACCAGTGGCGAAATACTGCAACTGTTATATAACTTAATACCCGAAAGCGATCGAAATAGATGGTTATTAAATTGCCGCCTTGTTGTGGTAAGCGAGCGTCTTGCACACACCGCCCAGAGCCTAGGCTGGCAAGATGTTAAAGTTGCAAAAAGTGCAGACAACGATGCCTTAATTGAGGCACTAGAATAAACTGACATGGGATGCCCACTATGACGGAACAAAAACAGTCCGCCGAGACGGTTGAAAAAACAATAAATACGGTTGAAAACGCGCAACAGCCCGAAACCACGCCTCAAAAACAAGAACGTTCTGGCACTCTGAGAAGTATCATTACTATTGCAATTATTCT
Source organism: Photorhabdus tasmaniensis (assembly GCF_011189505.1). GTDB lineage: Bacteria > Pseudomonadota > Gammaproteobacteria > Enterobacterales > Enterobacteriaceae > Photorhabdus > Photorhabdus tasmaniensis. The sequence continues at coordinate 89,776 of NZ_PUJU01000006.1, forward strand.
GGCAATCGGTGGTGGTCTTTATTACTACGGACAACAACAAAGCCATCTACTAAGCGCGGAAAACCGTGAACTACGCCAACAATTGGAGTCATTGAAGCAACAACAGTCACAAGATAAACAACGTATTGAAATTCTGTTCAAAGAACAATCGCAAGCTTTAAACCATTTTGCCGCCCAAGCTGCACAAAATAATCAACTGGATAATCGCCTGCAAGAGTTACAAGCCAGAATCTCTTCGTTATCCAGTTCTGACGTAAAAAGCTGGCTACTGGCGCAAGCTGATTTTTTGGTCAAAATGGCTGGCCGGAAACTATGGAATGATCAAGATGTCGTCACCGCCGTAGCCCTACTAAAAAATGCAGATGCCAGTCTCGCTGAAATGAATGATCCAAGCCTGATTGAAATCCGTCGTGCTATTACACAGGACATCAGCGCATTATCTGCTATCAATCAAGTTGATTTTGATGGTGCCATCCTGCGGGTTAATCAACTCTCTAACCAGGTAGATAACCTGCGTCTGGCTGACAACACTATTGATGGTTTACCTATGGATGAAGACAATGATGAATTAACCGGCTCATTATCTGAATGGCGTCAGAATCTGAATAAAAGCTGGAACAGCTTTATGGATAATTTTATTACTATCCGTCGCCGCGATACCACAGCAGAACCATTACTGGCGCCAAATCAGGATATCTATCTACGAGAGAATATCCGTGCCCGTCTGTTGATTGCCGCTCAAGCAATACCGCGTCATCAAGGTGAAGTTTTTAAGCAGTCACTGGAAACGGTTTCAACTTGGGTCAGAGCTTACTTTGATATCAACGATCCAAATACCAAAGCATTCCTGGAGGAGATTGACTCACTAAGTCAACAACCTGTTTCCATGACGGTACCCGATCATCTTTCAAGTCAACCTTTACTGGAAAAACTGATGCAAACCCGGGTTCGCAACTTGCTGTCCCAATCTTCTGAAACCCATCAGGAGGGCTAAGTTATGCTGAAAGTTTTGTTCCTGTTTGTTGTGCTGATTGTTGGTATTGTGCTTGGGCCAATCGTTGCGGGTCATCAGGGATATGTTCTGATCCAGACGGACAACTACAACATTGAAACCAGTGTTACCGGCCTGTTCATTATATTTGTTCTTTTGCAATTGCTCCTCTGCTTGCTTGGCTGGTGCTACCGCAGAGTTATGCGCACAAGTTCCCGTACCCGTGGTTGGTTCCTCGGACGCAAACGCAGCCGCGCTCACGCTCAAACAAAAAAAGCGTTAATTAAACTAGCCGAAGGTGATTTTAAACAAGTTGAGCAATTACTGACCCGTAATGCTGATCATGCAGAACAACCTGTAGTCAACTACTTGCTGGCAGCCGAAGCAGCTCAACAACGTGGAGATGAATTCCGTACCAATCAGTATCTGGAACGTGCAGCAGAAGTCGCAGACAATAATCAGTTACCTGTGGATATTACCCGTGCACGTATTCAACTGGCACAAGGTGAAATTCATGCTGCTCGCCACGGCATAGACAAACTTCTGAATCAAGCTCCACGCCATCCGGAAGTTTTGCGCCTGGCCGAACAAGCTTATACCAGATCAGGGGCTTACCAATCACTGATTGATATACTGCCGATAATGGCAAAGACCCATCTGCATGATGAGTCACAAATTCATAAACTGCGCCAACAAGCCTATATCGGTCTGATGAATCAGTATATGGCAGAACAAGGCAGTGAAGGTTTAAAACGCTGGTGGCATGATCAAAACCGTAAAATTCGTCATGATGTGGCTTTGCAAATTGCAATATCTGAGCATTTGATTGAATGTGACGACCATGAGACCGCACAAAAGATCATCTTGGAAAGTTTAAAACGTCAATACAATGAACGTTTGCTGCTGTTGATCCCTCGGTTAAAAAGCGAAGATCCACAGCCGGTACAAAAAGCGCTGGACCATCAATTAAAGCAACATGGAGCAACCCCTCTGCTAAACAGTACTCTTGGACAGGTTGCTTTACGTCACGGAGAATGGGAAAAAGCAACAAAAGATTTTAAAGCCGCATTAGCTCAACGCCCTGATGCTCATGATTATGCCTGGTTAGCAGACGCGTTGGATAAGTTACGTAAACCAGAAGAAGCGGCACAAATTCGCCGTGAAGGATTAGTGCTAACTTTAAAGCGCGAGAGTGATGTAGCTAATAGCCAATAGTGTCAATTAACATTTAACACCAGAGTCTTATGATCTATCGATCACTATTCCTTTACACGTTATTCATGCCATTGATTAAAAATGCCCTCCATGAGGGCATTTTTCTAGCCATATTTTCTGGCAAAATCTTCATCAGAAGTGCAAAGATAAATAATAAATTCAATAAATGAGATCAACGAAGGGATAAATGTCCAGAAAAATAACAGGTATAAAATCCCCATGCCAATTTTACCCAGATAAAATTTATGAGCACCAAAACCGCCAAGAAAAAATGCCAGTAATGCAGCAACAATTCTGCTTTTACTGCCAGAAGAATATGCCTTTATCACCGCACCACAATGCGGGCATGATTGCGCAGATTCATGCAACATTTGTCCACAACCAAGGCACCCGATCATTTTTGACATCTATATTTCCTTTAAATAAGTTAGGAAGAAGTACTGTAAGTAACTGCTCCCCGCCCAATCGAGGGTTTACGGGGCAATTGCTAAACAGCATATAAATCTATCAGAGATATCCCTAACGATAACAAAAAAACACCTACCTTAAAATAAAGATAGGTGTACAAATAATACAATCAGGTCTACAGACGGATAGTGCCTCACTCAACGTTAAGCCCGGTCGGCGATGAAAATACTCATCTGTGACATGGACAATAGGCACTGATAATCGGCTCTGCATCATCCCTGGGTTTATGAAGCATATGCTGTCATAAGAAATAGGATGAGCATCTACCCTTGCGATAATGCATTTAACATGCCAACTTTTATCCGGATGATCAGTCGCTTCGACTCATCGGTTATTTCTCTATTTATTACAACAAGAAAGCAAATCATCACAAAATCCACTTCATTAACTGTCTCTTATTTGAGACAACGTATAACAAATTTATTATTTTTCACTTTAATTCAATATGTTACAAGTCTCTTATTTGAGACAGCTAATATATCAATCGTCGTCAAAATACAACAAGATAAAAAATTATTATATAAAACAATTCGTTAATGTCAGGAAAATAATTCACTGAATTAAAATCGAATAAAGTACACACTGCGAGTAATAGACGGGAGAGGAAACAAAAAATAGGAAGGGAGAAAGCAAAAAACCCTGCATCACAGGGTTCTTCAGAATTTGGTCGGCGAGAGAGGATTCGAACCTCCGACCCACTGGTCCCAAACCAGTTGCGCTACCAAGCTGCGCTACTCGCCGAAATTTTATCTTTTTTATGGTGCGAAGGGGGGGACTTGAACCCCCACGTCCGTAAGGACACTAACACCTGAAGCTAGCGCGTCTACCAATTCCGCCACCCTCGCGTGTCATAAAAAAGATGGGGTGGCTAATGGGACTCGAACCCACGACAACTGGAATCACAATCCAGGGCTCTACCAACTGAGCTATAGCCACCATAACAGCTATTTTACTACTACATACTTACAACAAAAACATCACCGCAGCTCTTGCACGCAAATAATGGCGCGCCCGACAGGATTCGAACCTGAGACCTCTGCCTCCGGAGGGCAGCGCTCTATCCAGCTGAGCTACGGGCGCTTAACGCCGTTGCGGATGGGGATAGTACGGATTTAATGATATACTGTCCAGTGCTTTTTTAAAGAAATGATGCATTTGATTACACCTTGCTCACTTAGTTGATAAAGCCAACGCTTATTCCCCACCCACTACCGCTGTAACCGCAAATCAGTCCATCAGGATTTTAGTTTTTTACTGCCAAAAAACCTCACTAACCAATAAATCAGCGACACTATCAGCAGAAAACCTCCACCTACCAGTAATGAGAAACGCGTATCTGGATTAATTGCCATGCCTACCAGCACACAGCATAAAAATGCTAGTGTCAGGTAATTTACATAGGGGAACAGGATAGATTTAAAACTATGTTGTTTCAGTGCCTCTTGATGGTACTGACGAAAACGCAACTGGCTCACCAGAATAACAAACCACGGAACCATTCCCGGCAATACACTGGCACTGTAGACATAAACAAAAACGGCCTGTGGATTTGGGATCAGGTAATTTAAACTGGAACCTATCAGCAAACACAGAATTGTAATAGCAATACAGATTACCGGTACGCCATTCTTTGACAATTTCGTCAGCGCTGGAGGTAACTGACGGTTTTGCGCTAACGCATAGAGCATCCGTCCACCACTGTACATGCCACTGTTACAACCAGAAAGCGCAGCGGTCAAGACAACAAAGTTAATCACGGCTGCCGCTGAAGTGATGCCCACTTTGGTAAATGTCATCACAAACGGGCTGCCCTGCGAACCAACCTCTATCCACGGAAACAAAGTCACAACAATAAAGATCGCACCCACGTAGAAAATCAGAATACGCCAAAGAATATTGTTAATCGCTTTTTTCAATGTCACTTGTGGATTTTTAGCTTCACCCGCAGTGATGCCTACCAGTTCCACCCCCTGATAAGATGCAACAACAATACAAAGCGCAAACAGAAACCCTTGCCAACCACCGACAAAGAAACCGCCATGTGCAGTCAGATTATCCAATCCAATGGGTTGCCATTGATTGCCGAAACCGAAAAATATCAGCCCCAGACCAATCAGGATCATGACGATAATGGTGGTCACTTTAATCATGGCAAACCAAAATTCCAGCTCACCATAAAGACGTACTGCCGCAAGGTTCGCTAAAGCGACTAATGCCACCGCAATCAATGCTGATACCCATTGAGGAAGTTCAGGAAACCAGAACTCGGCATAAACGCCAATAGCCGTTATTTCTGATATCCCTACCGCCACCCACATAAACCAATACCCCCAAGCCGTCAGGCACCCCCAGTATGGACTGAGATATTTATGCCCAAAAGAAGCAAAAGAGCCTGTGACAGGTTCAAGAAACAGCATTTCGCCCATAGATCGCATGATGAAGAAAACAAAAATTCCGGCAATAATGTAAGCCAGCAAAACAGAAGGACCAGCCCATTTCAGTGTGCTGGCTGACCCCATAAACAGGCCAACACCAATAGTGCCGCCTAATGCAATTAGCTCTATATGACGGGCTTCTAAACCCCGTTGCAGGCTCTGTTGTTGATCAGCCATAAATTCCCTGTCCATTGTTATGTGTTGTAATTTGCAATAAAAAATATACAAGACCGATTTCAATCAGCCATAAAAAAGGTCCGGATCAAAACATGTTTTTCTACTCAGTGGAATAAAAAATTACCCAATAATTAGTATAGATGACAAAAGCTCGGCAGGATCAAACGGTTATATAGAGGCTGAAAAATGAATTTTTTGTGCGGCCTGCCGCAAACTGCTATACGACAGGCAGGAAACATATTTACAGACGATTGCCGTAGTAATATCCCAAAAACTTCAATAATTTGAACTGACGACCAATGCGGCTTGGTTGTGATAACAGACGATAAAGCCATTCAAGCCCCAGGTTCTGCCATACTTTTGGCGCACGTTTTACATGACCGGTGAATACATCATAAGTCCCCCCAACGCCCATATAAAGCGCATCAAGATGAACCTTACGGCAGTCACGCATAAAAACTTCCTGCTTAGGCGATCCCATCGCAACTGTCACAATTGCTGCTCCGCTAGCATGGAGCCGAGCGAAAACCGCGTTACGCTCTTCTGGCGTGAAATAACCATTCTGGCTGCCAACAATATTGACGTTCCACTGAGCCCGCAGTTTGTTTTCTGTCTGTTCCAATATCTCTGGTTTACCCCCAACCAGAAAAACAGGTGTACCTTCTTTGCCAGCACGCTCCATGATAGCTTCCCACAGATCAGCACCCGCTACGCGAGAAACTTCAGCGCCAGAGTATTTACGACGGATAGCACGTACAATGCTGATACCATCGGCATACAGGTATTCTGCGTCGCCCAGCAATGTGCTCAACGCATTATCTTGCTCTGCTGTCAGAACTTTTTCCGCATTAATCGCCACCAAAGTACCCGTCTTTACCCGCCCACGCTGAAAAAGATGGTCAAGAAAGTGTGCCATATCGCGGAAACCCCAAATATTCAAACCACGAATACTATATTTGGGAATATTGTTTAGCTCCATTTTCTTTCCTTACATTGCAACGGACGTTTTTGCGATACAACCAGGTTGCTGGTCAGGTATTTTCTAATAAGCCCTGCACTCTCAAATAGCCAATACAACAACTTAGCAACTACCAAACATAAACCAAAAATAATACAGAAAAATACCACACGGGAAACAAATGCATCTAATCCTTCACGAGCCAGCACGATGATGTTAAAGATCGCGCCAAAGCAGAATGCCTGCAAAATAGCGGCTTTATAACGATTAGTCTCCTGTTTACCTAACTCATAAATCCAGTCAAACCATTTAATTATCAACCCAACAACAATCGCACCAACCGGAACAAACAGCACCCCACCCATAACAACCAGGGAACCTATCAACGTCGGAGAAATTGCCAAACCAGAGTGGTTATCCAACACCTCCCAGGTAAAGTAATTCGCAGAATTCAACACAACATCAGGGCGCCCAGGCCAGAGCCAGCTTGGAATAAAAACATAGAAATCACGGATAATCGGTGCCAGCCCCTGAAAATCGATTTTGTCGTAGTTATTCAGCAATAACGCAAGATTTTCCCACGGCGAAAAAGTATCCCTAGTGAGGTAGAGAAAAGTATAAAATGCTTCTGCACCATTAACATCCAGGCTATAACGTTTGAGCGCCAACCAGAACATGCCAACAATTCCCATTGCGCCCGCAGTCATCAGCATCCACAAGGTTATCCAGCCACGAACAATGCCGATAAACAGGAATAACGCAAACGCAATGATAATATTCGCCCTGGTTCCCCCAACAATGACATAAGTCAGAATCCCAAAAGCAACAGTGCTCATCAGAAAAAATAGCCAGCGTAATTGTGTCGGTTTCAGGAAATAAACCACTAACATGGCGGGGATAAAGAAGTAAAAGAACCGTTTCAGAGCAACACCGGAAACCTGACTGGAAAAAATCTGACTGTACGACTGTAACTTAAACAATAGAAAACCGTTTTGCATAAAGAACAGCCCAACTGTCACCGCCGCAACTAATACCAGCAATAACCATGTGAAGTTAGTTTCCACCCGGTTCATGGTGAATACGGGTGTTTTAGGCTGCATAGACGGCTTTCTTAGCCGGGTTTTATAACTGACGTAATAAATTCCATAAAAACCTGTTGAAGCCAGTAGAGCATGTAATAAGGCATCTACAGGTACCACCTCAACATCAAATTGAAAAACCAACAAACATGTCAGTGGGAAACCAAAATAAAATGTCAGCAAATAAAGCAATGAGAAAAACACATTAAAATTAAAACGTACACGCCGAAATTCCTGATAAGTCAACGTCAGGATAAAAACCAGTGATATCAGATAAACAACAAATAATCCGCCAAATTGCGTTAAAGTCATTGCTGATCTCCTGCCACTTTTACTAACGCCTGCCGCCAGCCATCAACAAAATTCGGGCTGAAAAAGGATATTGCATTTCTGTCCAGAGAAAGTATTTGTCGTTGTGCTTCTGTAATGAGTTGGTTATCCAGAGGATCACCGAAGAAAAATACCGGAACCTGCTGTTCTGTTAAATCCTGCCAAAAAAGATTCTGACGACTAATCACAAGCGGCACACCAAATTGTATCAACAGACAAATTGTTCCAATCCCCTGCTGGCGGTTAAAAATGAAATACCCTAAATCACAACCACGCAGCAATGCCAGATAATCATCAAATGCCATATTTTGCTTAAGAATTGTTAAATTTTCCGGCCGGAACAACGATAGAGCAGATTGCTCAACCTGCTCAATATAAGCCTGATTATTTTCCGGATAACCCATTGGGATGACTATTTGTACCTTATCACCAAACTGCTTATGAATAGCTTTCAGTGCAGCAATATGACGGTTTGATCGATCACCGGAGTTCCCCAACAAAATTGTCATCTTGCCATCATCAGAAGGTTTTTTTTCTGTAATCGTCAAAGCTGGGTCCATTCTGGTTGGGAAATAGAGCAATGACGTTGGTACTTTCGGATGATGTTGAGAATAAAAATAGAGATCTCCACGAACCGCAAATACATGCCCTACCCGACGCTGCGCCAGACGACGCAGAAAATAAAACAGACGGAATGTTAACTGACAAGAGTCTTCATAAAGATCAGCACCCCAAGCATGCCACCAGAATTGATTGCGTTTGATTTTTCCTGATAACAACGCTAACCACAAACCCGCATTAAATTGCCCATGAAAAAAAAATCGGCAATTCCTGTCTGACTGCGCTTTAGCAACCACAGCTTGAGACAGAGATTTTTTACTGTCGAAAAATGTTATATCCAATGCCAGGCAATCATCCAATGAAGCGCGATCCCTAGCCACTACCATAAACTCCGGTTTGGCTGAAAAACCAATTTCTTGCGCTAAAACGTCATTAAAAAAGCGCAATACCGTTCGATTATGATGGGGGATATCAGATCCCAGAACGTGAATTAGGGTTGTCATGCTCGCCTGCGATAAATAAGAAATGCACCACAACAAAGGGTGAAATAAACAACATAAGTTGCCATATAAGCTTGCGCTGCACCTAACGCTCCATTAGCAGGAATCAGCCAGTGGGCAAAACCAGTAAGCAGCAAAAACTGGCTGACTTCAGCCAGCACATAAAAACGCAACGCCGCTTTGGCAATCACCAGATAACCAAAAACATAAGCGCCCACTTTCAAGACATCACCAATCAATTGCCAAGCAAACAAATCGCGCATAGCAGTAAATTTGTCAGAAAATAGCAACCAGATAGCAAAATCGCGCAACAACCATACGGTAAAACTTGCAAATGCCACCGCAGGCAAAACAAATTTCAGCGCCTTAACTATCTCATTTGATATTTCACCCTTACCCTGCAATCGTGAAAGCGTTGGCAACAAATAAACACTGAAAGAAGCAGTGATAAATTGCAGGTAAGCATCGGAAATACTGCTTACACCTTGCCAAATACCCACATCATCCCAGCTATAATGCGCTGCCAGCAGGTTTCGCATCATAATGTAAGCAACCGGCAAGGTAATGGAAGTCAACAGAGCCATCAGGGTAAATTTGCCAAGCTGGCTAGCCAGTACCGTATCCCACATGGGCTTAAGATATGAGAATGAAATCTCTTTGCGACGCCAAAGCATCAATCCCGCTGGAAATATTATCAGTGCCGGCACCAAGGCCAGACCAGCCAAAGCACCTTCATACCCACCAAGGGTGAAACAGAGATAATAGGCAATCACGCCTATCAAACTACCAAGAATAATCGCCAGCGCATTCCCCTGAGCATCCCGGTATCCTTTCAAAATAGCCAGAAAATAGTTGGCACAAGCAATACCCATTTGAATAAATGAGAGCGCCTGCACAACTGGCTCATAATCCCTATGACCAAATAACCCAATACTGATCGGCCCGCTAAACAACAGAAAAATCACGGCCAGTAGAGTGGAAAACCCTAGAATAATGGCAGAAGAAGTCCCCAGTACCACACGCAACCTTTCCGGCTGCTGTTGATACTCAGCAACATATTTAGTCACACCATTAAAAATACCGCCGCCAGCCAACACCCCAAGGACAGTGATCAGTTGACGGAAATTACCCGCCTGCCCAACCCCGCTGGGGCCGAAAGTAACCGCCAGTAATTTAACGATTAAAAGCCCCGCGCCGATTTTTATCAGTGTAGAGCCGGCAGTCCATATTGATGTTTTAGCCAATGACATATCAGGCGAAGTATTCTCTGATATGCTCGATAACAATCTGCTGTTCAGCATCCGTTATGTTGTAAAACATTGGCAAACGTACCAAGCGATCACTTTCGCTGGTAGTGAAGCGATCCTCTCCGTGGAAACGGCCAAATTTTTCACCACCCGGGCTGATGTGCAGAGAAACATAATGAAATACCGTCAGTACGCCAGCATCTTTCATATAGCTATTGAATGCAGAGCGTTCTTCAACATCTTTCAGTTTGATATAGAACATATGCGCATTATGCTCCAATCCTTCCGGTACTATAGGTAATGTTAGGTAACCAGCATCAGCCAGCGGTTTTAATGCCTGATAATAGGTATCCCACAAAGCAAGACGACGCTCATTGATTTTCTTAGCTTCTTCGAGTTGTGCCCACAAATAAGCCGCTTGAAGATCTGACATCAGATAACTGGAACCAATATCGCGCCAAGTGTATTTATCAACTTGACCACGGAAAAACTGGCTACGATTAGTTCCTTTTTCACGGACGATTTCCGCACGGGAGATCAATGCTTCGTCATTGATCAGTGCTGCACCACCTTCACCACCAGAAGAGTAGTTTTTGGTTTCATGGAAACTGTAGCAACCAATGTGTCCGATAGTTCCTAGTGCGCGCCCCTTATAAGTAGACATTACCCCCTGGGCTGCATCTTCCACGACAAATAGATTATATTTCTCTGCCAAAGCCATGATGGTATCCATTTCACAAGCCACGCCAGCGTAATGAACCGGAACAATCACTCGTGTTTTAGCTGTAATAGCCGCTTCGATTTTGGTTTCATCAATATTCATGGTATCTGGACGGATATCCACGAAAACAACAGTTGCCCCGCGCAGTACAAACGCATTAGAACTGGAAACGAAAGTGAAACTCGGCATAATCACTTCATCACCGGGCTGGATATTCAGCAAAATAGCCGCCATTTCCAGAGAAGCTGTGCAGGATGGTGTCAGCAACACTTTCGGGCAGCCGAAATGTTGTTCCATCCACTCTTCACAACGTTTGGTAAAACCACCGTCCCCGCAAAGCTTACCGCTCTCCATTGCCTGCTTCATGTAATCTAATTCAGTGCCGACTACTGGTGGTCTGTTAAATGGAATCATTTCGTCCCCTATATAACCAATAAGCAGTGTTTTCAATAAATGCACCACTGCGTGTATAAAGGCGCAAAGCAGCGATGTTGCTGGTTTGTGTCGCAATTCTTAATTGCTGTATTTGATGGTGTTGACACCACTGTTGCGCCACCGACATTAATTTTGAACCAACCCCACGGCCGGTATTTCCTGGAAATACTGCCAGCAACCCCATACGAGCCTTACCATTCCCTAAATCCCGCAAAGTAACAAACCCTGCGGGCTGCCCGTTATCTCCGTTTACCAGTAAACATTGATGATCAAATGTCCCTAATACCGCTTTCTCAACCCAAGTAGCATAGAAACGGCCACTATCCTGCGGCTGATACCACGGGGCACGGAAACGGCTTAAAGAAAATATTTTGGCAGCTACCTCTTTCAGCATCGGGATATCCCGCTGTTCCGCCGGGATCAGCACATTCTGAGTGTTGTTACTATAAGCAATATAAGCATTTTCTATGCCAATCCTTAAGGAAAGATCGATTTCTCCCTCCACCAGCGAAAAACCCAACGCGGATAACCCATCAATAAGATCTAATCGCTGTGCGGGCACTTTGGCCTGCACCAAAGCATACTGTTTTAACTGAGGTAAAGTTAACAACCTGGCATCAGGTGTGAAATCAAGACGAGCAGTAGGCAGCCCGAAGTAGTGGCTATCCCACTCTAATGGTTCAATACTGGCGCGAACGGACATGAAGCAGATCCAGCAGATATTGACCGTAGCCCGTTTTTGACAAGGATTTTGCTGTCTTTCTTAACTGTTCATCATCCAACCAACCATTACGCCAAGCAATTTCTTCAAGACAAGCGATTTTAAAACCCTGACGTTTCTCAACAGTCTGCACAAAAGTGCTAGCCTCAATCAAGCTGTCATGAGTACCCGTATCCAGCCAGGCAAAACCTCGCCCTAACAGTTCAACATTCAACTCACCACGTTCCAAATACATCTGGTTAATACTAGTAATTTCCAACTCACCTCGTGCAGAAGGTTTTACCTGCCTGGCAAAATCCACAACCTGACTATCATAGAAATAGAGACCGGTTACCGCCCAGTTTGATTTTGGTTTTGCTGGTTTTTCCTCAATGGAAAGAACATGGAACTCGTCATCAAACTCCACCACACCAAATCGCTCAGGATCCATCACCTGATAACCAAAAATGGTCGCCCCTTTTCTACGGGAAACCACCTTCTTCAGTTTTGGGCTAAACGCTTGTCCAAAGTAGATATTATCTCCCAATACCAGACAACTGGGTTCCCCGTTAATAAACTCTTCACCAATCAAAAAAGCCTGAGCTAAACCATCTGGTGATGGCTGTTCTTTATAACTCAAGCGAATACCAAATTCGTCACCATTGCCAAACAGGCGGCGGAAAGAAGGTAAATCTTCTGGCGTGGAGATAATCAGAACATCACGTATCCCAGCCAGCATCAGTACTGACAAAGGATAGTAAATCATCGGTTTATCATAAATTGGCAGTAGTTGCTTGGAAACACCTCGTGTTATCGGATGCAACCGGGTACCTGAGCCCCCTGCCAGAATAATACCTTTCATGTTACCTCCAGAGTAGCTTAGTTTTCACCCAACCCAAGACGTTCACCAGCATAAGATCCATCCTGAACTCTACGCCACCAATTTTCATTTTCCAGATACCATTGAACTGTTTTGCGGATCCCGGATTCGAAGGTTTCCTGTGGTTTCCAACCCAGCTCATGCTCAATTTTCGCAGCGTCAATGGCATAACGCATATCATGGCCAGGACGATCTGCGACATGAGTAATCAAATCACGATAATAAGCCGTACCTGCTGGCTTCTCAGAGCAAAACTCTTCCAAAAGCTCACAAATGGCACAAACCACATCAATATTTTTGCGTTCATTATGACCGCCAATATTATAGGTTTTACCCGGTTCTGCTTCTGTTACAACCAAATAAAGCGCTCTGGCGTGATCTTCCACGTACAGCCAATCACGGATTTGCTTCCCTTCGCCGTATACCGGCAAAGATTTGCCTGCTAATGCATTCAAAATCATTAATGGGATCAATTTTTCCGGGAAGTGGTAAGGACCATAGTTATTTGAACAATTGGTAATAACTGCCGGTAAACCATAAGTACGGTACCATGCTCTTACCAGATGGTCACTGGATGCCTTGGACGCTGAATATGGACTGCTTGGCGCATAAGGTGTCGTTTCAGTAAAGAAACCATCCTCACTATGCAAATCACCATACACTTCATCCGTTGAAATATGATGAAAACGAAAGGCAGTTTGTTTCTCTTTACTCAGTTTCTGCCAAAAAACCCGGGCAACTTCCAATAAAGTATAGGTACCAACAATGTTGGTTTCGATAAATGCCGCAGGGCTATCAATAGAGCGATCTACATGGCTTTCTGCCGCAAGATGCATCACACAATCCGGCTGATACTGTTCAAAAACCTGATCCAGCGCTTCACGCTGACAGATATCAATCTGTTCAAACGCATAGCGTGTGCTATCCGCAACAGAGTCAAGAGACTCTAGATTACCAGCATAAGTCAGGCTATCAACAACAACCACGCTGTCTTCTGTATGATCAATGATATGCCGCACAACAGCGGAGCCAATAAAACCTGCTCCACCTGTGATTAGAATACGTCTCAACGCCAGACTCCTTTTGTATCCACAATCCATTTCTGTTTAATTTCACAACCACTTACAGCTTTAAACTGATTATGATCCACCAGCATCAACAAGATATCAGCTTCTTCCAACGCTTTTTCCAGGTTAACCAATCGCGTCATTCCTTTCAAGGAAGCGGGTAATTCATGGACATTAGGCTCTACAGCCAATGTCTCCCCTGCATGCCATTGAGCAATCATACGAGTGATATGTACCGCTGGACTCTCACGTAAATCATCAATATTTGGTTTAAATGCCAGGCCAAAGCAGGCGATTTTCACTTCGCTTGCACGCTTTCCACTTTCAGCCAAACAATCCGCAACCGCCGCTTTTACTTGATCCACAACCCACAATGGCTTGCCATCATTAACCAGACGTGCTGTATGGATAAGACGTGATTGTTCCGGGTTTTGAGAAACAATGAACCACGGGTCAACAGCAATACAATGCCCCCCCACTCCAGGGCCGGGCTGAAGAATATTTACTCGGGGATGACGGTTTGCCAGACGGATAAGTTCCCACACATTGATGCCTTGTTCAGCACAAATCAGAGAAAGTTCATTGGCGAATGCAATATTCACATCCCGGAAACTGTTTTCTGTCAGCTTACACATTTCTGCTGTTCTTGAGTTAGTGATAACACATTCACCTTCAAGGAAGATTTTATACAGTTCACTGGCTCTGGCCGAAGATTTTGACGTCATACCGCCAATAACGCGGTCATTCTTAATCAGCTCGACCATAACCTGTCCCGGTAATACACGTTCAGGACAGTAAGCAATATTAATATCAGATTCCTCTCCCACCTGTTGTGGGAAAGTCAGATCAGGGCGCGCTGCTGCTAACCATTCTGCCATCTGCTCTGTCGCGCCCACTGGTGAGGTAGATTCCAGAATAACCAAATCGCCTTTTTTTAGCACCAGCGCCACAGATTCAGCGGCGGAACGGACATATATCATATCCGGCTCATGATCACCTTTAAAAGGCGTTGGAACAGCTATCAGAAAAGCATCTGCGGGTAACGGAGAAACCACTGCTTTCAGGTAACCATCTTCCACAGCAATTTTCACCACTTTGTCCAGATCTGGTTCTACAATATGAATTGCGCCTCGGTTAATAGTTTCTACCGCATATGGGTTAACATCTACCCCGATGACTTTCTTATTGCGGGATGCAAACGCTGCCGCAGTTGGCAAACCAATATAACCAAGACCGATAACTGATATAGTTTCAAAACTCATAGTGTCACCTGATTTTTTTCAAAGCGTCGAGAATACGTCGACAGGCATCGCCATCCCCGTAAGGATTATGAGCGCGGCTCATTTGCTGATAGGCAGCATCGTCTGTCAACAATCGAGTCACCTCCTCCACAATAGTTCTTGTTTCTGTTCCTACCAGACGTACCGTTCCCGCATCCACCGCTTCTGGCCGTTCAGTAGTATTACGCATCACCAGCACCGGTTTTCCTAAAGAAGGTGCTTCTTCCTGAATACCACCGGAATCCGTCAGGATCATATAGGCATGGTTCATCAAATAGACGAATGGTAAATAGTCCTGTGGTTCGATGAGAATGATGTTATCAATATCATGCAAAATACGCTTTACCGGCTCACTGACATTCGGGTTTAGATGGACCGGGTAGACTACCTGTACGTCTGGATGGACGCGGGCTATCTGTGCCAATGCTTCACAAATTCGCACAAATCCGCCACCAAAACTTTCACGACGATGACCCGTTACCAAAATCATTTTTTTATTAGTATCAATAAACGGGTAATGTTTCGCCAATTTATTCCGCATAGCTTCATCATTCATTATTCGATCACGTACCCACAACAACGCATCGATCACCGTATTACCCGTGACAAAAACTCGATTATCTGCAATGGATTCTTTCTGTAAATTCTTGCGGGAGTTTTCCGTCGGAGCAAAATGATACATTGCCAAATGCCCGGCAATCTTACGGTTTGCCTCTTCCGGCCAAGGGGAATAGAGATCACCGGTTCTTAGTCCAGCTTCAATATGACCAACAGGGATACGCTGGTAGAACGCAGCCAAACTGGTCGCCATCGTTGTTGTGGTATCTCCATGAACTAATACAACATCAGGCTTAAATTCTGTCAAAACGGGCTTCAACCCTTCCAGAATACGGCATGTAATATCCGTTAAATCCTGCCCTGATTTCATAATATTGAGATCAAAATCGGGAGTAATCTCAAAAAGATGTAACACCTGATCCAACATTTCGCGGTGTTGGGCGGTGACACATACTTTTGCTTCGAAGGCTTCATCCCTTGCCAATGCGTGTACCAAAGGTGCCATCTTGATAGCTTCCGGCCGGGTACCAAACACAGTCAACACTTTCACAGTGACTCTCTTATTGGTCAGTAACTTGCAGGCTTTCCTGCAAAAAATACTCTTTGATGCTACTTATTCCTGCTTTTGGAATTGCAGAAAATATCTCTGAGAAGCCGTTCTTCATATAATTATTTACGCGAACGTTGTACCAATGCCACACCGGCACCAACCAAAGCACCAACCGCTCCCCACATGATCATCAAAAACATTCTGCGAGGACTGTCTCTGGTAACAGGTTCCTCGGGTGTTCTCAAATAGCGGTAAGTCTGGAATTGATCCTGTAATGTCGGGCCAACATTTAACGTCGCTAACATTGCAATATTTTGGTCATAGTCCACATTATAGTCAGGGCCCGTCACTTCCAGAGTTTCAAGTTGAGCCTGTAACAGCGGCGCTCCTAACATAAACATTTTTGAATCAGGTAATTGATCCATCGGAGTATCAGTTTGGTTACGCCGAATCCCTTGTTTTTCTGCAACTTTCAACGATTGCTGTAACACATTCATTTCGCGGTTATAAACCGCTTTAGCGACCATTTCCTGGCGCTTAACCAATGCTGCCATAGATTGAGTGCGAGTAGCCCATGCACTTTTTACTTCATTATTCAAATGAGTGCTGGCGCGACGGTTAGCAAAAGCAATGTACTGGCGCAGGAGTTGATTTGCTTGTGCAGAAGACTCTGCTGTCAGTTTAATACTGTCATTCAACACTTTTTTATCATCATGAGGAATGAACTGAATATTGTTGACTAATTCATCTAATAAGACCGCATCAACCCTAGTGTTACCTTCCTGATGCTGCTTGTAATAATCAGATTTTGACCAGAATTCACGACGAGTATCATATGCCGCGACCTGAGTAACGAATTCCTTATAAGCTTCTTCCTGAATAGACGGTAACTGAGTTTCCGGTGAAATGTTAATGTGAGTATCCAGATTGCGCAAAAACTGCTGCTGAGAGTAATAGCTCCCCAAATGACGAGTGGTAGGCAGGTCAGTAGTGGCCGTTGCACTCCATTTTTGTTGCATCAGATATGTCACACCAAGCGCTATAGCAGCGAAAATAACTGCCAGTACGACAATCCATATCTTTCCGCGCCATAAAGCACTGCATAAAGCTCTGATATCCAGCTCATGTTCCAGAGCTTGTTCATCCTGAATGGATTTCGTTTCTGATTTTATCACTGCACAAAACCTCTGTTAGATAGATGTTTAATGGTTAACTGAACGGCGCATACGACGTTTTTGCCGTTTGATGAAACGAGCCACCCTCCATGCATGCTTGATGCAATAGCCATACAACATAAATGCAAGCAAAAAAAGTGCCAACATTACCCATTCAGGCACAAACTCCAGCCATTCCCCGGTAATTCCAATAGCAGCGAATAAAGCAGCAGCAACAGTAATCAAGATAAATGCCTGACGTGATGAGAATCCAGCCCGCATAATCAGATGATGGATATGTTGTCTGTCAGGAGAAAATGGACTCATCCCTTTACGTAATCGACGGTACATAATGGCAACCATATCCATTAATGGAATGGCAATAATCCATAATGCAGTCACTGGATTAACAGGGCGCTCATTCCCCTGAGTAGATTCAATAAGCAACCAGATAATGGTAAAACCAATCAATGTACTGCCTGCGTCCCCCATAAACACTTTGAAACGCTGGCTTAATAAACCAAGATTAAAAATAATATAAGGGAGAATGGCAGCAATAAATGCAAAACACCATAATGCCAGTGCAGTGTTACCACTTTGATATAGTAAAATCCCTAAGGCTCCGAAAGAGACGCAGGATAACCCACCCAATAATCCATCTATTCCATCAACCATATTGAATGCATTGATGGCAGCCCAGACAGCAAATAAAGTCACAACATAACTGAACGGCCCAAGTGTCATGTCCCAAGGGCCAAAAGCATAACCAAGACTATTTAATTTCAGGCCAGCAAAATACATCATCGCAATACCAACCAGAGCCTGGATAGTTGCCCGAATCTTAACGCTGATGTCAAAACGGTCATCCAATGCACCGATAAATACCAGCACACCGGCACAAACCAAATATAACCACTTGTGAGGAATAAATTCTTTAGTGATAACAAAAGCAAAACAAACCCCGGTAAATACTGATATTCCTCCAACCAGAGGCACCAATCCCTGATGACACTTACGATAATTGGGTTTATCAACGAGACCGATTTTCTTTGCTACTTTGCGCGCTATAAACAAAAACGCAAATGAAAACAAAAAAACGCAAAAAACTTCGATATCCATGCTGAAAATATTCACGATAACAACTCTCTGTAAGAATAAAGACACCCTGATTATTTATTGTCCAAAACCCAATTCCACAGGCACCCCAGCTTGCGAAGACACTGCTTCATTATGGAAAAATTAATGGCCTTTATATCATTTTTGTGACATTTAATTTTAAATAGACGGCAGTATATGAAATGTTTGCAAAATACATACCATATTTACATAACACCATAATCGTGGATGCAAAAAACGCCACGAAATCGTGGCGCTTACTAAAATCATCGTAAACTGAGTTAAAAACTACGAACGTTTCATCATGTCAAAGAAATCGTCGTTTGTTTTGCTCATAGCCAACTTATTGATAAGGAATTCCATCGCATCAATTTCTCCCATCGGGTGAATAATTTTGCGCAGAATCCACATCTTCTGTAGCTCTTCAGTCGTGGTGAGTAGATTTTCTTTACGTGTGCCAGAACGGTTGTAATCGATAGCCGGGAAGACACGTTTTTCAGCAATTTTACGGGAGAGGAGCAGCTCCATGTTACCAGTGCCTTTGAACTCTTCGTAAATCACTTCATCCATCTTAGAGCCCGTATCCACCAACGCAGTCGCAATAATGGTCAGACTTCCACCCTCTTCCACATTACGTGCAGCACCGAAGAAACGTTTTGGACGATGTAATGCATTAGCATCTACACCACCGGTCAGTACCTTACCGGATGCAGGGACAACCGTGTTATAAGCACGAGCCAAGCGGGTAATAGAATCAAGCAGGATAATAACGTCTTTTTTATGTTCAACCAGACGTTTTGCTTTCTCAATGACCATTTCTGCCACCTGAACGTGACGGGAAGCAGGCTCATCAAAAGTAGAGGCAATAACTTCACCTTTCACCAGACGTTGCATTTCAGTGACTTCTTCTGGACGTTCATCAATCAGAAGTACCATCAATACACAATCTGGATGATTGTGAGCAATGTTAGCAGCAATATTTTGCAGCAACATAGTCTTACCCGCTTTTGGTGGAGCGACGATAAGACCACGTTGTCCACGGCCAATCGGTGCAGCCAGATCCAGAACACGGGCAGTCAGATCCTCAGTGGAACCATTACCACGCTCCATACGCAGGCGATTATTAGCATGCAGAGGAGTTAAGTTTTCAAAAAGGATTTTACTACGGGCATTTTCTGGTTTATCAAAGTTAACTTCGTTAACTTTCAACAGTGCAAAATAGCGTTCACCTTCTTTAGGTGGACGGATTTTACCTGAAATTGTGTCACCGGTACGGAGGTTAAAACGGCGGATTTGGCTGGGAGAAACGTAGATATCATCGGGACCGGCAAGGTAGGAGCTGTCTGCTGAACGGAGAAATCCAAATCCATCCTGCAAGATCTCCAGCACACCGTCACCGAAGATATCTTCTCCACTTTTCGCATGCTGCTTAAGGATAGAGAAGATAATATCTTGTTTACGCATACGGGCCAGGCTTTCCAGCCCCATCTTTTCGCCGAGTGTAATCAGTTCAGATACCGGCGTATTCTTTAATTCGGTAAGATTCATAATGGTGGGTTCTTAAACTCGGGGTATATCTCGAACTATGAACGTGAATAGTATGGCAGCGTCATCGATGCCTGTTTATTTTGTACAAAAAACAAATAAGACCTTTAATACATTATTCATATAAAAAGGTAGTAATTTGAAGTACTAAGATTGAGCTCAAATAAGACTGACAGGCTGTCAAAAACGCTGTTGAGATAATGCTGAAACATTACTGATTTCTATAAAAACTATCTCAACGTAACGAGCTATACGCCAGATTTTTCCCGTATAACCCATTGGATACTTTAGACTATCCAGAGATAACAGACTTATCAGACACTACAGATTGTTCAGTATGCAACATACGCCTAACAGATGTATGTGATACAAGCAGTGGCGCTAACTTATCACGCTTCTTTACGGACGTCTAGCGGTCAATGAAATAAATAATAGTATACGCTAAACGTCCGGTATTAATGTGATCTTACTTCAATCAGAGATTAGCATCCAAAAATTCTTTCAATTGAGTTTTTGACAGTGCTCCCACTTTGGTAGCGGCAACCTGACCGTCTTTAAACAGTAACAGTGTAGGAATACCACGGATACCAAACTTAGGAGCCGTTGCCGGATTATCATCAATGTTCAGTTTAGCAATCGTCAGTTTACCTGAATATTCTGGGGCAATTTCATCTAAGATAGGTGCAATCATTTTACATGGTCCACACCATGCAGCCCAAAAATCGACAAGAACCGGGCCAGCGGCTTTAAGCACATCAATATCAAAGCTAGCATCACTCAAATGAATAATTTTATCGCTCATTTTTTACTCCAAAGAATAATTTTTTACCATGCTAGTGTAACATTACTGACATAAGCTTGCCTTTATTTCAGTGGATACACTTTCGTAAAACAATGGTTAACTGATATTCTACCACACTATGAGTAAAACACACTTGACAGAAAAGAAGTTTTCCGACTTCGCCTTGCACCCCAAGGTCATAGAAGCTCTTGATAACAAGGGTTTTTCTAATTGTACGCCGATACAGGCACTGACATTACCTTTCACTGTCGAAGGTCGTGATGTCGCGGGGCAAGCGCAAACCGGTACTGGGAAGACGTTAGCATTTTTAGCGTCTGCTTTTCATTATTTACTGACTCATCCCGCAGCGAAGGAGCGTCAGACCAATCAGCCAAGAGCGCTGATTATGGCTCCTACCCGCGAACTGGCTGTACAGATTTATTCTGATGCAGAAGATCTGGCACAGGCAACCGGATTAAGGATGGGCCTTGCCTATGGCGGTGATGGTTACGACAAGCAGCTGAAAGTGCTGGGATCCGGTGTTGATATTCTTATCGGCACAACCGGACGTTTGATTGACTATGCCAAACAAGAGTATATCAACCTGAATGCAATTCAGGTTGTCGTTCTTGATGAAGCTGATCGTATGTACGATCTGGGTTTTATCAAAGATATTCGCTGGCTATTCCGCCGGATGCCTCCCGCAAATGAGCGTATGAACCTGCTGTTTTCTGCCACCCTCTCTTACCGGGTCCGGGAACTGGCATTTGAGCAAATGAATCATGCAGAATATGTAGAGGTGGAACCGTTACAGAAAACAGGACACCGCATCCGCGAAGAGTTGTTTTATCCCTCTAATGAAGAGAAGATGCGTCTGCTTCAAACGTTATTGGAAGAAGAGTGGCCTGATCGCTGCATTATTTTCGCCAATACCAAACATCGTTGTGAAGATATCTGGGCTCATCTGGCTGCTGACGGACATCGAGTTGGTCTGCTAACCGGTGATGTGGCACAGAAAAAACGATTACGCATTCTGGAAGAATTCAGCAACGGCAATATTGATATTTTAGTTGCAACTGATGTAGCAGCCCGCGGATTGCATATTCCTTCCGTAACCCATGTTTTTAACTATGACTTACCCGATGACTGCGAAGATTATGTTCACCGCATTGGCCGTACTGGTCGTGCAGGTGAAAGTGGTCACTCAATCAGCCTAGCCTGTGAAGAATATGCTCTGAACCTGCCTGCGATTGAAGATTATATTCAGCACAACATTCCTGTCAGCAAATATAACAGTCATGCATTGCTGAAAGATTTACCGGTTCCTAAACGCCGCCACCGCTCGCGTTCAGGGAACCATCAGCGCCGTAATAATTTATCGCATCGCAATAATACACCACGTAATAACCGTAAACGTTCAGGCTGAATTAAATGATGCTGAGTTCTTCTTCGCTCTATGCGGCTATCGACTTGGGTTCAAACAGTTTCCATATGCTGGTTGTGCGCGAAATATCTGGCAGTATCCAGATACTGGCACGAATCAAACGTAAAGTAAGACTGGCCACAGGACTGGATAAAAATAACCACCTATCTCAACAGGCAATGGAGAGAGGTTGGCAATGTCTCAGGATTTTTTCTGAACGTTTACAGGATATACCGCCATCACAAATCCGCGTTGTTGCTACAGCAACTTTGCGTATCGCCGAAAATTCAGGTGAATTTGTGAAAAAAGCATCAGAAATCCTGGGTTGCCCGGTTACCGTAATCAGCGGCGAAGATGAAGCTCGGCTTATTTATCAAGGTGTTGCTCACACGACCGGAGGCCCTGAAAAACGTTTAGTTGTAGATATTGGCGGGGCAAGTACCGAACTGGTCACTGGGAATGGTGCAAAAGCCACCCAGTTATCCAGCCTGAGTATGGGTTGTGTTACCTGGCTTGAATGCTATTTTCATGACCGTAGCTTAACGGAAGAAAATTTTGCCAAAGCCGAAGCGGCCGCACATGAAACGCTGAAACCTATTGCTTCAAAGCTTATCAAACAAGGCTGGCAAATTTGTGTCGGAGCTTCCGGTACCGTTCAGGCTCTGCAAGAAATCATGATTGCTCAGGGTATGGATGAGCTGATCACTTTGCCAAAACTCCAGGAACTCAAACATAAAGCAATTAAATGCGGTAAGCTGGAAGAGCTGGAAATAGAAGGATTGACGCTGGAGCGGGCTCTGGTTTTCCCAAGTGGTCTTGCTATCTTGATAGCTATTTTTCAGGCATTAAATATTGAAAGTATGATCCTTGCGGGCGGCGCTCTACGCGAAGGTCTTGTCTACGGCATGCTGGATTTACCGATAGAACAAGATATTCGCACCAGAACCCTACGTAATATCCAACGCCGTTTTCAGTTGGATGCTGAACAGTCTCAACGAGTCAAACAATTAGCTGAACACTTCTTACAACAAATTGCTAAACCTTGGGAGCTGGATAGCCGATGTCATGAATTATTACAGAGTGCTTGTTTGATACATGAAATTGGGCTGAGTGTTGATTTCCATCAAGCCCCATCACACGCAGCCTACCTTATCAATTACCTCGATCTCCCCGGCTATACTCCAGCACAGAAAAAACTATTAGCCACATTGCTGAAAAACCAAAGTGGCACGATTGATTTGATTTCTTTCAGTCAACAAAACGCTTTGCCTCTGAGACAAATTCAACGTTTATGCCGCCTGTTGCGGTTAGCTATCATATTCACCAGCCGTCGCCGAAATGACACACTCCCTGCTCTGGTTTTAAAAGTGAGCGGAGAAGCGCTGGTGGTAATACTGCCTCATGGCTGGCTAATGCAACACCCTTTGCGGGCGGAATCTTTACAGCAGGAAATTCAGTGGCAAAGTCATGTTCAATGGCCACTTGTTTTGGAAGAACAGATTAACTAAAACCTAAACTCAATCATTTTCCCTGTATCTCTGTGATACAGGGAGTCTTTAATATACTTACTGCTTATTTTTTTGCCCAAGACCTAAACGCGACTTGATATCCGCAATACGCGACTGCCCTTTTTGCATTCTCTCCTCAGCAGTAACGATTTTTTTATCTTGCGGCCAATGTAAGTCGTCTTGGGGCAACTCATGTAAAAAACGGCTTGGTTCAGGACGGATTAATTCACCATATTGGCGACGCTCTTTACATAAAGTAAAAAATAACTCCCGTTGGGCACGAGTGATCCCCACATAAGCCAATCGTCGTTCTTCATCAATATTCTCTTCATCAATACTGCTCTGATGAGGTAACAGGCCTTCTTCCATACCGACCAAAAATACATAGGGAAACTCTAATCCTTTAGAGGCATGCAGAGTCATCAATTGCACCTGATCAAACTCTTCACCCTCTT
Source organism: Photorhabdus tasmaniensis (assembly GCF_011189505.1). GTDB lineage: Bacteria > Pseudomonadota > Gammaproteobacteria > Enterobacterales > Enterobacteriaceae > Photorhabdus > Photorhabdus tasmaniensis. The sequence continues at coordinate 113,910 of NZ_PUJU01000006.1, forward strand.
CACCCCGCTCCAGCATATCCCGCAATGTGAAACGCGTGACTACCTGAGATAACGTCATTGGTTCGTTCAGTTCATCACCCTCCAGCATTTCACTCATCCAAGTAAATAGCTGATTAATATTTTTCATCCGCATTTCAGCAGCTTTTGGGCTTGGTGATGTTTCGTACAGCCAACTTTCATAATCCATACCATGCAGCAAATCACGTACTGCCAGCAAAGGTTCCTGCTCAACCTGACGGGCTATCTCATCCATCCAGTGGGTAAAACGCTGTAGTGCTGCCAACCCACGACCAGTCAGACTTTGTTCCAAACCAAGGTCAAAACTGGCCTGATAGAGGCTTTTATTACGCTGATTAGCCCATTCACCCAGTTTTTGAATAGTCGCGGCACCAATTTCACGCCTTGGCGTATTAACAATCCGCAGAAATGCACTGTCATCCTCAGGATTAGTCAACACCCGCAAATAAGCCAGTAGATCCTTAATTTCAGGGCGGGCAAAGAAAGAAGTACCGCCAGAAATCCGGTAAGGAATGCGGTTTTGCATCAGCATTTTTTCAAACACCCGGGATTGATGATTTCCCCGATAGAGAATAGCGTAGTCTTGATATTGAGTTTTATTGATAAAGTGATGTGCAATCAGCTCCCCGACAACTTTTTCCGCTTCATGCTCTTCATTATTAGCCATAATGACTTTCAGCGGATCACCATAACCCAGTTCAGAAAAAAGCCGCTTTTCAAACACATGAGGATTATTAGCAATCAAAATATTAGCCGCTTTCAGAATACAACCGGAAGAACGGTAGTTTTGCTCTAGTTTGATCACATTAAGCTTCGGGAAATCCTCTTTCAGTAACACCAGATTTTGTGGTTTTGCGCCGCGCCACGAATAGATCGACTGGTCATCATCACCCACCACCATAAAACGGGCCCTTTGTCCCACCAGCAATTTAACCAGTTGATATTGACTGGTATTGGTATCCTGATATTCATCTACCAGCAAATAACGGATACGATTTTGCCAACGTTCCCTTACCTCTTCATCACGCTGCATCAGCAATGTCGGTTTGGTAATCAGATCGTCAAAATCCAAGACATTACAGCTCGCCAGGTGCAAATCATAACGGCGATAACATTCAGCAAACTGATGCTCTTGAGCAGAACGAGCCAATGCCGTGGCTTGTTGTGGGGAAAGCAGATCATTTTTCCAATTTGAAATGGAAGAGATTAATTTTTGTAGTAAATCTTTATCTTCTTCCAGTAAATCGGCTGTCAAATCTTTCAGCAGAGCCATTTGGTCCTGATCATCAAACAATGAGAAATTGCTTTTCATCCCCAACGCTTTGTACTCGCGCTTAATGATCTCCAATCCCAACGTATGGAAAGTAGAAATCATTAACCCCTTAGCCTCTTTGCGTCCCAAAGTTTGTGCTACACGCTCTTTCATTTCCCGGGCTGCTTTATTAGTAAAAGTAACAGCAGCGATATGACGAGGCTGATAACCACAAATACGGATAAGATGGGCAATCTTATTCGTGATCACTCTGGTTTTGCCGGAACCTGCCCCCGCCAGAACCAGACAAGGGCCGGTAACAAATTCAACTGCTTGTTGTTGGCTGGGATTTAATCGCATGATGTTCAATGAGTTATATCAGGACAGTGCTTCGGGGCTGGAATTGTAGCAGAAAGAGGGAGAAGAAACGCCGTTTTCTTTAATTAAGGAGCAGAAACCCTACAGGTTGATAATAATCACTTACTACTCAGCACTTGGTACATCTTTCATCTCAGCAACTATTTGTCATTAAATTTAAAGGGGAAAATTTCTTCCCCCTTTATCTTTAACTCAATCTGATATTAACCACCAACAGAAATACGTTTCATATCTGTCATGTAACCACGTAATACACGACCAACGACTTCAATGGGATGGTTACGAATAGCTTCGTTAACATCACGTAACTGGGCGTTATAAATACCGTTATCAGCAACAGGCTTACCTAAATCACCTGCCTGTAGTGAATCCATAAATTTCTCTTTCAGTAATGGAACCGCAACATGGGAGAACAGATAGTTACCATATTCGGCAGTATCAGAAATAACTACGTTCATTTCATACAGACGCTTACGAGAGATTGTATTCGCAATCAACGGTAATTCATGCAGAGATTCATAATAAGCAGATTCCGCAATAACACCGGTATCAACCATAATTTCGAATGCCAGTTCAACCCCGGCTTTCACCATAGCAACCATCAAAACGCCATGATCAAAGTATTCCTGTTCACTGATTTTGCCATCATATTGCGGTGAATTTTCAAACTGCGTGTTCCCGGTTTCCTCACGCCAACCTAACAGGTTCTTATCATCATTAGCCCAGTCAGCCATCATACCGGAAGAGAATTCACCCGAAATGATGTCATCCATATGTTTCTGAAACAGTGGCGTCATGATCTCTTTCAACTGTTCAGACAACGCATATGCCCGCAATTTTGCCGGATTAGACAAACGATCCATCATCAGGGTAATACCGCCTTGCTTTAGTGCTTCCGTGATGGTTTCCCAACCAAACTGGATCAGCTTTCCTGCATAACCTGATTCAGCGCCGTCTGCTATCAGCTTGTCATAACACAACAGTGAACCCGCCTGTAGCATACCGCACAAAATAGTTTGTTCACCCATCAAGTCAGATTTCACTTCCGCAACGAAAGAAGACTCCAAAACGCCAGCACGATGACCGCCTGTTGCCGCTGCCCATGCCTTAGCGATCGCCATACCCTCACCTTTCGGATCGTTTTCCGGGTGAACCGCGATCAAGGTAGGAACGCCAAAACCACGTTTGTATTCTTCACGAACTTCCGTACCAGGACACTTGGGCGCTGCCATTACAACCGTGATGTCTTTACGGATTTGCTCACCCACTTCAACAATATTGAAACCGTGAGAGTAGCCCAGTGCAGCACCTTCTTTCATCAACGGCTGAACTGCGCGAACAACAGAAGAGTGTTGTTTATCTGGCGTCAAGTTAATAACCAAATCAGCCTGCGGGATCAGCTCTTCATAAGTACCAACCTGAAAACCATTTTCAGTTGCTTTACGCCATGAAGCTCGTTTTTCTTCAATCGCCTCTTTACGCAAGGCATAAGCGATATCCAAACCGGAGTCACGCATGTTCAGGCCCTGATTCAACCCCTGCGCACCGCAACCGACGATGACTATTTTTTTACCTTTTAAATATCCTGCCTCATCAACAAACTCTTCCCGCGCCATAAAACGACATTTACCTAACTGTGCCAACTGCTGACGCAAGTTCAGCGTATTAAAATAATTAGCCATTAGTGACTCCGTTATCATGTTGTGTTCAGCAATCAAGTGCTGCGACTATTTTTTAGATTTCCCCACCTGATTAGGTGGTTGCATATTTTCAATATATGACATGAAAGGCATTGCTTAAATTGATATATTAACAATACTACATTGCATTTTATGCAACACTGATTATTAGGCAGGAATAAGGTGAATAGACTATGGATATACGTGATCTCAAACTGTTTCTGCATCTGGCTGAAAGCTGTCATTTTGGCCGCACAGCAAAAGCAATGCACGTCAGTCCATCCACCCTATCCCGCCAAGTCCAGCGTATTGAAGATATATTGGGGCATTCATTACTCTTACGGGATAATCGCACCGTAAAGCTAACGTTTGCCGGCGAGCAATTTAAACAGTTCTCCCAACAAACGCTGTTACAATATCAGCAACTACAGCACTCATTAAATCAACAAAATCCTTCTCTAAGTGGCGAATTACGCCTGTTTTGTTCAGTGACTGCGGCTTACAGTCACTTACCACAGATCCTTGATCGTTTCCGTGCAGAACATCCTCTGGTTGAAATCAAACTCACTACCGGTGATGCCGCAGATGCGGTCAATAAGATACAGTCTAATGATGCCGATTTAGGCATCGCCGGTAAGCCGGAAAAATTGCCAGATAATGTCAGTTTCACCAAAATCGGTGAAGTTCCGTTGATACTGATCGCGCCTTCCCTTCCCTGTACTGTACGGGCACTCGCCACACAAGAGAGCCCCGACTGGAATAACATTCCCTTTATTTTGCCGGAACACGGTCCTTCACGTAAGCGCATTGAGTTCTGGTTTCGCCACCATAAAATTAACAACCCATTGATTTACGCTACAGTGTCCGGTCACGAAGCCATTGTTTCTATGGTTGCATTGGGTTGTGGCATTGCATTAATTCCCAACGTAGTGGTAGAGAACAGCCCCGAACCAGTACGCAATCGCATATCGTTACTGAACAATATTTCTCTGGTGGAGCCATTCGAATTGGGTATATGTGTACAGAGAAAACGACTGAATGAACCCTTGATTAAAGCGTTTTGGGGGTTGTTATAAGGAACTGCATTAGCAGGTGTTTTTGTTCATTACAAGTCTGATATCACCCACTTTTGGCATTATGCCAATATACTTATGATTCATGTGACATAATTCACAAAGAACATAAAAAAATAACCATATTGTTTTCATGATAATATGTTTAATATAAGTTATAAGTAATCAATAATAATTATATGAAAAGATTAGTCCTCATTAAATTTTTGGTCATTAATTATGTTACTAAAGAAAATACTTTTAATTATATCAATTGAATAATAGCCATTTAACTCTGAGAAATTCAGGCGTTGTTGAAATTGGCTAGTAAAAACAACAATATTGAATATTCCACCGTCTGAAAACACAGTGGGAAGTGATTCTTTTTCCATGTCATAACAATATCTTATAATAATGAAATAATTTCTTTCCGGATATTACAGGAGGTATTTTTAATTTCAGAGAAAACATTTAATAATATTTCCATGATATAGTTATCAATAATAATCACTTAAGATTTAATTTAATTGAAAAATAATATCATTAATTTATCATAACTAAATAAAACAATTAATTCAAACACACAAAATGATTTAATAAAGGACAATATTATGTTACATAAAATAGACAAAGCGCCATATTTTATTAAATTCTATAAATTCCACCTACAAGATCTCGTTTTCTCTTATAATATGAACACAGAGTGGCATCACCATCCTTGTATACAATTAAGTGTATCACCACATAATTCACTCATGAGGATTGACACTGAAAATGAATCGAAACAAGCGCATGGATTCATTATTTCTTCTAATATTAAACATAAATTACATTCAGAAGGACAACTCTGTTTTAATTTACTGATAGATCCAGCCAATCCTCTATGCCATCTCTTATCACATCAGATGATGGGTTCAGATATAATATATTTAAGTCAAGAATCATCCGATTTGATAGCAAATTATTTTATTAATTGTTTACAATCAGAAACGGCTCCAGATATTTTTATCCTAAATAACCTATTAGGTGAAATAGAAGACTGTCATTGTTATCAGGATAAACGGATCATGAAAGCAGCCTCTCTTATCACTGAATTACCTGTTAAATGTATATCTTCCCGTGAAATATCAGATCAGCTCTATTTATCTGAAAGTCGGTTCTTACATCTATTTCGGGAAAAAATGGGGACTAATTTCCGTAGTTATCTATTATGGAAACGCCTACATCATGCTATTAACCAGATACATTTATCGGACTCACTGACTTTATTAGCTTGTAATAGCGGATTTTCCGACAGTGCACATTTCAGTCGTACCTGCATGATGCTATATGGGTTAAGGCCTTCTGAATTAAAAAATGCCAGTATGAATAAAACGCAACAAGCACAAAGAAAACAATCCAATTTACCATCAGTGTTAGCAGGTTTAAATTTTCCAAAGCAGAATATCTGACTCACGAATAAATAGTATTTTTGATAAATTATCCAAAATAAATAAATTCTATTTATATTTGTCATTATCAAATCCAATATGTTAGCGATTCTGTATCATTCTATTCCTAATATTATGCAATTTTAGTAATGATACAGAATTCAGGATAGCGCCATAGCAATACCATCCAATAATTCATGAATTCACAACAAATAAAACATACAGAGTGAAATATCACTATCCTGTATTAATTATTCATTTTAATGATACATGCTCTTTTAAATAATTTTCTACCCATTTAGCTACTCGACTTGTGTCTTTATAAGCACCTAACATAAGTTCAGAACCACGGCTACTCAACCATTTCCGCCCGACGATAAATAACCCAGGATAAGGTGTTTTCCCACCTTCTTCATGCCCATTTTTACAAACGAATCCATTGGCATCCGCAGCACCGGGAAGAGTTAACCACACCGTATTGTCTTTATACCCCAAACACCAGATAACAGTATCGACCTCATATTGATTGCCAGACAAATCACATAATTTATTATCTTTTATATCAACTAATCTATTCGCTATTTTTATACCAAAAGCGGCTAATCGGTGGTTTTTCAGCTCTCCACAAGGAATGGGATTACGCCGCCGCATGATTTTCCCTACCAGACTGTAATAATTGGCAAACAACAGACCGCTTTTACTTAACCACCAAAAGATATCTTTACCCATTATTCTATTAGGTAAGAGAGGACGGGAAGAACCACAAAATAACGTCACCTTCGCCGTCGCCGCTAAATCTTTGGCAATCTGGCGACCACTGGCACCATCACCAACAATAGCGACTCTGCTGCCTGCTTTAATTTGTTTAGGTTCCTGATATTGATCCGCCCCAATTTGTTGTATATCAGTAGACAGTTGCTCAGAAAGTCCCGGAATATCAGCTAATTGATTAGCACCTGTTGCATTAACCAGACAAAGTGCATTAAATATTTTCCCATCTTTTGTTTTAACGCTATAGCCACTTTTATCATGTTTCACTTCAATCACTTCAGTTTGAGTATGTATCGTTAGATTATGGTGTGAAGCATAACGCTCAAGGTAATCAGCAACTTCATGCTTATCTGGATAGCCATCTTCAATTCCAGGAAACGGCAAGCCATGAAGCTGAGTCATACCACGTGAAGTGAATAACAGCATATTATCAGGGCGTCTGCGCCACACATCACCAATACGCGCCTCTCGCTCTAATATGCAGACATTAATATTCTTAGCCGCGAGAATAGCAGCTAAACTTAATCCGGCTTGACCGGCACCCACAATTAAGCAATCCATTTTCATCATACGTACTCGTTTTTAATTCGGCATTTATCTATATTTTATTTTTATCACTATCTCAATCTTAGGACAATGAAAAAATCCACAAAAAAACATTCAATAGATCAAAAAACAACGAACTTCACAAAAATATAAAACACAATGAAAGAAATCACTTGAATTAACTGGTCATATTCGTATTGAAATGGTCATTTTGAATAAACCAGCTGTTTTTATCATAATTTTAACAAAATTAACAAAGCCATATAATGATCGGAACAATAATATAGCCAATTTATTCAATAAAATGTAATTATTAATCACTATCCTTTTTCCCTACGTAATTTATGCTTTATTGCTATAACTTATAATAAACAAAGATGAGTTTATCGACTCTTTACCCGTACCGGAGATGAAAAAATGGAAAATATCAAAAATATATATGATGGTATAAAATCCCGTGGAGGCAATCCGCTGAAATGGTTAATGGCAGATGTCGACTTTCTCTATAAGCTGTCCAAAGAAGAGCAACAAGAGTTAAAAACCTGCCTGCTTAAGGATGCGTTTGACTTTCATTATCACAATAACCCTTACTATAGAGATATTTGTGAGAAACAAAGTATTAAGCCAGAAAATATCCAGAGTTATAATGACTTAGTTCGCATCCCACTGATACCTGTTGCAACTTATAAATCAGCCGAAAGTCATCGTTTATTAAGCAAACCACTCTCTGAAATCGAACATGAAATGCGTTCAACCGGTACGAGTGGAATTCCCAGCGTTTATCGTCGTTGCCACGATACAATGGACCACACAGTACTGGCTGTTTATTCTAATTATCGCAGCATGTTCAAATTATCTGGTGGTGCAGGCCTATGCTTATGCCCTTCAACAGAAGATATTCCAGAAATGGCGCTGGTCAAGATCTTTAATTTCCTGACAGGTTTGTTAGATACCCGACGCTATATGATTAATCAGGATCGTTTTTCCCCAGAAGACGCACTGAATCAATTAATCCAATGGAAAGGCAAATTCACCCGGCATTTAATTGGCCCTCCATTCATGATCCATCGTTTTATTACTTTCTTAAAAGAGAATAACACCAAACTCACTTTAGATCGCGATAGCATGGTAATTACGATGGGAGGATGGAAACGTTTTTCCGGAGATATGATCTCCCGCAGCGAATTAAATGCAGATATCGAAGAATGGATGGGAATTCCAGTATCCCGAACTCGTGATATGTATGGTCTGGTTGAAGCAAACGTTCTCGCCATAGAAGATGAATATAACCATAAACATGTTCCTCCTTATATTCATTTCTCCGTCCGTGATCCTAATGATTTATCACGCGAACTACCTGATGGTGAAACAGGGCAATTGGTGATCCTGGATCCACTTTCTGTTTCCACCCCAGGTATGTTACTGACAGAAGATTTGGTCTACTTGCGTACCGACCCTAACAAATCCTGGCGTAATTCTCAGCGGATTCAGTTTGTTATGCGTACTGCTGCTGCTAAAGAGTTTGGTTGCTGTGCAGTCAATCTTGAGAGAAAAATGTCAGACGATGAAACTACACCCGCTGTATAAATAGCAAGGTGGAATTATGTTTAACAACATCATTATTGACAACTTTTGCAATCCTGACTGCCAAGGGACGTTATCCAGCCCCACAATTAAACTGGCGTTAGGCAATCCTGTCTGTGGTGACAAGGTTGATATCGACCTGACACTGGATAGCCAAGGACGGGTAAATAATGCCTGTTTCCGCGCATGGGGATGCACAGCATCCCTGGCAATGTCAAACCAGTTTTGTCGCCACGCTAAAGGTAAGACTCTCGAAGAATTGAACGCATTATCATCTGAGGGTATTAATGCGTTATTAGGCGAGTTAGAACCCGCCCAACAGCACTGCCTTGATATGTTGCATAAACTATTTGAGCAGCTAAAGGGAAAAATATGACCAGCCTATACTTTGACTACAACGCCACGACACCGCTCAGTGTTAAAGCCCAGTTGGCGATTAAAGATGCTTTGTCTGTTTTTGCTAATCCGTCCAGCCACTACAGTTTAAGCAACATGGCTAAAAACTTGCTCGCTGACGCCAGAAGCTCTATAGCGTCATTAATGGGCACGGTACCAGAACAAGTCCTGTTTACATCTGGAGGAACCGAAAGTAATAACCAAGCAGTATCCAGTTTGTTAGCCACGCTTCCCGGTTCGGATCTGTCTGCACATCATGTTATTAGCTCTTCTATTGAGCATCCGTCTGTCCTGGCACCGTTACTCTGGTACCAGCAACGCGGGCTGCAACTGACGCTGATCGATCCTGATAATCAAGGGCGGATATGTGTACAAAGCATCCGGGAAAACCTGCGGCCACAAACCCGCCTGATCACATTGATGGCGATTAACAACGAAACCGGTGTAATACAGCCCTATGAAGCTGTCGCCTCTTTAGCAAAAGAGGCCGGTATCTATTTACACATAGATGCAGTACAGGCTATTGGTAAACTTCCTTTTAGCTGTGACACGCTTTCTGGCATAACGACGGTCTCTTTCTCCGGCCATAAGTTTAATGGCCCTAAAGGTATTGGTGGGCTCTATCATGCTCCAGGTATTCAATTAAACCCCTTGCTGCACGGTGGCGGCCAAGAACAAGGAATACGCAGCGGCACTGAAAACACTCTGGGCCTTGCAGGACTGGCGGCGGCAGCTAAAGAATCACTGAATGGATTGCAAGAACATTTCAATACTTGCAAAACGCGCAGAGAAACCTTGCTATCTCTGCTGGAACAGCACCATGTTAACTACTTGATTAATGGCAATATAAATCCAGAATTTCAGGCTCCGTGGACACTGAATTTAAGTTTCCCTGGGGTCCGTGCTGAATCATTAGCCAGCAGACTGGATTTATGTCACGGAGTCTCTTTATCTTTAGGATCAGCCTGTAGCAATAACAAATCAACACAACGTTCTCATGTTCTGGCGGCAATGGGGCTACCTAATGATCGTATCGATAGCGCAGTACGTATCAGCTTTGGGTATACCACCAGCCAAAATGATATTGAGATGCTGGCTAGCGCGATCAAACAAGAAACTGATAACTTGCTGAAAATTTCAGGGAAACTTTTAAACTCTCAGGAATAACAGCAAAACTGTATTTAAAAGACGGTGTAGCAGAAATAACTTATTTATTCATCATGAATACCGATATTACTGCATTTAATCTCCGCCAACATTTTTTAGCTTTTAAGGGGATATTAATATGAAACTATTCGAATTACTGCAATCTCAAATTACCGAATTAACTGATATCGAACCAGAGGATATTACTCTTGACACCCTGCTTGATGATATTCACCTAGTCAGTCTGGATTTTGTCTCTATTCAGGTTGCTTTAAAAAGAGAAATGGGTATTCAGCTAAATTTCGATAAGTTCCAGCGAAATGAAACAACGACAATCGGTGATTTTGTCAATTATGTCCGTGAATTAACAAAATAATCATTATTAATGTATTTGGATGTTAGCTGTCTATGACATATCACAGCATGGCTAACATTCATTTTTGTGATGCTTTTATCTACCAACCCCATTATTTGGTTGTATTAAAAAATAAAGCATGTCACCAGGAACTGACCTTTGGAGATAATGTTTCATGAATTTTCAAACTGGCTACCACCGCGTTGTTATCACAGGCTATGGCTCTATCTGTTCTCTTGGGCAAAATACCCAAGAAATTTGGGATGCAATCCTAAACTATCGTGTAGGCTACAAAAAGGAAGTTCACCCAGATACTTCTGTCGTAGCAAAATTCTTCGGCAACATCCCTTTTCCTCCTGATGTATCACGGTTTTCCAAAAAGCTGCTAAAGAACCTGCCCAAATTCAGCAAACTTGGGCTGATTGCTGCCGATGAAGCCATCAAAATGGCATTTGGTCACGATAAAGCCGCTCTTGATGAAAGCTATTCCCCTTTTGAACGAGGTGTCATTTTTGGTACTGGCTGGGGAGGAGAAGATGCAACCGTCGAAAACAGCAATTCCTACGCTGACCAAGGTATTGCCTCACCCATGACAAATATTATGTCTATGCACAGCGTAGGTACGGCGGCTATTTCAATGAACTGGAATCTACGGGGATATCAGAATACCCCGGTGGCAGCTTGTGCAACAGGCAGTATGGCAATAGGTGATGCTTTTGAACTTATCCGTAACGGACGCACTAAAATGATGCTGGCAGGGGGCGGTGAAAGTATCAGAGATCCCTTCATCGTCTGGAGCATTGATATCCTTGGCGCACTGAGCAAAGAACAGGAATCTGTCGAAAAAGCTTGCTGTCCGTTCAGCAAAGATCGCAGTGGCTTTGTGATGTCAGAAGGTGCAGCAATATTATGTCTTGAAGATTATGACAGTGCTGTTGCCAGAGGAGCCAAAATATTGGCAGAAGTCGTCGGTTATGGCAATTACTCTGACGCATCAGATATGACAGCACCGGCACCCGATTGCCAAGGGCGGGTTATGGCAATTCAGGCGGCACTGGAACAAGCCAAACTCTCCGCATCAGATATTCACTATATCAATGCCCACGGCACATCAACCCCGTTAAACGACATTAACGAAACCGATGTTCTAAAAATGAGCCTGGGAGAACACGCTTATCATATTCCTACTTCCAGTACAAAATCCTACACAGGCCATCTTATTGCCGGAGCAGGCGCAATTGAGTCCATTTTCTGTATTAAAGCAATGGAAACCGCAACTATTCCCGCGACTATGCACTTGAATAATCCTGATCCACTCTGCGATCTGGATTACGTCCCCAACACCCACCGAACTAACCAAGTTATTGATACTACTTTAAATGTTAACTATGGATTCGGTGGCACAAACTGTGCACTTATTTTCAGGAAAGCCAGCAGATGAACGTTCAATTCAGTAAAAAAGATCTCAGTCAATGGGCTAAATTCTCTGGAGATTATAACCCCATCCATTTTGATGAAAAAATCGCAAAAGAAGTCGGATTAGGCGGTATTGCCGTACACGGTATGTTGGCAATGATCCCTCTCAAAAGCGGATACGATTACCTGTCACAACCAAACGAGGGTATGGGTAGACAGTGGCACGTTAATTTGCGAAATCCAGTGCCTCTGGATGCCTGTTATTGTGTCAAAACTAAGCACACTGACCTGAGTGGGAAAACGACCTTTAACCTGCAAGATGAAACAACCAGCCTGAAACCTTTGGTTGGTCATTATAGTCGTTTCGATTTTTCGAAAAAAACCGGCTTTCCTGAAAAACCACAGTGTCAAGTTCCTATACAAGAGACAATAAAAAAATCCATTGAATTCAAAAGCACCTTCCCCGAAGTCAATGAGTTCTGGATTTTTCTTGATGCCCTGATTTTTTATCTTTTCATGCAGCAAAGTGCAAAAACGGCACTAGCAACGGAATTTAAAACCTATTTCGGCAAACAGGGACATGATGAAACATGTCTCAAAGACCTTATCGTGTTGCATGTTATGCATACAGTGAGTTTTTCTCCAACCCTGCTCAATCGCCAAATCCCGCATGAAATGCCCAGCATCGAATATACGATCCTACCTAAGGATACATTCGACGTTGATGGCTCGTTATACGGTACGTTGGAAATCCCGATCTGGCTGAATGGAGAGGTCTCTTTAGTTGTTGAAATGAGTCTGATGGGAACCACAAAAAGAAAGCAGGTTGCCAACTAAGGTTTGATGAATTGTGTACTGACAAACGGATGGCACAAAAATTTAGAGGAATAACTTAATGAATATCAGCACACCTTGGGTTTTTGTTTCTGGAGGATCACGTGGCATTGGCAAAGGCATAGTAAAAATGCTGGCTACACAAAACTACCATGTGGTTTTTACCTACAAATCAAGCATAGATGAAGCTCAAACACTTTGTCAGGAAATTAAGCAGCAAGGTCACAGTTGTGAAGGCCATCAATGTGATGTCTCAAACGCGAAAGAAGTCTCAACCCTGTCGGCAGAACTTATCTCACGGTATAGCTCTCCCTATGCAATCATTAATAACGCCGGCATTACACAAGATGCGTTGCTGATAAACATGAAAGAAGAAGAGTGGCACAACGTGATTTCCACCAATCTTTCTTCTGTTTATTTAGTCAATCACGCTTTTCTCCCTGAAATGATTATGGCTGGAGAAGGCTGCATTATCCACATGAGCTCGGTCACCGCATTTAAAGCTAACTCAGGGCAAGTTAACTACGCAGCAACCAAAGCCGCAATGATCGGCATTACCCGCTCATTAGCTGTTGAAGTTGGCCGATTTAATGTTCGGGTCAATACCGTTGCACCAGGCTTAATTGATACGGAAATGCTGAGTCATATTCCAGCACCACATAGGAAAAAACTGTTATCTAACATTCCATTGGGCCGCTTGGGTTCAGTGGAAGATATTGCTATGACCATCAATTTCCTCCTCAGCCCGGGAGGACGCTACATTACCGGGCAAACATTCGTCATTGATGGCGGAATGACGGCCTGACCAGTTAAGCAGAATATCAATGGGTCCGTATCCATATCCTGTGGTTATTTGTACCCAGATAAATGTCTGGGTACTGATAAAAAATGCCATTAATCATTGCCAGATAGCCAATCGAGTCGCTCTGATACATATTAATAACGATAATAAATAATTTTAATACTAATAATGCTTGTGGCATTAAGTGCTAAATATTACCCATTTTCATTTTATCAAGACGAGAAGATCTTGACCTTGTAGTCAACTCCAAGGTGTTTAATCAAGCATAAACACATTAATAGTCTAATTTATTTTTGATCACAGTTATGGGAGAGGAACATGGCCGAAGAAATAGAAATAGAATCAGTTCCAGTACAATCACCTCCGCTTAATGAGAAAAAATCAAAGCGAAAGCTAGCATTAATCCTCGCAACTCTCTTATTTGTTTTTACCGGATTAGGTTACTTTGCCTACTGGTTTGTTGCATTACGCTATCATCAGGCTACTGATGATGCCTACGTTGTCGGTAATCAGGTGCAAGTGATGGCCCAAATCACCGGTAGCGTAACGTCTATCCATGCCGATAATACCGATTTCGTTCAGCAAGGAGACATTCTGCTACGTTTAGACTCTGTTGATGCAGAACATGCTGTTGAACGGGCGAAAAATATATTGGCAAACAGTGTCAGACAAACTCACCAAATCATCATCGATAATGAAAAGCTACTGGCTAATATTGAACTAAAACAGACTGCGCTACAGCAGGCCCGAGATGATTTAAAACGACGTGAACATCTGGGACTCTCCGGTGCTATTGCCAAAGAAAATCTGATTCATTCCCGTAATAGTGTTCAAATGGCAAAGTCTGAGCTGAATGTCGCCCAACAACAATATCATGCCAACAAAGCGTTAGTTATAGACACCCCATTGGAAAAACAACCAGCAATTAAACTCGCCGCTTCCCAACTCCGTGATGCATGGTTAACCTTACAGCGCACCCAGATTGTCGCGCCGGTGACTGGCTACGTTTCACGCCGCAGTGTTCAGGTCGGCTCACAAATAAAAAGCGGTGCCCCGCTGATGGTTATCGTACCGGCAGATCAACTCTGGGTCGAAGCTAACTTCAAAGAGGTTCAACTCGCCAATGTGCGTATTGGTCAGCCGGTAACTCTAATTAGCGACTTCTATGGCAATGATGTCATTTATCAAGGCCGAATCGTTGGTCTTGATATGGGGACCGGCAGTGCATTTTCTTTACTGCCAGCACAAAACGCCACCGGTAACTGGATCAAAGTGGTTCAACGTTTGCCTGTCCGTGTTGAATTGGCAGCACAACAACTTATTGATCATCCTTTACGAATTGGTTTATCCATGCACGCCACTGTCGATACCAGAAATCAAGATGGTTTGGTCCTTTCCAATACCTCTCGTCGAGGCATTGTTTATGAAACCAACGCGTTGTCTTACAACACCGGAGAAATTGATCGGCTAATTAACGAAATCATTCAAGCTAACAACAGTAAAGATGAGTGAGGTTAACATGCTAAAAGAGCCATTATCAGGAGCCAAACTTGGCTGGCTAACCCTGGCTTTAGCATTAGCCGCTTTTTTACAAATATTGGATCTGACCATTGCTAACGTTGCAATATCAACAATTGCCGGAGACCTGGGTTCATCAGTATCGCAAGGTACCTGGGTAATTACTTCATTTGCTGTTGCTAACGCGATTTCTATCCCATTAACAGGCTGGTTAGCTAAACGATTTGGGGAAGTCCGGGTTTTCTTAATATCAATGCTATTGTTTGTCATAACCTCTTGGTTGTGCGGTATCTCCAATAGCCTGGAAATGTTGATCATTTCCCGCATTCTGCAAGGCATCTCAGCCGGGCCAATCATGCCTCTTTCGCAAAGCTTGTTACTCAACAACTATCCTCCGCTAAAACGCAATATGGCACTGGCATTATGGTCAATGACTATCGTTGTTGCTCCGGTTTGTGGTCCAATACTCGGCGGTTGGATCAGTGACAGTTATCATTGGGGATGGATATTTCTAATCAACGTCCCGGTAGGCTTTGCCGTCATTGCTATCACTTGGATGCTGTTAAAAGATCGAGAAACTGAAACAAAGGTTAGGCCAATTGATGCTGTAGGGATTGTTTTATTAGTTACGGGTGTCGGTTGTTTTCAGTTATTGCTTGATCGAGGAAAGGAACTTGACTGGTTCAACTCAACAGAAATTATTGTATTAGCGATTATCGCGGCTATTGCCGTGACTTTCCTGATTATCTGGGAACTGACCGACGATGATCCGATCATTGATTTATCACTCTTTAAATCACGTAATTTTACTATTGGTACTTTATGTATCAGTTTGGCCTTTTTACTTCACATCGGCACTCTGGTTCTGCAACCTCAGTTATTACAAATGGTCTTTGGTTATACTGCTACCTGGGCAGGGTTGGTTATGGCCCCATTAGGGATGGTTCCCATAATACTTGCTCCACTCATTGGCCGCTTCGGTTCAAAAATCGATATGCGTTATTTGGTTATGTTCAGCTTTATCGTTTTTGCTCTGTGCTTTTTTTGGCGAGCTTATACCTTTGAGCTATCAATGGACTTTGCCACTGCGGCCTGGCCACAATTTATTCAGGGTTTTGCTATTGCCTGTTTAATTATGCCGCTAACAGCCATTATATTATCCGACGTTGAATCGGATAAAATCGCCTCTGCGGGTAGTCTGTTCAACTTTTTACGTACTCTGGCAACATCCGTGGGTACCTCAATTACAACGACCATATGGTCCCGCCGTGAAGCAGTCCACCACGTTCAGTTAACTGAATCGATAACCCCCCATAACCCTATTGCCCAGCAAGCCTATCAGAAAATGGAACAATTAGGGATGTCACAAGCTCAAGCCAGTAGCTCTCTGGCACGTGAAGTCACTCATCAGGGATTGATTATCGCCGCCAACGAGATTTATTGGCTATTTGGGTTTATTTTTCTGATTTTGCTGTTCTTTATCTGGCTGGCAAAACCCACGGTTGGCGCAAAGAAATAACGTGATGATAAATAAAACAAAATAAACTGGATGGCTACCTCATCAGCACTAATAACCATAGTCAAAGAATCTAGGCTATTTCCAGTGAAACCTCAGAGAATACAAAACTTTGTCAAAATAGCACCTTTCAAGGCGCTATTTTGTTGTTCTACGAAACATGTTTTTTCATCGTCAAAATGCTTATCATCATCCCGCTGTTTCAGATGCCTGGCCCATCAAAAAGAATCTAAACGCGGGCGTATCCGTCTCATCGTGATACCCATAGCCCAACGCATCAAGGTGACGCTTAAAACGCACTTCTGTTCCTGACAATTCAAATGCCGCTAACACCCGACCATAATCTGTACCATGATTGCGGTAATGAAATAATGTAATATTCCAGTAAGTTCCCAATGTTTGCAGAAACTTCAGCAAGGCCCCCGGCGATTCAGGGAATTCAAAACTATACAAGCGTTCACTCAATGGCTTCGATGGGCGACCACCAATCATATAGCGGACATGTAATTTCGCCATTTCATCATCTGAAAGATCGGCAACCTGATATTCTGCGGTCCGTAATTCCTCGATGATTTCCCGTCTCTCCACCTCACCACGACTCAATCGGACACCAACGAAAAGACAAGCTTGTTCAGGATCCGCATCCGTATAGCGGTAATTAAACTCGGTTACCGCCCGATCGCCCAATTTCTGACAAAAACGCAGAAAACTCCCCTTTTGTTCAGGAATAGTCACGGCCAACAGTGCTTCCCGTTGCTCCCCCAATTCACAGCGCTCAGAAACATAACGTAACCCGTGGAAATTTACGTTAGCACCGGAAAGAATGTGTGCCAACCGCTCACCTTTGATCTGATGCTGCTGAACATATTTTTTCAATCCAGCCAGTGCCAATGCTCCGGATGGTTCAGCAATCGCACGCACATCTTCAAACAGATCTTTTACCGCAGCACAAATGGCATCACTGTCCACCGTGATAACATCATCCACATATTGCTGACATAAACGAAAAGTTTCATCACCGATACGTTTAACAGCAACACCTTCGGCAAATAGGCCCACTCTTGATAAATCTACCGGATGCCCGGCTGCCATTGCGGCTTTCAGGCAAGCAGAATCTTCCGCTTCCACCCCAATAATTTTAATTTCTGGCATCAGCTGCTTAATCAACACAGCAACTCCGGCAACCAAACCGCCACCACCAACAGGCACAAAGATTCGATCCAGATGCACATCTTGTTGCAGTAGCTCCATTGCCAGTGTCGCCTGACCGGCGATAACATCGGGATGGTCAAACGGCGGAACAAAGGTATAGCCTTCCTGCTGTGCCATTTCTATTGCTTTAACTTTAGCTTCATCAAAATTGGCACCATATAGCAGAACTTCTCCACCAAAACTACGAACTGCATCAACCTTAATATCCGCAGTGGTGACCGGCATAACAATTAGAGCGTTAATTCCCAAACGATTGGCAGAAAGTGCGACACCCTGAGCATGGTTACCGGCTGAAGCGGTAACCACTCCCCGGCTTTTTTGTTCCTCAGTCAAACCAGAAATCATGGTATAAGCACCACGGAGCTTGAAACTGTGAACAGGCTGCCGGTCTTCCCGTTTTACTAAAATAGTATTTCCCAAACGGGTAGAAATTTTCTTCATTTCCTGTAAGGGTGTCACCTGAGCAACTTCATAGACAGGCGCGCTTAACGCCGCTTTCAGGTACTCTGCACCATTTGGTGCAGAAGTTAAGGGAAGAAATGCAACCATGCAATTATCCTCCTAGCTTAGATTTATCACGGACAGCCCCTTTATCCGCACTGGTCGCCAATGAAGCATAAGCTCTCAGGGCAAAAGAGACCTGACGTTCACGAGATTTCGGCGTCCATGCGTTATCTCCACGGGCAAGTTCCACTGTTTTACGGGCAGCAAGTGTCTTTTCATCCACATCAAGTTGAATTTTCCGCAGTGGAATATCAATATCAATAATATCGCCATCTTGCACCAAACCGATCAAGCCACCATTGGCAGCTTCTGGCGAAACGTGGCCGATCGATAAACCAGATGTACCACCGGAGAAACGACCATCGGTAATTAATGCACAGCTTTTGCCCAATCCCATAGATTTCAGATACGTCGTCGGATACAGCATCTCCTGCATTCCTGGTCCACCTTTTGGTCCTTCGTAACGAATGACGACCACATCACCAGCAACGACTCTTCCACCCAGGATCGCATCAACCGCATCTTCCTGACTTTCATAAACTTTAGCTGGCCCACAGAACTTCAAACTGTCCTCATCAACACCTGCGGTTTTTACAATACAGCCATCTATAGCCAAATTACCAGACAAAACCGCGAGGCCGCCATCCTGACTGTATGCATGTTTGAGGTCACGGATACAACCTTCTACACGGTCAATATCCAAAGAAAGCCAACGGCAATCCTGTGAAAATGCCTGAGTAGTACGGATACCCGCGGGGCCTGCTGAATACATTTTCTTTACCGATTCATCTACCGTCAGCATCACATCATATTGATCAAGCGTTTGTAGCAAATCCAGCCCTAAAACATTTTTAACCTGACGATTTAACAAACCGGCTCTATCCAGCTCACCTAAAATGCCCATCACACCACCAGCACGATGGACATCTTCCATATGGTATTTTTGTGTGCTTGGAGCAACTTTACACAAATGAGGAATCTGACGAGACAGACGGTCAATATCCGCCATAGTAAAATCGACCTCCCCTTCCTGTGCCGCAGCCAGTAAGTGAAGTACAGTATTTGTTGAACCGCCCATGGCAATATCCAGCATCATCGCATTTTCAAATGCAGCTTTCGTTGCGATATTACGCGGCAGAGCACTATCATCATCTTGCTCATAGTAGCGCTTAGTCAGAGCAACAATACGTTTCCCCGCGTTCAGAAATAGCACCTTACGATCCGCATGAGTCGCCAGTAACGAACCGTTCCCGGGCTGAGACAGACCCAGAGCTTCGGTCAAGCAATTCATCGAGTTAGCAGTAAACATCCCCGAACAGGAACCACAGGTTGGGCAAGCTGAACGCTCAATCTGATGACTATCTTCATCACTGACATGAGGGTTTGCACCTTGAATCATGGCATCGATCAAATCCAATTTAATAATCTGATCCGACAATTTTGTTTTACCGGCTTCCATGGGACCACCGGAAACAAAAATCACAGGGATATTCAAGCGCAGGGCGGCCATCAACATACCTGGTGTGATTTTGTCACAGTTAGAAATACACACCATGGCATCAGCACAGTGAGCATTCACCATATATTCGACAGAATCAGCGATCAATTCGCGTGATGGCAGAGAATAGAGCATTCCACCATGCCCCATTGCGATACCATCATCCACCGCTATTGTATTGAACTCTTTTGCAACACCACCTGATGCTTCAATCTGCTCGGCAACCAATTTACCTAAGTCCCGCAAATGAACATGCCCCGGAACAAATTGAGTAAATGAGTTAACTACCGCAATAATTGGTTTACCGAAATCTGCATCGGTCATCCCTGTCGCACGCCATAAAGCGCGAGCCCCAGCCATATTGCGGCCATGAGTCGTGGTGGCAGAACGGTACTTAGGCATTATTCTTCACTCCCGTGTTATCAAAACAGGCGGGGAACGAACCGCCCGTTAAATTATTTATAGTTTTATTAATGATTTACTGGATCTAACCAGCCCCATTTATCTTCTGTTGTACCATCAAACAATCCAAAGAATGCTTGCTGAATCTTCTTAGTAATTGGTCCACATTTACCAAGACCAACCTGAATATCATCAACACTGCGAACAGGTGTGATTTCAGCCGCTGTACCAGACATAAAAACTTCATCTGCCAGATACAGAGATTCGCGCGACAAGACCTGTTCACGAACTTCCAGCCCCAAATCTTTCGCTAGTTTGATAATGGCATCACGGGTAATGCCTGGCAGGGTAGATGAAGTCAATGATGGCGTGAACAATACACCATCTTTTACTTCAAACAGATTTTCACCCGCGCCTTCAGAGATATAACCATAAACATCCAGAGCAATACCTTCCTGATATCCATGACGACGGGCCTCACTACCAACCAAAAGGGAAGACAGGTAGTTACCACCCGCTTTTGCAGCCGTTGGTATTGTATTTGGCGCCGCACGGTTCCATGAGGAAACCATAGCATCAATTCCTTGATCCAGTGCATCTTCTCCCAAATAAGCTCCCCATGGAAAAGCGGCAATAATGACATCAGTTTTATAACCAGCCGGTGGATTAACCCCCATTCCAACATCCCCAATAAAGACCAGTGGACGTATATAAGCACTGACTAAATTATTTTTACGAAGAGTTGCCCGGCACGCTTCCATCAATTCATCAACACTCTGACTCACTGGCATACGGTAAATCTTTGCAGAATCATGTAAACGCTGCATATGCTCACGATGGCGGAAAACGACTGGCCCTTTATAAGAGTCATAGCAGCGAACTCCCTCAAAAACCGACGTACCGTAATGTAAAGCATGTGACATTACGTGAACTTTAGCATCTGCCCAAGGAACCATCTCGCCATTGAACCAAATGTAATCGGATTGCTTCGTCATTCTCTTATTCCTTTATTTCTACGTTATGCACGTATTAATTGTGATTTTGGTTGCAAAATCTTGACACCAGCGACATCCACTAATTTAGTTAATTGTGAAGACAACAAATTAACAGGTCTTTGGCTGGCAACAATTAATTCGATATTAACATTATAGCCATCCATTGTTTGATCCATATTCATCGAACATATCTCAAATCCACGATGACGCGTTACTCGTAAAATACGTTCTAATATTTCAGGGCAGGAACGAGCCTGGATTGCAAGTTGATGCTGCATCATAATGATTTCTCCAACATAGTTTCATTGCTTGCACCGGGAGGAACCAACGGCCAAACGTTTTCTAATTCCTCAATAGATACCTGTAATAAATACGGTCCCTTACTGTTGAATAATGCATCCAAAGCTTCATCAATCTGTGATTTATCAGTGATATGCTGCCCAGGAATATCAAAAGCTTTCGCTAATGCGACAAAATCAGGGTTATCCGTTAATGTTGTTTCGCTATATCGTTTATCAAAAAACAGTTCCTGCCATTGCCGCACCATTCCCAACCGCTGGTTATCCAACAGTAAAATTTTTACTGGTAACTGCTTGCGTTTAATTGTCCCCAATTCCTGAACATTCATCATGAAAGAACCATCACCGGATATACAGATCACCATATCCTCTGGTCGAGCAATTTGAGCACCAATCGCAGCAGGGATACCAAATCCCATCGATCCCAGCCCACTAGATGTAATGAAATTTTCAGGCCCATCAAAAGTCATATGTTGAGCTGTCCACATCTGATGCTGTCCAACATCGGTGGTAACAACCGTGTTTAATGTTTTACGATCCGAAACCTGCTTCAATAACAAAGGTGCATAGATAGCCTCACCCTGATGGTCGTAGCACCAAGGATATTCAGCTTTCAGGCGCTCAACTTCCCGCTGCCAAGGCATAATTGATAATGGTTGCTGTAAACGAGGCAACAACGCTTTTAAATCCCCCAGTAATGACACATGAGCCTGACGTAATTTCCCCAACTCTGCCGGATCGATATCCAGATGAATAACTTTTGCATTCGGCGCAAAGGTATTGAGTTTGCCAGTCACACGATCATCAAAACGGGCACCTGCGGCAATCAGCAAATCACATGACTGCACAGCAAAATTTGCAGCTTTCGTACCATGCATCCCAAGCATTCCCAGATAACATGGATGTTTAATATCAGCAGCACCCAAACCTTTCAACGTGGAAACAACCGGCATACCAGTTTCCGCAACAAAATTACGCAGAACAGAAATTGACTGAGACATACCGACTCCGCCACCAACATACAGCATGGGCTTTACCGCAGCCGCAATCATCTTCCGGGCTTGTTCTAATTCATTTTCAGTGCAGGGTATCTCTTGCTCAACAGGAACCAAATGTGGGGCTAAATTCCCCTCTTTCAGCTGAATATCTTTAGGAATATCAACCAGAACAGGGCCCGGTCGACCACTGGTTGCAATAGAAAAGGCTTCAGCCATAATTTGAGGCAAATTTTCCAGGGAGTCCACTAAGAAGCTGTGTTTGGTGCAAGCAAGGGAGAGACCTAAAACATCGACTTCCTGAAAGGCATCAGTTCCAATCAATTCAGAACTCACCTGACCAGTGATAGCGACAACAGGAATAGAATCTAACAACGCATCAGCCAACCCAGTGATCAAGTTTGTTGCCCCCGGCCCAGATGTGGCAATACAGACTCCCGGCTTGCCACTGGCTCTCGCATAACCAATTGCAGCCATAACAGCGCCCTGTTCATGCCGACAAAGTAAGTGCTCCACACCACCATCGTACAAAGCATCGTAAACCGGCATGATTGCACCACCAGGGTAGCCGAAAACCTTATCAATACCCTGCGTTCGTAATGCTTTTACTACCCACTGCGCCCCGTTCATTTTTCATATCCCCTGTGTTTACCCTGTGAGACAAAATTTTGTTCTGTTGTATGTTTTTGTCTATGACTGATTTTTGCTTGCCGAAAAAAAACCCCCGCGCCTTTCGGTGCGGGGGTCTTCGAGAGATCTGGCTGTTCGTCTAAGCCTTTCTTCGTCCAAGTGCAGCCCCGCACGGTGGGATAATAATCACCACCACGCTGACGATAACTAGGCTAATCACTTGGACGAATATGTTCATAATCTTGGCCGTTTTAACTCGTTTGTTTAATCTATATTTAAGAGTTATCACGTTCTTCATTGCTTGACAACTTTTATTTTGTTTTATGCCTCAGCATGAAAAAAATATTGTTTATTTTCAATGGAATACTTGTTTTTTAGATTATATTTCCATATATGGATTAGATTTAAGTGATAACATCCAGATTATTATATAAAAACAACACATCACATTAATAAATAACAAATAAAACAAATCATTCAACAAAAACCAAGTAAATATCTTACTATTAATCACCCAAGTGACAAAAAAACCAACTAAAAAATAAAGCATAAATATATAAAACACTAATTTAATTTACTGTAAAATATATAAAAACTCAAATTAAAACACCCAAAATAATAAATAAATCATAACAAAAACATAGAAAAATAAATTTATCAATTAAACCAAAAAATATAAAAAAACCAATCAATTAAAATAAAAATCACTTAATTGAAATTTAATAAAATAACTCTTTGAGTAACATGAAAAAATATTTATTAGAGCCGTCTCGCAAAAAAATAATAGGGCACTATTTATTATCTCATTTCAGTCCATCATATGCGCTTTCTTACTAAGGAGAATAGGATGGCCCTCGCTGTTATTTATACCAGAGCGACTATAGGTATTCATGCCCCTATCGTTACTGTTGAAGCGCATATTAGTAATGGCTTACCTGGATTAACTCTGGTTGGTTTGCCTGAAACAGCCGTAAAAGAAGCAAGAGATCGTGTCAGAAGCGCGTTGATCAACAGCGGATTCACCTATCCACCTAAAAGAATCACAGTTAATCTTGCACCAGCAGATCTTCCTAAAGAAGGTGGTCGTTATGATTTACCGATTGCTATCGCTATTCTGGCGGCTTCAGAACAAATACCTGCCGATAAACTAAACCGTTATGAGTTTCTTGGTGAACTCGCGCTATCCGGGGGTTTACGGAGAGTTAATGGCGCAATTCCAGCTGCACTAAGCGCGGGAGACGCAGGTAGGCAACTTATTCTATCGACAGAAAACGGAACAGAGTTAGCAATCTTATCTCAGGATGCAACGTTAATGGCAGAACACCTCTTGCATATTTGTCACTTTCTTCAAGGAGAAAAACAACTACTGACAACAACAATCCGGCATGAATTTTCAACAGAACAACCACAACCGGATCTTCAGGATATTATTGGTCAGGAACAAGCAAAACGCACACTGGAAATCGCAGCAGCAGGCGGACATAATCTTTTACTACTTGGCCCTCCAGGGACAGGAAAAACGATGCTGGCAAGCCGCCTATGCAGTTTATTACCGCCATTAACAAACAAAGAAGCTCTTGAGGTTGCCGCTATCAATAGCCTGGTAGATACCTACCTTCCACCAGAACAATGGCATACACGCCCATTCAGAGCCCCTCATCACAGTTCTTCAATGGCAGCACTAGTTGGCGGTGGTGGACTTCCTAAACCCGGTGAAATATCACTCGCTCACAACGGTGTGCTGTTTCTAGATGAACTTCCTGAATTTGAACGCAGAGTCCTTGATGCCCTAAGGGAACCACTGGAATCAGGGGAAATAATTATATCCAGAGCCAGAGCAAAAGTTTGTTTTCCTGCTCAGGTTCAATTAATAGCAGCAATGAATCCCAGCCCTACAGGCCATCATCAAGGAATTCATAATCGAAGTAATCCTCAGCAAATACTTCGATATCTGGCAAAACTTTCCGGGCCTTTTTTAGATCGCTTTGATCTCTCAATTGAAGTTCCTCTGTTACCCGTTGGAACATTGAGTAGCCCAGTTAGATCAAGCGAAAGCAGCAAAGATGTAAAATTAAGAGTACTGACAGCGCGAGAAATACAATTGAAACGCTGTGGAAAAATTAATGCTCATCTGAATAGTAAAGAGACAGAAACATTTTGTAGGCTCAAACCTAACGACGCCGTATTTCTGGAAGAAACACTAACAAAGTTAGGGCTTTCCATCCGAGCATGGCATCGAATTCTGAGGGCATCTCGGACACTCGCCGACTTAGAGGGAAAAAAAGAGATAGAAAAACTACATATTATGGAAGCCTTAAGCTACCGTAGTATGGACAGACTATTAATACAGTTACAAAAACAATCAGGTTAAAAATGAAAAAAGGGGCAAAGCCCCTGTACTCATAACTTGTGATGATATTAATCATCAGTATCGGTATAGTCGTCAGAAGAATCAACCTGAGGCTTACCACCTGACAGGGTATGAAAACGTTTTGGACGACTAATCCTTGCCAAATATTTGGTCCATACTTTTTCTTCCATCGTCGCAGGCTGACGTTCACCCCGGCAAACAGCAACAAACAGTTTTTCTATTTCTGTTTGAGGCTCACGTTTACCGAGATCTAACTCATTGAACGCATGACCATGACGCTCTAGCAATTGCGCCTCTTTAATGGTGAAATCGCCATGACGGGAAAACCCGCGAGGATAATGTTTGTTATCAAAAAAACGATTAGTCGTGATGAAGCTTTCGGCCATCTGACACACTCCTAATTCTATTACTGTTACTATCATGCTAATTATGGCGCGGAGTATTAGATAGGCCTGGCGTTCTGTAAAACAAAACATTTAAATCTTAACGATAAAAAATATTGGAGAAACATGTGGACACCGAATTACTGAAAACCTTTCTGGAGGTCAGTAAAACTCGTCACTTTGGTCGGGCAGCAGAATCACTATACCTGACACAGTCAGCAGTCAGCTTTCGCATACGCCAATTAGAAAACCAATTAGGTGCTAATCTTTTCACGCGTCATCGCAATAACATCCGTCTTACAGCCGCTGGTGAACGCCTTGTGCCGTATGCAGAATCACTGATGAATACCTGGCAGTTGGCTAAAAAAGAGATAACACATGCATCTCAACATACTGAATTGACAATTGGCGCCACCTCATCATTATGGGAAGCATATTTAACACCTTGGCTACAGGATTTCTATAAAAGACATCAGGAACTAAGATTAGAATCTCGGGTTTCTACACGGCAATCCCTTGTTAAACAACTTCATTCGCGTGAATTAGATCTACTAATAACGACTGAACCCCCTAAAATGGATGAATTCCAAAGCTTGTTATTAGGGAATATTTGCCTGAAATTATTAACGACAGAAGAAAATCTGAAATGCCAAGTTGAAAACTACATCAAATTAGAATGGGGAGCTGATTTCCATCACCAAGAACAACGGATTTTAAAAAGTGAACAATTGCCCATAATTACAACCACTTCAGCACATATAGCTCGCCAACTGCTCAATTGTGTCAAAGGAGCCGCCTTCCTACCAATACACTGGCAAAACGAATATTCAGAACTTATCTCTTACCCAAATACTGAACTAATCAAACGCCCATTATACGCTATATGGTTACAGAACAACGATCAACAAGCATTGATTCAGCAGCTATTAAAAATACCTGTCATCAATACTTCTACAAGAGATTAAGAGACATTTTATGCAACTCATTCAATTAGTGGATCTATGTTCTGCAAGATTTACAGATAGAAATGTTACACGGAAACAGAAACGCAAATAGTAAGAGAGAACGAAGTTTTAGATCACGCAGGAGGCGGGATTACTTTCGCCATCCTTCCACATACCCCCCTGTTTGCCAAATAATCTTCACTTACTACGCACGGTTTAAAGCTGTGACTTGAATCAGAGAACCCAGAACCACAATAAAGAAGGGTAAGATGATTTTTAATAACTAACTAAACGAACCTACCCTCATCGTCTGGATACTCAATGTTCTTACCTTACCATCCGACTTAGGTAACTTTTATTTTAAACTTTAAACTGAACTTCATTTAATAAGAAAACTGTCACGATTAGAGTATTCATTAAGACTTAATTGACGCAAATCCTTTAAACATAATTAACTCAGAGAAATTTTATTACTATGGAAGTGGATAATACTGAAAAAATATTATCTAATTGAAACGATGTTTATTACGTTAAGAAATATTTCTTACATAGAATACTTAAAACATCGTAGCCCGATCAGTTTCTTATTAGAGGCGATAGACGCATTGATCACTTACGCCTTCTAACCCCAAAAAGAGTCTGAATATACATGTCGCTAAATTAATTCATGAAAAAGATGTTTGAACACTAAATCTCAAAGACAATAAAAAAATATGCTGTTATAGTTTATTCTTAGATACGAGTCCCACATTCAAGTCAAAATTAAGATAATAAACTAGCAACACCCTTTAATTGATCAGTCAAGAGATGCTATCTCTGTATGTAAAAGTGGCAATAAAAATATTAAGTTTAAATAGTTTTTTGTTCGTTAAATCAATATATTGTGTCTAGCT
Organism: Photorhabdus tasmaniensis; assembly: GCF_011189505.1. GTDB lineage: Bacteria > Pseudomonadota > Gammaproteobacteria > Enterobacterales > Enterobacteriaceae > Photorhabdus > Photorhabdus tasmaniensis. The sequence continues at coordinate 141,729 of NZ_PUJU01000006.1, forward strand.
AATATTTCCCTTGCCAGATACCCAGAAGACTTTCTCCTCTCAGTCATCCCCCCTTAATTATCACGGTCGAAAAATAACATCTGCCAAGGGGATATGTATTTATTATGCACAGTACAGATAAGAAAAAACCCAGCTAAATAGCTGGGTTATCAATATTGCGACTTACCTTAGTTATTACTTAGTTTGTAACTGGCAGGGGCGGAGAGACTCGAACTCCCAACACCCGGTTTTGGAGACCGGTGCTCTACCAATTGAACTACGCCCCTAAATAAGGTGGCGGTGCGGACGGGGCTCGAACCCGCGACCCCCGGCGTGACAGGCCGGTATTCTAACCAACTGAACTACCGCACCACCGAATTTCTTGTCTTCTATGTTGTTACCACAACATAAAACTTCAATACCCGCTAAGGCAGTTTACGAACGGCCTTTCTGCCATTCGCCCTTCGGACCACCCGCCGCTTTCCGCAGCGTTCAAAATCACTCTCAGCGATTTTGTCCGACTTCCTACCCACAACACTCTGCGTCATTCTTCATCACACAAAGCTAAATTAAAGCCTGGCAGTTCCCTACTCTCACATGGGGAGACCCCACACTACCATCGGCGCTACGGCGTTTCACTGCTGAGTTCGGCATGGGGTCAGGTGGGACCACCGCGCTATCGCCGCCAGGCATAT
>NZ_PUJU01000007.1 GCF_011189505.1 Photorhabdus tasmaniensis
CTTTTTTATCTCTCAACCAACGCGCTTTGAATTGGTGCCCGGAGGCGGAATCGAACCACCGACACGAGGATTTTCAATCCTCTGCTCTACCGACTGAGCTATCCGGGCAACGGGGCGCATTAAACCGTATTCGGTAGAACCCGTCAATATATTTCTTTTGAAATAGTGATTTGTGTTTTGAAATTACTCGATTAGTTAAAAATATAGGCAAAAAATAACGGAGAGTAGAAAAATCGCTCTCCGTTATTATGCTATCGCCTTAATGATGATAGCTTTTCTGGGCAGTATTGACTTTCATCAGGTAGCGGCGTGATTCTGCCGATGGGTGTTTAGTTGTCAGGGTTTCATAAATATCACCCGGTGCCATTCCATTGATGATTTGAGCCGCTTTCTTCTTATCGCTGGAGAATACCCTTAATACACTACCTGCACCGCCATTGTAAGCGGTTATCACCGCATAACGGCGGGAGGTGGTGTTAGTGATGCCACCCAGATAACTGTTTTGTAATATTGATAAGTATGCCGTGCCAGCATCAATATTATTTTCTGGATCAAATAGATAACTACGGCTTGGTTGTCCTGATTTACCTTTCATTTTAAAGACATCACGGCCTGCGGTATGTTGTACAACTTGCATCAGTCCAAGTGCATCAGAGCGGCTGACGGCATATGGGTTAAAACTGGATTCTATTTGCATAATTGCCAGGATCAGGGATTCGTCTACTCCGTATTTAATGGAAGCCTGACGGATCAGTGGCAGATATTTATGAGCGCGTTTATCCAAATGGTTTGGTACCAGTTGCATGGTGACAGACCAAATGACATGTAAACCCGCTTGGCGTTTTTGTAATTTATTCGCCAGCAGATAATCTGCGAAATGTGCTGCCCGCCATTCCCAACGGATAGGCTGACCGTTATGGTCCATAACTTGCCCGTAAAGAAAGGGCTCTTTACTGATCTGAATGTCGTTAATATCAGAATAGAGATCGACAGAACCTGGATCGTCACCCATTAATAAGGTGGTGATAATAGCCTTGCGCAAATAGGTTGTGGGGTCTGTCGGAGAAATTGTCTCAATCGTGATCGTACCGGCCTCAAAATTAATATGGCTGCGGGTCTGGTATTGATCGGTATATTTAACGTAATCTTTTGGGCCTGCAATTAGTACTTCGTGCAACCCCCAAATGTTTTCGATGTTGTGGGCAAATTGGCCCATCAAAATATCAAAACCATTGGTATCTTTTATATATTCTTCGTTGTATTTGGTATCTTTGGTATTGGTACAGGAAACGAGCAGTGGGGCAATAACAAACAGCGCTAACAGTTTTTTCATCTTACATTGCCATCTGGTGTTGAATACAACATCAGAGCCGTTGGCTCTGATGAAAGCTGAATATTATTTTTCTGGTGGGGTATATCCATCAATTTGAATATCATGACCTTCGAACAGAAATTTAACCATTTCTTGTTCAAGCAATTTACGATCTTCTGGATTCATGGTGCTAAGTTTTTTCTCATTGATCAGCATGGTTTGTTTACTCATCCACTGTCCCCACGCTTCTTTGGAAATTTCATTGAAAATGCGTTTGCCCAACTCTCCCGGATACAGCTGAAAATCCAGCCCCTCGGCTTCACGTTGTAAGAAAGTACAAAAAACAGTTCTGCTCATAATAAATCCTCAAAATAGCGGGTATGGGATTCAGCTCAGTTGTTGCAACAGATATTCAACTGGTGCTGCCAGCCCAACAGTCGCGGGTTGTTGTAAGTTATACCAAAGTCCTTTATGTTCATCCATGCAGGCGGCAAAAGATAAAATATTTATTTTTATCGGCACAATATCCAGATGAAAATGGCTAAATGTATGGCGGAATGCGGTGAGTTGCTCATGTTTGCTGTGAGAAATACCGGATTGTTCCAGCCAGCTATTCAACACATCTAGGCTTTCAAACTGAGGAAACGCGAATAATCCTCCCCAGATCCCCGTTGGTGGGCGCTGTTCCAGCCAAACCGTATGGTCATTTTGCATCAGCAGGAAATAAGCTGTTTTCTCTGGAATACTTTGCTTAGGTTTTTTACCCGGGTATTTTGCCCAGCTATGGTTCGCATAGGCGATACATCCCTGATTTAATGGGCAGATTTCACATTTTGGCTTGCTACGGGTGCAAACCATTGCCCCTAAATCCATCATTGCCTGATTGAAATATTCCACTTCTTTTGCTGGCGTTACGTTGGTGCTGATTTGCCAGAGGTGACTTTCAACCTCTTTTTTACCCGGCCAACCCTCTATTGCGTAACAGCGGGCCAATACTCGCTTAACATTGCCATCAAGAATCGGGAAATGTTTACCCTGAGAAAGCGAAAGGATTGCACCGGCGGTTGAACGGCCGACGCCAGGCAGGGCAACAACATCATCAAATGTTGTTGGGAATTCGTCATGATGCCGCTCCACAATCTGTTGCGCTGCTTTATGTAAATTACGAGCGCGGGCGTAGTAACCCAGACCGGTCCACAAATGAAGAACTTCATCAAGCGGTGCGGCGGCAAGTGAAGCTACATCAGGAAAACGTGAAATAAAGCGCTGAAAATAGGGAATGACTGTCGCAACCTGAGTTTGTTGCAACATCACTTCTGAAAGCCAGACGTGATAAGGTGTCTTTTCCTGTTGCCAGGGCAGGGTTTTACGACCGTAAAGATGGTACCAATCCAGTACCACTTTGGAGAATTGCTTTGCTTCCATCATTGGGATAATTATCTTTAGGGAATATCAGTGTTTCGTGAACAGGATTGCAACATAGTGTTACCTTGCTGTAAACCGGAACTTTGTTTTCGCGGCACTGCTCAATCTGGGATTAAAATTGTACTTGTCACTATTGGACTTGCTAAAATCGCCCATCTTTGGATAATGCGCTCTCTTTATGTGGTTTGCCGGTAAAGCAGCCATAAACGCCTGAATAGATGCCTTTAAACTGACAGAAATACCATGATAAATAACGTAATTTCGCCGGAATTTGATGAAAATGGCAGGCCATTGCGCCGTGTTAGGAGTTTTGTTCGTCGTCAAGGCCGGTTAACTAATCGTCAGCAACAAGCACTTGATGATCTCTGGTCAAAAATGGGTGTTGAATATCAGACGGAAAAGCTGGATATGGAGGCACTTTTTGGGCGTGAAGCCCCCATTGTACTGGAAATTGGCTTTGGCATGGGTGCATCACTTGTCACTATGGCAAGCCAGAATCCCGAAAAAAACTTTCTTGGGATTGAAGTTCATGTACCTGGTGTCGGTGCTTGCCTGGCTTCTGCTGACGGTGAAAATATCAGTAACTTGCGGGTGATGTGTCATGACGCTATTGAAGTGCTGGAAAATATGATCCCGGAGAACAGTCTGGAAATGGTACAGCTTTTCTTTCCCGATCCGTGGCATAAAGCGCGTCATAACAAACGCAGGATTGTCCAGCCGCCATTTGCTGAACTGATAAAAAGTAAGTTGAAAGTAGGCGGTGTATTCCATATGGCGACTGACTGGCAGCCATATGCTGAACATATGCTGGAAGTGATGAATAGCGTGGATAATTACCTTAATTTGTCTGAGAATGGTGATTATATACCGCGTCCATCTTCACGCCCAGTAACGAAATTTGAATTGCGCGGTCAGCGGTTGGGGCATGGCGTGTGGGATATCATGTTTAAGAGGGTTAAGTAATGGCTAAAAACCGCAGTCGTCGTTTGCGTAAAAAGATGCATATTGATGAATTCAAAGAAATGGGCTTTTCTATTAAGTGGAGCTTTCCGTCTAATACACCTATAGATATTATTGACAGCACTGTTGATGCATTTATTGATGAACTGATTGAATCTAATGGTTTAGCATTGGATGCCAGTGGTTACCTGCATTGGGAAGGTTTAATCTGCCTGCAAAAAATTGGTATGTGTACAGAAGAACACCGTCAATTGGTTGAGAAATGGCTGAAAGATCGCGGTATGGAAGATGTCATGACCTCTGAACTGTTTGATGTTTGGTGGGATTGAGTAACATATCGTTGTAAAATAGCCTGAGTGAATAACAACAGGGGTGCCTATTAATAAGTGCCCCTGTCTGGAGTAAAATCAGTGAGTACAACGTTCTCTAACACGTTATTGTCGGATATTTTGCGACAAGTTCGCCCCCTGATTGGCCAAGGGAAAGTGGCAAATTATATTCCTGCACTGGCGGAGGTTCCCGCTGATAACCTGGCAATCGCTATCTGTACCATTGATGGGCAGATATTTCATGCCGGAGATGCTGAAAAGCGTTTTTCGATTCAGTCTATTTCTAAGATATTGAGCCTGACCTTAGCGATGACACGTTATCAGGAACAGGAAATCTGGCAGCGGGTCGGACAGGAGCCTTCTGGTCAGCCATTTAATTCATTAGTTCAGTTAGAACTGGAAAAAGGCAAACCCCGTAACCCTTTTATTAACGCGGGTGCGTTAATTGTGTGTGACATGTTACAGTCGCGGTTGAGCGCACCTAAGCAGCGTATGCTGGAGGTTGTACGTAAACTTGCTGGTTGCCCTGATATTTGTTACGACAACAAAGTTGCCCGTTCTGAAATGGAACATTCTCACCGAAATGCGGCGATTGCCTATCTGATGAAATCCTTTGGTAATTTCGATAACGATGTGCTTGCTGTACTGCAAACTTATTTCCATTATTGCGCTTTGAAAATGAATTGCATTGAGCTTGCCAGGTGTTTCATTTATTTGGCGAATCAGGGGAGTACGATAGGCTCTGAACAACAGATTTTAAGTCCACGTCAGGCTAGGCAGATTAATGCGCTGATGATGACCTGTGGCATGTATGATGGTTCAGGTGAATTTGCATTCAGAATTGGTATGCCGGGAAAATCGGGTGTTGGCGGTGGGATCGTGTGTGTCGTGCCGGGAGAATTGACGGTTGCTGTCTGGTCACCGGAATTGGATCGATCAGGGAACTCTTTAGCGGGTTGTGCTGCCTTAGAACTGTTAGCCGATCGTGTTGGGCGATCTGTTTTTTAACTCTCAGGTGGTTTTCTTAGGAGAAAATATGTTACGCAAAACTATCATTGCTGTATCTTTGCTATTTGTTGCTCAGGCCCAGGCAGGTTATGAATGCCAGGTAAACCCGCAGAATGACATTATTATTACGTCTCAATCCGTTCAGGTTGTGGGAGCAAGCGGCAATCTCCAGATTTCACCTGATGGTTCAGTTATCCGTGATGGTAAACATCTGAACTTAAATACGGAACAACGTCGAAAAGCACAACGTTATCAGCAGGCTTTGCGGCAAGATTTGCCTTGGATTCAACAAGAAACCAGCAAACATCTGATAACTGCCCGTAAATCTTTGGACAAAGTGGTGGCAGATACTATGGGTAAAGACAGTAATGTGCGTAACCGGCTATCTGATCTTGAATCGGGGCTTAATAAACAGATAAACCGAATTATTGAAACCCGCTCAGAAGGTATAGCATTTCATCATCAGGCGATTAAACAAGTTGAAAAAGAGAGCCGTAGTTTAATTGAACAGAGCCTTGGTGGAGTATTACAGGACAGTATTAATGAGATTGGCAATAAACAATTTAGCTTAAATGGCGATAATAATCAGGCATTACAATCTTTGCTTGGTGGCTTGGGTGGATTGCAGAATAATCTGAAAGCCGAATGGAAAGCTCAGGAAGAAGATTTCCAGCGTTTTGGCAAAGAGGTTTGTGGTAGAGTCAGCGGCCTTGAACAACAAAGAATTGAATTACTGAATTCTATTAAGTAATTCCCAATAATTACAAATAAGAATCAATTTGAAATTGATTCTTATTTAGATTGACATATTTTTCCTGCCACCTAGAATGCGGATTGTCAATAATATCCTTTCTTGGAGCGCGATATATGAAAAAGATAATCCCTGTCGTTCTGGCTTCATTATTTGTTGTTGCAAGCCATTCTGCATTTAGTCAGACATCTGCTGTATTCACTCCAAATGTTGTCACAGCTCAGGCTGATGATAAGATTACAGTTAAACATCTCTCTGGTGAAACTGAGGTCAAAAAGGATCCTCAGAAAGTCGTTTTATTTGATTTCGGTACTTATGATTCATTGGCTAAATTAGGTTTATCTGATCGGGTTGTTGCATTACCTCTTGGTAACACGCCTGAATATCTCCGGAATAATTTGCCTAATGGGGTAGAAAATGCAGGGGGCATAAAAGAGCCAAATTTGGAAAAATTGGCACAAATTAAACCCGATCTGATCGTTATCACTGCCCGCCAAGGCCCTTCTTATGAAAATCTGTCAAAAATAGCACCTACGATTAATCTGGGAACAGATAGCAAAAATTACCTGGTTTCAGTTGAAGGTAACCTGACATTGTTAGGTGAGTTATTTGGAAAGCAAAGTGAAGTAAAAGAACAGATTGTTGATCTGGAAACAATCATTGCTAAAGCTCAGGATAAAGCCAAGTCTTCTGGTGCGAAAGTTTTGGTATTGTTGCATAACGCAGGTAAATTAATTCTGAGTGACCAGAGCGTAGTGTATGACGTGGTTAAGGCACAGAGAGCCGAATTACCTATTGCTGCTGATGAAGATAAAACCAAACGCCGTGTTGTTACTTCTGAAATGATTGCTCAGGCTAATCCTGATGTGATTCTGATTATTGATCGTAGTGAAGCAATTGGCGTTGGTAAGCTGGATAAAGCACAATTTGAGGATGATAAAGTAAAATCTACTTCTGCATATAAGAATAGCAAAATTACTTATCTAAAATCTGATCTGTGGTATTTATCGGGTGGTGGTTTGGAAAGTTTAGCCACACAAATTAAAGCTGTTGAGGATGCTCTTTAATCAGGTCATTTTTATCATGTTGAATTTGGTCTGTGATTAAAATTCAATCATGTGTTTTTTTAGAGCCTATCCCAGTAATCTTAATGGGATAGGCGGTTAGTTTGACAGTTAATATTACCGGTGACTGTCAGATTGAATTCCAGATATTTATATTGGAAGGAATTTATAATAAGTAATAAGTTCCTTCATAGTTAAATAAGAATATAGATAAAGGTTTTATGAGCAAACATGCACTGCGTTTGCTGCATCAATCACCAATGTAGCTATAGCAGCACCAGCCATAGCTAGTTCTGCAATAAATGCAGCGCCATCTGTAGCAAACCATATAGTTAATTGTGCTGCTGCGGTTACCCCAGTAATTACCCAGTCATACCAATGCATTGAGTCTTTTAATGCCTTGATTATTCCAGAAAAACCTACAGCATTCTTAATTTCAGAAATTAATGACCAAATAATCTTCGCTTTATCTAGAAGAGAAGTCGCATTTTTAAAGTCTTCGATTGTAGCGAGTAATCCACGTAGAGTATCTTGGCCTAACTCTTTTAATAATGCGCGTGTGGCTGCACGAGTTTCGGCTTCATTTATACCTAAAAATTGGAATACAATACCAAAAGCATCAGCGACAACTGTACCAATGGCAAGAATACATGGAGGTACACCTGCGTATTCAATTGGTTTTAATTCTCTGTCAATGTGAAGATGCGTTAAATTATTAATGGATAATTTCTTGTGAGCATCATTTACAACCATGTCAAGGCTGATGTTTGCTTTTTGATAATCGGAAAGTTGATCATAAAAATCTTTATAATATGGAGTTAGTACTGTAGCCAGGTTTTCTTTGGATAAAGTATATAACATTTCTTTATTTTCAATGTGCATTTTTTACTCCAGTTTAAGTGGGAATTAAATATAATGGTTTTTGATATAATTTTAAATAGTATTATTGTGCTATGGTTCACATATATTAAAATCAGGATGTTCACCTTGTTATTAATACGATGTTTGATTTTATCAAGTCGCAACTAATACGTTTGTTGCTAATAAGCATTAGTTATTATCCACATGGGTAAAAATAATTGCAGGCCGGATATTTATATTATTACTTTTGGGTAATGGCTAGTTGATTTTATATGTTTTTCAATTTATGATTGCAGTAATATTATGAAAATATAACGATTTTCTTCCGATTATTAGCTTTCTTGATTCCAAAATTCTGCTTATTTAAGCACAGTTATTGATAAACTCGAAACCAACGGTGGTATCGAGTTTATCCACAAGATGATCTTTGTGAAGCTGAATTCTTCGGAGGTCATTCTGCGTTAAAGAAATAGCTCCAGTAATGAATTCAGGAACAATTTTCCTTTCTGCGTAATTTGCCAGTGTGTTGTTGTTTCAGAGAGATAACCTGCGGCTAAGGCTTTATCAATTTGATTGCAGATTGAACTTTCCGATAATCCGGTGAAATCACTGAAATCTTGTTTTGGCATGGCTTCCAGTAAACGGAACCGGTTCATAAAAAATTCAAATGGCCGATCTTCATTTTCTACCTGATGCTGTTTATCCAGATAGCGCCCCTGCATATATCCGCGAGGATGTTTGGTTTTTACTGTACGCAGAATACGGCCATCTTCAAAGGTGATTTTTCCATGAGCGCCACAACCAATACCAAGATAATCTCCAAAACGCCAGTAGTTGAGATTATGCTGGCATTGATAGCCAGGCTTGGCATAAGCAGAAGTCTCGTATTGCTGATAACCTGCTGCTGTCAGCAATTGATGCCCTTGTGAAAAAATATCCCACAAAGCATCATCATCAGGCAGAACCGGAGGACGGGAGCCAAAGCTGGTATTCGGCTCAATAGTCAGTTGATACCACGAAAGGTGCGGTGGTGATAACACAATTGCCTGACGTAAGTCATCCAGTGCTTCATCAAGGCTTTGGTTTGGCAAACCGTGCATCAAATCCAAATTAAAACTGCGTAGCCCCAAACTGGCGGCTAAATGTGCTGCTCGTTTGGCTTCATCCGGGCCGTGAATACGGCCAAGACGTACCAGTTTATCCGGGCTGAAACTCTGGACGCCAATGGATATCCGGTTAATGCCGGCTTGCTGATAACCACTGAAACGGTCAGCTTCCACTGTACCTGGGTTGGCTTCCATTGTAATTTCAGCTTGTGGCGATACCGGCAGGAGAGTACGAACACCATCCAGTAATTGTTGCATCCCTTGTGAACTGAGCAGGCTGGGGGTCCCACCACCAATGAAGATAGTGGTGATTTCCCGGTCGTTGACCATTGGCAGATCCGCTTTCAGATCTGCCAATAAATGGTCAACATATTCTTGATGTGGAACATCACCTTTCAATGCATGAGAGTTGAAATCACAATAAGGACACTTTTGTACACACCACGGAATATGGATATACAGACTCAGTGGTGGAAGCTTAAGCATTACGTAGTGTATCCAACATCATTTTCAGCGCTTGACCGCGGTGTGAAACGGTATTTTTTTGTTCACCACTTAACTCAGCCGCAGTACAGCCCAATTCTGGTATGTAGAAGATGGGGTCATAACCAAACCCGCCATCACCGGCAGGTTCACGGGCAATAACCCCCGGCCAGCGGCCATGAAATACCAGAGGCGTAGGATCTTCTGCGTGGCGCATATAAACCAGCACACAGTTAAACTGAGCCTGGCGTTGATCATCAGGAATATCTTTCATTGCATCCAACAGCTTTGCCAGATTTTGCTGATCGGTGGCATCTTCACCCGCATAACGGGCTGAATAGATGCCTGGGGCGCCGCCAAGAATGTTGACGGATAAACCGGAATCATCAGCAATTGCTGGCAAACCGGTAACTTGTGCGGCGTGACGAGCTTTAAGAATGGCATTTTCAATAAATGTCAGCCCGGTTTCTTCGGCAGAATTTACGCTTAATTCAGTTTGAGCAACGATATCCAGACCAAAATCAGCCAGTAATTGCGCCAGTTCACGAACTTTTCCGGGATTGCCGGTTGCCAGAACAACTTTTTGCATTATTTTGAACCCAATTTAATTCTTATTTACTGTATCAGCCATGAGAGAACATCAGCGCGGAGATAGTTCAGCGCGTAGAGGATCAAGATGACGATCATTGCGGAGAAATCAAGGCCACCCATTGCTGGGATAATGCGGCGGATAGGTGCCATTAATGGCTCTGTCAGTTGCATCAGAGCATAGTCAATCGGATTGCGGCCTTGGCTTATCCAGCTTAACAGAGCACGCGCCAGCACCAGCCAAAATACCAGCTTGCCTGCGGCTGTCAGCAGTTCAATTAACCCGATAGGGATGAAAAGCGTAAGGAAGGCAAACGCGCCGGTACTGAACCAGAGTTGCATGGTTAATTTAAGTAATACCAAAGCATAAGCTACAACAACGGAAGAGGTATCAAGCGGACCAATAGCCGGGAGCACACGGCGCAGTGGTCGAACGACTGGCTGAGTAATTTTTACGACAAACTGGGCAAATGGGTTGTAAAAGTCACAGCGGGCCCATTGCATCCATACTCGAAGTAATAAAACAACGATGTATAAATCCAGAACGGTGAACAGAATAAAAGTTAAAAATTGCATTTAGCAGCCCTGATAAAATTAAAATTGTTTTTCTATTTCCTGTGCGCGGCGAATAGCTGCCTGCATGGCACTGGATACGATTTCCGGCAATTTGCCTTCATAAAAAATGCGCAATGCTTCCGCCGTGGTACCACCTTTAGATGTTACCTGCTCGCGCAGGGTTGCAAAAGAGAGATCTGCATTTGATGCGGCCAGTGCCGCAGAACCGGTTGCTGTTTGCAAAACGATTTCACGGGCTGTTTCACTGTCAAAACCTAGGCGTTCCGCCTCCTGTTGCATTGATTCCATAAACAGGAAGAAATAAGCGGGTGCACTACTTGCTGTGGCGATAATATCATTGATGCCGTTTTCATCTTTTACCCAGTAAGTTTTACCGACGCTGTTCATCAATGCTTGAGTGAAATCACGGTCAGATTGACTGACTTGCTCAGGTGCGAATAATCCACTCAACCCCTGACCGACTAATGCCGGGGTGTTTGGCATGATACGAACAATGTTGAGTTTGTCTTGTAATAAAACGTTAAAGCGTGTGACAGAAATTCCTGTTGCGATAGACAGAACCAATTTGTTACTGAAATCTACCTGCTCCTTTAGCGGCTGGCAGGCATCTGCCATTACTTGCGGTTTTACCGCCATAACAATAACATCGGCTTCCTGTGCGCAGCGAATATTATCACTGCTGCTGTTGACGCCATACTCCTTTGCCAGTACATCGCGGCGAGCGTTGCCAGGAGCGCAAACATTAATCAGTTCAGCAGGGTAGCCTTCTTTTACCAATCCGGCAATGATGGCGTGAGCCATATTACCTGCACCAATAAAGGTAATTTTACGTTTTTCCATTAAATACCTCGTAGCATTGATATGGTTAATTTTGATACTGACGTGCACCGAAAATTGCCGTCCCGATCCGTACTAATGTGGAACCACAATTAATGGCGGCAGCCATATCATCAGTCATCCCCATAGAGAGGGTATCTATTTGAGGATATTGAGTTTTCAGGTTAAAGAAAGCTTGTTCCATTTGCCTGAAAACCACCAATTGGCGTTCGTAGTCAGGCTCCGGTGCGGGGATTGCCATTAAACCGCGTAGCTTCACATTCGGCAGTTTGCTGACTTCGGCTGCCAGAGTGGGGAGTTCAGCAAGTTGAATACCTGATTTGTTCTGTTCATCACTGATATTTATTTGAATAAGAATATTCAGTGGTTCCATTCCCTCTGGGCGTTGTTCGCTCAGACGCTGTGCTATTTTCAGGCGGTCAACGGTATGGCACCAGTTAAAATTTTCTGCCACCAGACGACTTTTATTAGACTGTAACGGACCGATAAAGTGCCATATCAAATCATTACGATTTGCAAAATAAGTAATTTTTTCTACCCCTTCCTGTACGTAATTCTCACCAAACTGGCGCTGACCGGCAACGATTGCTTTTTCGATATCTTCCACAGGTTTGGTTTTACTGACTGCAAGCAGAGTAATTTCTTCTGGAGAGCGTTCGCATTTCTGTGCGGCAACGGCTATGCGGGTCCTGACATCTTGTAAGTTTTGTTCAATATTGTTCATAGTGACTCAGGAGATTAAAAAATGAATATGGATAAATTAGTGGCCCTTAGTGTAAAGCATAATGCTTCTGATCTGCATCTTTGTGTTGGGCAAGCTCCTGTATTACGTATAAATGGTGTGCTTTATTCACAAACTCAACTGCCATCTGTAAATAATACTTTGTTGGAAGAGTGGAGCAGGCAGTTTTTATCAGAAAATCAGTTAAAACAGCTATTAATTTGTGGGCATGCGGATTTTGCGATGGAGACAGAAAGCCACCAACGATTGAGAGGTAACATTTTTCGTCAGCAATCAGGGCTGTCAGTCGTTCTGCGCTTAATTAGCTCTCAGTGCCCAACGCTGGAACAGCTAAAAACACCTGAAATTGTCCGAGAAATGATTTTACGGGAAGAAAGTGGATTGATTCTGGTGACCGGTGCCACAGGCAGTGGGAAATCGACAACCTTAACCGCCATTGTGGATATGCTGAACAGTCATTGTTGTCAGCACATTATTACATTAGAAGATCCTGTGGAATTTATTCACCACAGCCGCAATTGTCTGATACAGCAACGACAAATCGGATTGGATTCCTCTAGCTATCAGGAAGCGCTGAAAGGTACTCTCCGGCAGGATCCTGATGTATTGCTGTTGGGTGAGCTACGGGATAAAGAGACAATACGTCTGGCATTAACTGCGGCAGAAACAGGGCATTTGGTATTTTCAACTTTGCATACCAGAGGTGCAGTACAGGCAATTGATCGGCTGGTGGATATATTTTCGGCGGAAGAAAAAGGATGGGTACGCAGTCAGCTTGCAGGGAGTTTGAAGGCTGTGATAGCGCAACAATTGGTTTCTGCGCAGGATGGAGGACGGATCGCCGTGTATGAAGTGTTGGTGGTTAATCAGGCGGTCAGTCATCTGATACGGGAAGGTAAAAATCATCAAATAACAACGCTTATGCAGACTGGTGCTGCCAGTGGAATGCAAACCTATGAGCAAGGCTGGCAGCAGCGTAAATTACAGGGATTATTGGCAGAGTAGACGGAGGTTAACAGTTAATCGCTGTTGTTGGTTGATTCTCTGATATTGTTAGCTAATAGCTTAATAGTGCTGCTCGAACCAGCTTTCCAGAATAATAACAGCAGATGCAGCATCGACTTTACCTTTATCTAAAGCTTTGTAGCCTCCACGGTCAAACAGATGAGCGCGGGCTTCAACCGTTGTCAGGCGTTCATCCTGGAGTTCAATTTGCACACCAAACCGGCCATGAAGCCGGTTTGCAAATTTACGTGCCTGTGCTGTTACAAGTTGCTCAGTGCCATCCATATTGAGGGGAAGACCAACAATAACCAGATCTGGCCGCCACTCTTTAAGTAATTTTTCGATTTGTTGCCAATTGGGGATACCATCTGTGGCTTTAAATGAGGTCAACGCTCTGGCGGTACCTGTAATTTCCTGCCCGATAGCGGCACCGATACTACGAGTGCCAAAATCGAAGGCCATTATTGTGCGGCTACTCATTTATGCATGTCCTGCCTGTGGGGCAATGTTATAGATATTGATGCCGAGCAAAGATGCGGCCTCACGCCAGCGATCTGCAATGGGTGAGTTGAAAATAATATGTGGATCAGCGTTTGCGGTTAGCCAGCTATTCTCCATTATCTCTTTTTCAAGTTGCCCCTTTTCCCAACTTGCATACCCCAGAGTGACTAGTATCTGTTTTGGTTGGCGTGGTGTGCCCAGGGTTTCAAGTACATCTTTGGATGTGGTAATCATCGTATCATCGGAAATTTTGATACTTGAACTGAAACCTGGTTGTGGTGTGTGCAATATAAAACCATGATCTTCAGCAAGAGGGCCGCCTGTCATGACCGGCTTGTTTAGGCTGATACTTTCATCCCGATCTTCTGGTGAGATTTTCAGTTTTTGTAGAACTTTCCGAACAGAGATTTGTTCAATTGGTTTATTTATCACCAATCCCATTGCCCCGTTTTCGTTGTGTTCACAAACGTAAACAACTGAGCGTTTGAAGTAGGAATCAGATAATGTGGGCATGGCGATAAGAAAATGATGCTGTAGATTCATTTTGTTTTTGGTAATTAACCTGGCTATTTAAGGATTATTTAGCCCACAGTATGTGGGCTAAAAGTGCAAATGACAAACCTTGACAGGAAAATTAACGAAAAGAGCTTTTTATTTCTCCAATCGTTTTTCAATCGCATTCATCAGCATGCCGGTTATTGAAATATCAGGGAAAGCTGCTTCTATCTCGCGTGCGCAGGTTGGGCTGGTGACATTAATTTCGGTCAATCTGTCACCGATAATGTCCAGTCCAACAAAAATTAACCCTTTTTCTTTTAACGTTGGCGCAACAGCTCTGGCTATAGCCCAGTCACTTTCTGAAAGCGGGTGCGCTTCACCACGACCACCGGCAGCAAGGTTACCTCGGGTTTCTCCCTGGGCTGGAATGCGGGCCAGACAATAAGCAACAGGTTCACCATCGACAATTAATATTCGTTTGTCGCCTTCTTTTATAGCAGGTAAGAAATTCTGTGCCATGCAGAAGCGATTGCCGTGTTCTGTCAGGGTTTCAATAATCACACCAACGTTTGGATCATCTTTTTTCAGGCGGAATACAGATGCACCGCCCATGCCATCCAGCGGTTTAAAGATGACATCACCCTGTTTTTGATGGAATTCACGCAGGTGAGCCGCATTGCGGGTCACTAATGTATCCGGTGTTAAATCAGGGAACCAGGCTGTGAAGAGTTTTTCGTTACAATCGCGCAGGCTTTGTGGCTTATTGACGATAAGCGTGCCTTTTTCTTCAGCACGTTCCAGAATGTAAGTGGCGTAAATGTACTCAGTATCAAATGGAGGGTCTTTACGCATCAGGATGACATCCAGTGTTTCCAGTGCCAGATCTTGTTCTCTATCGAATTGATACCATTGCTGTGGATTGTTTTTTACCTGCAATAGGCGGGTACGGGCGCGGGCTTCTCCTTGGTATAGATAGAGATCACTCATCTCCATATAATGGAGTTCCCAGCCACGGCGTTGTGCTTCCAATAGCATAGCAAAACTGGTGTCTTTCTTGATTTTAATGGATGAAATGGGATCCATCACTATGCCGAGTTTGATCATTCTTTCTCCTTAACCCAAATCGCCGAAACGCACTTGTAATGCAGTAATTGCGGTAAGTGCTGTCGTTTCTGTTCTTAAGATACGTGGTCCTAACAGGATATCAGTAAATTGGTAATTAGCTGTCATAGCAATTTCGTCTATTGATAAGCCACCTTCCGGACCAATCAGTAGGCGTACTTTTTCCACAGGTAAAGGCAAGGTGTTGATACTTTGGCTGGCGCGTGGATGTAAATTTAATTTTAAGCTGCCATCATTTTCTGCACACCAGTGTGCAAGTTGCATTACCGGACGAATTTCAGGTATGCGATTACGGCAACATTGCTCACAGGCAGCAATGGCAATTTTTTGCCATTGCTGAAGTTTTTTAGCCAGCCGTTCTCCATCCAGTTTGACACCGCAGCGTTCAGAAATTAAAGGTGTAATAACATTCACCCCTAACTCTACAGATTTTTGAATGGTAAATTCCATTTTCTCACCGCGGGATATGACTTGTCCCAGATGCAGATTAAGTGGTGATTCGTTATCGGCAAGTTCACTATTGTTGATGTGAACTTTGACAGATTTCTTATTGGCTTCGGTAATTTCAGCATCGAAGATCTGATTACTGCCATCAAACAGTTGTAACTGTTGACCGTTACTCATTCTGAGTACCCGCCCGACATGGTTGGCTGCCTCATCACTCAAATAAGTTTCAGTGTTGGGTGTGAGTAATTCCGGGTGATAAATGCGGGGTATACGCATGTTTTTCTTTCCTTCCTGCGGGGTAGAGCTATACATAAGGCAATAAATAATGGTGCTATGATAAGGGAGGCTCAATCCAACTATCAAGCTATCTCTGATATAGATTTTTATCTCTGAATAAATGTTGCGAGTCTGCTCGCATATTTATCTCTTATTGGCATGTTTTATATTTATTTTGTTGTTTTAATGTGGTTTTTATTATTATCTTATTGTGTCGAAAATATAGTGGAAATTGCTTCTGTTATTCAGTTAAGGTGTTTTTAATATAATTGGTTGAAATTAAAGGTGTTTTGTTGGATGGGGTTTAATATAATGATTATTATTCTGGCTATTTCTATTGGAATAGTGTCAGGAATTACTTTAAATAAAATAATATCTGTGTTTTCTGGGGTTGTTTATGGATATGAGAAAATATCTTTTTGTTATTTACAGGTTGAGTTAGTTACACTGTTTGTAACTGCTTTTTTTGTGATTTATTTTCCATTGAATTTTAATTTATATGTTGCTTTGATATTTATTTGGATGCTAATTATACTTTCTTTTATTGATATAAAAACCAAATTATTACCAGATATAATAAATTATCCACTTTTATGGTTAGGTTTATTATTGAATTTGAATCAAACTTTTGTGCCTATTGAACTCGCTGTAACAGGCGCGGTAGCGGGATATTTGAGTTTATGGTCGTTCTATTGGTTATTCAAAGTTATCAATCATAAAGAGGGAATGGGGTATGGTGATTTTAAGTTAATGGCGGCAGTTAGTGCTTGGTTGGGTGTTGGCGCAATTCCTTTATTAATGCTCCTGTCTTCACTGTTTGGCATTATTGGATGCTTGTGGATGTGGAAATTACGGGGAAATTATCAGGCACCTATCGCTTTTGGCCCCTATATAGCCATTTCTGCGATCATAATGCTTTATTTGAACTTACAGGGAATTGATGGATTATCGTGGATGGCGCCCAATAACTGAATAAGGTATGGGCGCCAGTAGTTAAACGGTGGTATTAAAACTGAGAGTGAATCAGTGCATCTTGCCAACGTTTTGGTTGTCCCAAATATTTATCAAGAGAAATAACAGATAGCTCGTTTCTGTCATTTTCCAGAATAAAAGTAGGGAAGCCTGAGCCGCTAACTTTTGCCAATAGTTCACGGCTGTTCTTGATATGCTGGAGACTTTCTGATTCATTATTCAGTGTCAGCTCTTGCTGGAATTGTTTTGAATCAAGCTGTAATTCATTTGCTAAATTCAATAATGTTTCAGTTTCGCTGACTTTTAATCCACGAACATAATGCGCTTTTTGTACTGCCAGTAACATTTCGACACCTTTACCAGCCAGCTTTTCTGCTGCAAGGATGGCTGATATTGGTGGTAATGAATCCATCATTAGTGATTTATCGTTTAACAGTGCGACATATTGTTCACTGAAAACTTGCCCGGTAAGACTTGCGATCCGTTTATCCTGACTCAGGATATAATCACGCCATGTGCTGTCTATTTGGCGTTTGTTATCTCCAGTTAGCATTCCGCCGCCATGCAATTTAATTTTCACATTTGTGGCCTCTTGCGCCGCTTGTATTAGAGCGGAAACGCCATAACACCAGCCACATAGGGGATCATAGATATAGTGCAGAGTCATTCCGGGCATATTTACTTATTCCTGAAAAAGAGTTAATTGACTTATTGAGGCCACTTCATTTCGCCTTTCAGCACTTTGGCACTCAGTTCGAGGCTGGATTTGTCTCCAAGTTTTGGATAATATTTTTCCATTGCGGCTATCAGCGCTTTTGAATCTTTCGCTTTTAGTAATTCTTTCTCAAAAATAGCCAGGTACTTTTGAGTGAACTTGACCGATTGCAATGTCATTGGTGCGTTACCAATGAAATGTCCCGGCACCACAATGGTCGGTTTCAGTTCTTTGATACGATCCAACGTTTGCATCCAATTTTTGCGGGATTCTTTAGTCTGGGTATCTGCCATCCAGACATGAATGTTGCCTGAAACGGTGACGCCACCGACTACCGCTTTCAGTTTTGGTATCCAAACGAAAGTACGGTCAGCTGCGGGGCCATCAAGACCTTTGACGATCAGCTTTTCACCATCAACTGTAAAAGTGTTACCTTCCAATGGTTGCGGCACGATAACTTTTTTGGGTGCCTGTTCTTTCAGGACACCTCCCCAATAAGCCAGTTTGCCATCTTTGGTCTGGTTGATTTCTTTAATTGTTTCTGGTGATGCAATGACTTTTGCATTAGGGAACGCTTTGGTCAGCGTATCAAGACCAAAGTAGAAATCAGGATCGGACTGACTGATATAAATGGTTGTCAGTTTCTTGCCGGTACCCTTAATTCTTTTGACCAGTGCTTCGGCATCATTTTTTTGGAACTGAGCGTCGATCAGTACAACTTCTTTATCACCACTAATGATTTCAGAAGAGACGGGAAAGACGCTTTTTTCGCCTGGATTATAAACATCCAGTTTCAGATAAGCGGCTTGTGCCAGAGAAACAGTACCCAGAGAAAGGATACCGGCCAGCGCAATATTTAATGTTGTTTTGCGAGTCATGATTGAATTCCTGATGTTGTGTCAACGGGGTTTATAATAAGTTGCGTTTTTCGATGGAAAAACCGCATAATTGGCAATTATTTGTTGCATAAATCGAGCTAATTGATGGATAGAGTCACTGCTGCTCAAGTGTTCACTATAATTGTAGAACAAGGCAGCATGATTGCTGCATCAGAACGGTTAGATATGTCGCGGGCAATGGTATCTCGCTATTTAGCTGAAATGGAAAAATGGGCAGGAGTACGCCTATTGCACCGTACAACGAGAAAGATTAGCCTGACATCGGCAGGTGAGATAGCCTATCAGCGCAGCCGTAAATTGTTGCAATTGGCAGAGGCGATCCCCGTTCATCAGCCAGAAGCCGCTCAGGAGCTGAGTGGCCTTTTACGGATAAGCAGTTCTCAGTCTCTGGCTATGAGCGCACTGTCTGTGGCTATTCCTGAGTTTATGCAAATTTATCCTCAGATAGCTATTGATATGCAGATGAGTAATAAGGCAATAAATTTGGTTGAAGAGCGGATAGATTTGGCGTTACGGATCACGAATAATCTGGAACCGAATTTGATTGCCAGACCATTGTCAACTTGTCACTCTGTTATTTGTGCTGCCCCTTCCTATCTGGCGGGAAAAATGATCCCGCAAAAGCCTGCTGATTTGGCATTGCATAACTGTATGACTTATAACTTCTTTGGTAAAAGTCTTTGGTTATTTGAACGTCAGGGGGAAAAATATTCTGTTCCTGTTAGCGGCACTTTGAGCGCTAATGAATCCATTGTTTTAATGGAAGCAACATTGCAAGGTGCGGGAATGGCTATGCAACCTTATTATTCTGTTGCTTCTCATCTGGCATCAGGAAAACTGATTCAGTTGTTGCCGGAATATCAACCTCAGGCCATGGGTATTTATGGTATTTATGCTAGTCGTCAAAATATGCCGGCAACGCTCAGGGCATTACTCGATTTTTTGGTGAAATGGTTTGCTTCTTCGCCATACTGGCAAAAGCTAATGCTGAAAAGCTGACTTCAATTTTTGCGGAAACAGGGCAATTTGTGCTTTCAGGTGTTCAATAAAAGTATCGACTGGGGCGGAAGAAGGGCGGTGAATGGGCTTGATCAGGCTGACAGTAAAAGGAATGTTAATACTAAACGGGCGGGCGCATATTTCAGCTTCGCCGTGGTAGTCCAGATAATCGAGTACGGTCAGCGGGTTGACAATAGAAACGCCGATACCTTCCCGCACCATTGCACATACTGATGCGGCACTGTGAGTTTCCATAATCATGCGGCGGTTAATATGGTGCTCTGCGAATATTCCATCAATCAGTTGACGATAGCTGTCTGTTATCGAAAGGCTGATGAAATGTTGTCCACTGAAATCTTCTGGAGTCAGTAATAATTTATGACTAAGCGGATGAGCGGCGGGTAATACGCAAATTTCATTCAGTGTGATCAGTGTTTCTCTTTGTGTACCGGGTGGTGTTTGCAAATGTTCGGTCAGGCCAAGATCATGACGTTGAGCTGAGAGCCACTCTTCCAATAGCGGTGATTCCTGCGGAATGATGGTTAAATTAGCATCAGGGTATTGGCGAGTGAAGTGGTGACAAACTTTAGGCAACAAGGATTGTGAAAATACCGGCAGGCAGGTAATAGAAAGTTGAGCGTGTTGGAATTTGCGGATACTGTCAGCCGCATTCATTATTCTTTCAAGTCCATAATAGGAACGCTCAACTTCTTCAAAAAGGCGTAATCCTTGTGCTGTCGGATGCAGGCGGCCCTTTACCCGGTCAAACAGTTTGAACTTTATCAGATGTTCAAATCGTGCTAATTCACGGCTGACAGTCGGTTGTGACGTTTGTAATAAAACGGCCGCTTCTGTCAGATTTTTGGTCGTCATTACCGCATGGAAGATTTCAATATGACGCCATGAACAAAAAGACATAGATGATTCCTTCAGATGATAACGCTATATCACAGATGAATAGACTATAGCGAAACAGATATTTTTATTCCTGTTTTTTACCGCCAATAATGGGTTATCTGCTGATTTTTTGAGAGAAACCCTAATGAGTACCTTTATCCGCAATAGTTGTTCTGATCTGATACCCGAAAATCTAAGCTGTCTGCCAGAAACTTATGGTGCTCCGTTATGGGTTTATGATAGCGAAACGATTATTCAAAGAATCAAGATGTTAAGTCAGTTTGATGTGGTCCGGTTTGCGCAGAAGGCTTGCTCTAATACTCACATTTTGCGCCTTATGCGTGAATACGGTGTGAAAGTTGATGCAGTTTCACTGGGTGAAATTGAGCGTGCTTTATGGGCTGGCTTTAGTCCAGGCCGAGAGATGGCAGAAATCGTTTTTACTGCTGATTTGATAGATGTAGCAACGCTTAATCAGGTAACTGAACTGGATATTCCGGTTAATGCGGGTTCTATTGATATGCTGGAGCAGATTGGTCAATGTAAAAAAGGGCATCCGGTATGGTTGCGGATTAACCCTGGATTTGGTCATGGTCATAGCCAGAAAACCAATACTGGTGGTGAAAACAGCAAACATGGTATTTGGTATCAAGATCTCTCACAGGCAATTGGGAAAATTCGGCATTATGGATTGAAATTGCTTGGTTTGCATATGCATATCGGCTCTGGTGTTGATTATCAGCATCTTGCCAGTGTGTGTGATGCAATGGTTGAACAGGTTATTCTCTGTGGTGAAGATATTCAGGCAATTTCAGCCGGCGGTGGTTTATCTACTCCTTATCGGCAGGGGGATGAACAGATCAATATCGCCCACTATTTTGGGTTGTGGGATGATGCCCGTAAAAGAATTGAGCAACATTTAGGCCATAGCGTTACGCTGGAAATTGAACCTGGGAGATTTCTGGTTGCTGAATCCGGCATTCTGATGACAGAAGTTCGGGCTGTTAAACAGATGGGAAGCCGTCATTATGTGCTGGTGGATGCGGGATTCAATGACTTAATGCGTCCGGCAATGTATGGCAGTTATCACCATATCTCGGTTTTGCCTGCTGATGGACGTCAACTTGAACAGCTGCCATTACAGGAAACATTAGTCGCAGGTCCGTTATGTGAATCAGGTGATGTTTTCACACAGGTTGAGGGTGGTGGGGTTGCGCCAAGAATGTTACCGCCTGTTCAGGTTGGTGATTATCTGGTTTTCCATGATACCGGTGCTTATGGTGCGTCAATGTCTTCTAATTACAATAGTCGTCCGCTGATCCCAGAAGTGTTGTTCATAAATGGTAAACCTCAATTGATTCGCCGTCGTCAAACGATTGAAGAGTTATTAACGCTGGAGGAGGTATCTTTTACATCTGTGCTGTGAAATATGGGGCGATACTTTAAGGTATCGTCCAAACCTATCCCTTAATCCTGTCAGTCCGCCAGTATTTCTTTAAAAAGCATTTGCTATGTAAAACCGATACCACTATTTAGCTACTGTCCTTGCAATATTAGCTAGTGTGACATTTGCCACAGCTTCATAATTAACGGAGAAAATTATGGAAACTTTAGATTATTTTTCCCAGTTGAGATCGCAACTGACCTCTTTTCTTTTTCTCAATGCCGATGGACTGGCCGTTTCCCGCTTGGGTATCTCGATTACCCTGTTTTTTAAACAGGGCTACACCCTAGAGAAAAAGCAATGTATTCTGGCTTGCTATCGCCGCTTTCGTGAAGAATTTGGCGCTCACCTGCGTTTTCATACTCATGAGCTAAAAGGGTTAAAAAAATATTCCCCGGAAAATATTGCCAAAGTGGAAGAAGGTATTCTTAATCGGAAAAAAAACCAGCTTTCTAGTTGGGTAGTCAGTGATGCAAAAAATATCTATGAAGCTCCTCTCTATATTTAAAAAACTGCACTTATAGTTAAATCCGTCTTTTATATAAAAGCTTTAATACATCTGTTTTCGTGCTTTTAAATGGTTATGGCAGGACAGGTAAATGTAAAATAAGCGAAGGATAACATCGTTGATAAACACATTAAACATGATAGGGAATAAGCCGTTTTTAGTTATTCTGTACCTTTTCAAAATCTGGCATTAATGGATACCTGTTTTTTATCCTCAGTTAAATAACGTTTCATAATTCTGCCACACACAGCCTTCTTCAACCAATTGTTATACATAGAGTTATGAGTGATATAAGATGTAGCACCATTTTAGAATCTTATTTAACGGATCACCGAAAAAAACAGCTTACCGATCGACATCTATTTAAATGGTGTTTAAATAAATCGGTAAAATCATTTAATAACCGCCCCGGAAAAACACAGGGTGGGAAAATACCGAATGAATTATTTAAAGGAATACGAACATGTTTACTTCCAGATTAACGATGTGCAATTATTATGTGAATCCACCGTGACAAAATAATAACATTAACCCAATAACAAAAACATGCGATTATATTAAAGCATTTAACAGGGTTAACCATATTAAGCAGATTGTCAGTTAAAAAGCATTAAAGATTATTAGAAAAATGAACGTTGTTATTAATACCGTTAACTCATCTGTTATTCTCGCTGGTTTTAAACCTAAAAAAATAAAATACAAGAAAATGAAAAACGAGGGCGGATTCACATGATAAGCTATTAAATAAATAGTGCAATAAAAAAATGGATAAAACGGTTGATTTAGCCGGATTAAAGCCCTGAAAAAGGCTTGATTATCCGAAGAAATATAAAGGGGTATCTTTATATCATCAGGCTATTTACTGGCTGATTTATTCTTTTTATTTTTTAAATTACTACGTTGTTAGCTGCTTTCACTTATATTAATCCGTCAGACCTTTCACTTTCGTTAATGCCATTAAAGCATTGTAGAAAAACCAATAAACCGACAACACATTATCTGAAATTTTCGACGATGCGAAAACATCCCTTGTTTTTAAATGGATTGGTTAACAATCTGGGGCGATACCTTAGGGTATCGCCCCGTGATTACGTTCATTCTTTCGTTGTCAGCAGTATCAGGCTGCTTGCGTTCTTGGCTTTTCGACGGGAGCAGGAACAGCCAACACTTCTGGTTCAAACTCATCGACATTAATAGAACGCAGACGGCTTGCTTCAGCGCGTTTCAGAATTTCAGCCTCGTCTTGCGAAATCTTATGCTCTGCCAGTGCCTGTTCCGCCAGTTTATCCAGGCGGGTAAAGCTAAGGCGTTTACCTGCTTCACGGCTCAGGCGGGCGTGGATCGGTTCTGCGGCAATAATATCGTGCAGAGCTTCTTCCAATAATCCGTGAGGGTTATGTTCGGTCGGTGTCAGGAACTGACCACGACCGATGCGATCACGGGTAGCTGAAGGTTGTTGTAAGAGCTGCGCCAGTTTGTGATCCAGACGGTCAGATGGGGCTGAATGTACACGTCCTAATGGGAAGACAATAGCACGCATCAGACCTGCAACCAGACGGTTCGGGAAATTACGCAGTAAATTATCTATCGCCTGTTCTGCCTGATACAAGCTATCCTGAACGGCCCATTGGACTAGCGGTAAATCTTCTTTTTGACGACCTTCATCTTCATAACGCTTCAAGGTCGCTGAGGCCAAATATGCTTGACTCAGAACGTCTCCAAGACGGGCGGAGACACGTTCACGACGTTTCAGGCTGCCACCTAATACCCCCATTGCCACATCTGATAATAGCGCAAGGTTGGCACACTGGCGGTTTAATTGCTGATAGTAACGGCGGGTTGCATCATTAACCGGTGTGCTGCTGGTGCGGCCATTGGTCAGGCCAAGCCAGAAACTGCGTAACAGGTTACTGGCAACGTGACCGAGGTGGCTAAACAATGCCTTATCAAAATCTTTAATACGGTTATTTTCAACCGCAGCCATTTCATTAAGTACATAAGGATGACAGCGAATAGCTCCCTGACCATAAATAATCATGTTGCGGGTCAGAATATTGGCACCTTCAACGGTAATGGCGATAGGTGCGCCCTGATAAGCGCGGGCAAGGAAGTTGGATGGGCCAAGGCAAATACCTTTACCACCAGCAATATCCATTGCGTCAATAACCGAACGCTGGCCTCTGTGAGTACAATGATATTTCACAATCGCCGATAATACGGAGGGCTTCTCGCCCAACATGATACCTGTTGTAGCAAGCGTTGAAGCGGCGTCCATCAGATAGGCGTTACCGGCAATACGTGCTAGCGGCTCTTCAATCCCTTCCATTTTACCAATTGGCATTTTGAACTGACGGCGAATATAAGCGTATGCGCCAATCGCCATAGCAACGCTTTTCACCCCCCCGGTTGCGTTTGACGGCAGGGTGATGCCACGGCCAACAGACAGACATTCAACCAACATCCGCCAGCCTTGTCCGGCCATTTTCGGTCCACCGATGATATAGTCGATAGGTACAAAAATATCTTGACCGCGAGTCGGACCATTCTGGAATGGAATGTTCAGCGGGAAATGGCGATGACCAATTTCGACTCCTGGTACATTTGTCGGGATCAATGCACAGGTAATGCCTAACTCTTTTGTATCGCCCAGTAAATTGTCAGGGTCAGACAGTTTGAAAGCCAGACCAAGTACGGTGGCGATAGGGGCAAGGGTGATGTAACGTTTGTTCCAGGTTAGACGCATACCCAGAATTTGTTCGCCTTGCCATTCTCCCATACAAACTACGCCGGTATCCGGGATTGATCCTGCATCAGAGCCGGCTTCCGGGCTGGTCAAAGCGAAACAAGGGATCTCTTCACCACGGGCAAGTCCTGGTAGATAGCGGTTCTTTTGTTCGTCGGTGCCATAATGCTGTAATAATTCACCTGGGCCGAGGGAGTTTGGTACACCTACGGTGATAGCCAGAATGCCGGATGTCCCCGCCAGTTTTTGCAATACCCGTGCTTGCGCATAAGCTGAAAATTCCAGGCCGCCATATTCTTTTTTAATAATCATGGCAAAGAAGCGGTGTTCTTTCAGGTAGTTCCATAACTCAGGTGGTAAATCGGCAAGTTCATGGCTTATCTGGAAATCATTGGTCATGCGGCAGGCTTCTTCTACCGGTCCATCCAAAAATGCTTGTTCTTCCGCGGTTAACTGAGGCTTTGGATAATCATGTAGTTTTTTCCAATCGGGTTCACCGCGGAACAGTTCGCCTTCCCACCAGGTAGTGCCGGCATCAAGCGCTTCTTTTTCCGTGCGGGATAGACTTGGCATCACCTTACGGAAGGCTTTTAATGCCGGAACAGTAAATAAGGAATGACGCATTGGCGCAAAATTCAACGGGAATAGAATGATGGCCATGGGTAGCAACATCCAGTAGCTCCATGCATCAATAGCGCCCATTAAGGCGGTATAGACGAGGAGCAGTAGGCTGCTGAGGCTGAGATTGACTTTGTGATAACAAAGTATCCCAATCAAGACTAAAAATAGAATGATACTCAATGTGGTCATAATAAAAGCTCCTGGTTAATCTCAGGGTCGGCCAAGTCATCAGAGGTCTGACCTGTTGGTGTTCTTTTCTTTTTAGACCAGGAAACTGTTTTTAGCAATATATTTACATCTTAATTACAATGCAGCTCACAAACTCGTGGTAATCGGGAGCGGATTAATTTCCCTAAAATGGGATGGCATCTTCTTTCAATACTCTTGATCCGGTAAACTTGCCATTCGGCATAACATTAAAGATTACCTGATGACTGAAATGAGGAACCTATGTATCAAAACCTGATCCGCAGTGAATTGAGCGAAGCCGCAGATACGCTGGCAAAGTTTTTAAGTGACGATGCAAATATTGAAGCGATTCAAAAAGCGGCGGTATTACTGGCTGATTCATTTAAAGCGGGTGGCAAGGTACTGTCTTGCGGTAATGGTGGTTCGCACTGTGATGCAATGCATTTCGCGGAAGAATTGACAGGCCGTTACCGTGAAAACCGTCCGGGCTATCCGGCGATTGCGATTTCTGATGCCAGCCATCTTTCCTGCGTCAGTAATGATTTTGGTTATGAATTCGTTTTTTCCCGTTATGTGGAAGCGGTCGGGCAAGCAGGGGATGTCTTGCTGGGTATCTCCACTTCCGGTAATTCCGGCAATATTATCAAAGCCGTTGAAGCTGCCCGTTTAAAAGGCATGAAAGTGATTACGCTAACAGGTAAAGATGGCGGTAAAATGGCCGGCGTGGCGGATGTGGAAATTCGTGTCCCGCATTTTGGCTATGCAGATCGTATTCAGGAAATTCATATCAAAGTTATTCATATCCTGATTCAACTTATTGAAAAAGAGATGGTTAGAGCTTGATTTTAGCGGCTACAGAGGTGGGCAATGTGTGAATTACTTGGCATGAGTGCAAATGTGCCAACAGATATCTGCTTTAGTTTAAGTGGTCTGATTCAGCGTGGCGGTCATACCGGGCCTCATAAAGATGGTTGGGGGATCACTTTCTATGAGGGGCGGGGTTGTCGCACATTTAAAGATCATCAACCAGGTTGCCATTCACCCGTTGCCCGTTTTGTACAAGAGTACCCGATTAAATCCAGAGTGGTGATTTCGCATATCCGGCAGGCTAACCGGGGTAATGTGGCGTTGGAAAATACCCACCCTTTTATCCGTGAGATGTGGGGGCGCAATTGGACCTATGCCCATAATGGGCAACTTAAGGGTTATCGGCGGCTTGAAACCGGTCAATATCGGCCTGTCGGGCAAACTGACAGCGAACATGCTTTTTGCTGGATTTTACATCAACTCTCACAAAAATATCCAAGGACTCCCTCTAACTGGCCTGCGGTTTTTCGTTTTATTGCTTCACTGGCGGATGAACTCAGGAAAAAAGGTGTATTTAATATGCTGCTGTCAGATGGGTGTTTTGTGATGGCATATTGTTCAACTCATCTTTATTGGATTACCCGCCGTGCGCCGTTTGGTAAAGCAAAACTTTTGGATCAGGATGTTGAAATTGATTTCCAACAGCACACTAAGCCGGATGATGTCGTTTCTGTCATTGTGACTCAACCTTTAACCGGCAATGAGTCCTGGAACCGGATTGAGCCGGGTGATTATGCGCTATTTCATCTTGGTGAGCGCATATCGTGATTGATTCTGCAAAGATGGCGATTTATAAGGTGTTGAGTTAACCGAATATTGACCATTGATGACGTTAATCGCTGCCGGCCGGTTATTTTTGACAAAATACTCATAGGCCGGTTGTAATTGCAGCCAAAATAGATAATGGGAGGATGAGCGGTGGCGTAACATGTTCTTCGGTGTCATTCTGAATGGATAAATGCTGATATCAATTTCATACTGTCCGCGTAATAATGCACTTTCTGCATAATGGTAAATCTCATCCATGTAACCGTTAGTCATCGCGTAACAACCGACAGATTTACACTCGCCGTGGATCATTAAATGGTTGCCGGAGTAGCCTCTGGATTTATCGTATTCATTTGGAAAACCGAGATTAATAGATCGGTAATACCGACTATTTGGATTTAGCTGACTGGTTTTTACACGATAAAAACCTTCTGGGCTTTTCAAATCACCTTCTGTGGTTTTAGGGCCGAGGCCACCAGAGTAATTGCAAATGGGGTAGCTTTTAGTCAGTTGGTAGTTTCCATGATTATTTTTAGTGTAAAGCTCCAGTATCCGCTCCTCTTTGAATATTTGGATAAAGATGGGATATCCGGGTGGCGTGGGGGAGCCTTGCTTAAGTTGAACTAAAGTATCCTGAGCATAGACAGGTAGGAATGAACTAAAAAACAACAATGTTATTGCAGCAAAAGCAGCAGTTTTTTTCATGTGACTACCGTATAGAGATGTTGTGGGCTAACCTGAAATTTAGCTTAAGATTGCCATGAGTGTTCGATTTTGTGAATAAAAAATAATAACCATGGTTTTATCCTGTAAAGTGATCATGAGATCAAAAAATAATCAGCTGTCGGGAAAGGTGATGCAATAGTTCGTTTTTTGCGATCTGTTGATTGTTCAGGGTCAAAATTATTCCTGTTTGCTTGAACTAAATCACTTGATTAGTCAGACAGTCGAAAGAGGGAGATGTTAAAATTGCCGCCCTGAGATTAAAAGAAAATCGTAACAATTATCGGAGAATTATAACCTGAGCACGATTCGTGACTTAAGGGGTTTTTTATAGAGTGGCTATGTTACCACCAGGTAATCTGTAGCATATGATTTAATTGATAAACTTGTGCAAATCTTATGATTAAAATTAAAAAAGGACTCGACCTCCCGATTGCAGGAGCGCCTGC
Source organism: Photorhabdus tasmaniensis (assembly GCF_011189505.1). Lineage (GTDB taxonomy): Bacteria > Pseudomonadota > Gammaproteobacteria > Enterobacterales > Enterobacteriaceae > Photorhabdus > Photorhabdus tasmaniensis. The sequence goes on from NZ_PUJU01000007.1 coordinate 28,686, forward strand.
TCAAGTGATAGAAGACGGTCCGACGATTCGCCATGTAGCACTGCTGGGTGATGAGTATGTTGGAATGCGTCCTTCTATGTTGGTTAAGGAAGGTGAGCATGTTAAGAAAGGCCAGATTCTTTTTGAAGATAAAAAGAATTCAGGGGTAGTTTTCACCAGTCCGGCCTGTGGGCAGGTCGTTGCGATTAATCGTGGTGAGCGACGTGTTTTTCAGTCAATTGTGATTGAGATAACTGGAGACGAGCAGGTTGATTTTGACCGTTATGATCGTTGTCAACTTGCCCAGTTATCTCGGGAACAAGCAGAAAAGAATCTGATTGATTCCGGGTTATGGACTGCACTGCGTACCCGTCCTTACAGTCAAAGCCCGGCTCTCGGCTCCTCGCCGAAAGCAATTTTTGTAACAGCAATGGATACCCAGCCTCTGGCTGCAAATCCACAGGTGGTTATCGCTACCGAGGAAGAGGCTTTTGTTGATGGTCTGAATGTGCTGACCAGATTAACCGAAGGTAAAGTTCATGTTTGCCACGGTGCAGGAAGTTTGCCGAATGCCGGTAATAATGCACAAATCACTTATAATCAGTTCTCTGGTCCACATCCTGCGGGACTTGCTGGAACTCACATCCACTTTATTGAACCCGTCAGTGCGACAAAAACGGTATGGCACCTGGGGTATCAGGATGTGATTGCTATCGGTAAGTTATTCACTACCGGCACACTTTATACTGACCGGGTTATAGCACTGGCAGGGCCACAAGTTGAGAAGCCGCGTCTTATACGCACCCGCTTGGGTGCAGACCTACTTGAGTTGACTCAGGATCAATTGAACGCGGGTGAAAACCGTATTATTTCAGGCTCTGTATTGTGTGGTACGCAGTCAGATGATGCTCATCACTATCTTGGACGTTTCCACACCTTAGTTTCTGTTTTGCGTGAAGGCCGCGAAAAAGAGCTGTTTGGTTGGATCATGCCGGGCACCGATAAGTTTTCTGTTACTCGAACTACTATTGGTCATTTCCTGAAGAATAAGCGTTTTGCTTTTTCAACCACGATGAATGGTGGTGAACGCTCTATGGTGCCAATCGGTAACTATGAGCGTGTTATGCCTTTGGATGTGATGGCAACGCATTTGCTGCGGGATCTGCTTGCAGGTGATACCGATAGTGCTCAGGCACTGGGTTGTCTGGAGTTAGATGAGGAAGACTTGGCGCTTTGTACCTATGTCTGTCCCGGCAAATATGAATATGGTCCGGTACTGCGTGAAGTGCTGACTAAGATTGAGCAGGAAGGATGATCCATGGGCCTGAAAAACTTGTTTGAAAAAATTGAGCACCACTTTGAGCCCGGGGGAAAATTAGAAAAATATTACCCGTTGTATGAAGCGATAACGACGATTTTCTATACATCAGGTACCGTTACTTCTGGCCGTGCCCATGTCCGTGACGCTATCGATCTAAAACGTATGATGATCACAGTATGGCTGGCGGTATTCCCGGCAATGTTCTGGGGAATGTATAACGTAGGTCAACAGGCGCTACCTGCACTGCATCATTTATACAATGGTGCAGAATTGCAACAATTGCTGGCATCTGACTGGCACTATCGTGTTGCTCAACTTCTTGGTGCCTCACTGACACCTGATGCGGGTTGGGGCAGTAAAATGTTGCTTGGGGCAACTTATTTTTTGCCTATTTACGCGGTTGTATTTGTTGTTGGTGGCTTCTGGGAAGTCCTGTTCGCCATTATCCGTAAACATGAAATTAACGAGGGATTCTTCGTTACTTCTATTCTGTTTGCGTTGATTGTTCCGCCAACAATTCCCCTGTGGCAGGCGGCGCTGGGTATTACATTTGGTGTTGTGATTGCGAAAGAGGTCTTCGGCGGCACTGGTCGTAATTTCCTGAACCCGGCATTGGCTGGTCGCGCTTTCCTGTTCTTTGCTTATCCTGCACAAATTTCAGGTGACTTGGTATGGACTGCGGCTGATGGTTTTTCCGGGGCGACCCCGTTGTCTCAGTGGGCTGCCGGTGGTAGCCAAGGATTAGTGAATACCGTTACCGGTCAGCCTGTTACCTGGATGGATGCTTTCATTGGCAATCTTCCGGGTTCTATTGGTGAAGTTTCTACGCTGATGATTTTCATCGGTGGGGCAATCATTCTGTTTACCCGCATTGCTTCATGGCGCATTGTCGCTGGTGTCATGTTGGGGATGGTCGCAACTTCCTATTTGTTTAATGCTATCGGTTCAGACACTAACCCGTTGTTTGCTATGCCGTGGTATTGGCACATGGTTCTGGGTGGTTTCGCTTTTGGTATGATTTTTATGGCGACAGATCCGGTATCCGCCTCATTTACCGATAAAGGTAAATGGTGGTACGGCATTCTGATTGGTGTGATGTGTGTTCTGATCAGGGTCGTTAACCCGGCATACCCGGAGGGTATGATGCTGGCGATTCTGTTCGCCAACCTGTTTGCGCCATTGTTTGATTATCTGGTAGTACAAGCCAATATTAAGCGGAGAAAAGCCCGTGGCTAATGATAAACAAAAAAATAATGACAGCATCGGCAGAACGTTTATCGTTGTTTTTGTGCTCTGCCTCGTTTGTTCAATTGTTGTAGCAGGCTCGGCGGTAGGGCTGAAATCTCAGCAACAGGAACAAAAACTGCTGGATAAACAGCGTAACATTCTTGATGTTGCCGGGTTATTAACCCCCCAAATGAGTGCTGATGAGCTTAAAGAAACGTTTAAAAGTCGTATTAAAGCTGAATTACTGAATCTGGATACGGCAACGCTTGAAAAGAGTCATGGCAAGTTTAACCTGAATGATGCGTTGCGCAGTGATGATACCAGTATTGCATTGCCTCCTGAGAAGGATCTGGCGAAAATCCGCCGTCGCGCCAATATGGCGGAGATCTATCTGGTGAAGGATGAACAGGGTAAAACCAGTGAAATCGTTCTGCCTGTTTATGGCTCTGGTCTGTGGTCTGTTATGTATGCCTTTATCTCTGTTGATGTGGATGGCAAAACCGCCCGCGGAATTACCTATTATTCACACGGAGAAACCCCAGGGCTGGGTGGTGAGGTTGATAATCCGCAATGGCGTAAAAAGTGGATAGGTAAAAAACTGTATAATGATGAAGGCCATCCGGCGATCAAAATTGTCCGTGGCGGTGCTGCTGCCGATAATCCTTATGGTGTTGATGGCTTGTCTGGTGCGACTCTGACCTCTGCTGGTGTGCAGAATATGTTTGATTTTTGGTTAGGCGATAACGGTTTTGGTCCGTTCCTGAAAAAAGTACGCGAAGGAGCGTTGAAAGATGGCTGATAGTAAAGAAATAAAACGCGTCCTGCTTGGGCCATTATTGAATAACAACCCGATTGCATTGCAGGTTTTGGGGATCTGTTCCGCGCTGGCTGTAACAACCAAACTGGAAACTGCGTTGGTGATGACAATCGCTGTGACGTTGGTTACCGCATTTTCTAGCTTTTTTATCTCATTGATCCGTCATTACATCCCCGGCAGTGTACGGATCATTGTACAGATGGCAATCATTGCATCATTGGTTATCGTCGTAGACCAAATTTTACAGGCATATGCTTATGAGATTTCCAAGCAATTGTCTGTATTCGTTGGTCTTATCATCACTAACTGTATTGTCATGGGGCGTGCAGAAGCCTATGCCATGAAGTCTCCCCCTATTGAGAGTTTTATGGATGGTATCGGTAATGGGCTGGGTTATGGCGTTATTCTGGTACTGGTTGGTTTCCTGCGTGAGTTGTTTGGCTCCGGCAAATTGTTCGGTATTACCGTTATGGAATCCGTACAGAATGGTGGCTGGTATCAGCCTAATGGCTTGTTCCTGTTAGCACCCAGCGCGTTTTTCATTATTGGTATGCTGATTTGGGGTCTGAGGACTTTGAAACCAGCGCAGGCTGAGAAGGAGTAACTGACAACATGGAACATTTTATAAGCCTGTTTGTCCGTGCCGTCTTTATTGAGAATATGGCGTTGGCTTTCTTCCTTGGTATGTGCACTTTTTTGGCCGTATCGAAAAATGTCACCACAGCGTTTGGTTTAGGTATTGCAGTAACGGTGGTTCTTGGGATCTCTGTTCCTGCCAATAACCTCGTTTATAACTTTGTCTTGCGTGACAGTGCATTGGTTGAAGGGGTTGATCTCAGTTTCCTGAACTTTATTACTTTTATCGGCGTGATTGCGGCATTAGTGCAGATTCTTGAAATGATCCTCGATCGTTATTTCCCTTCACTCTATAACGCGCTCGGCATCTTTTTGCCACTGATTACGGTTAACTGTGCAATTTTTGGTGGTGTTTCTTTCATGGCGCAGCGTGACTATAACTTTTCTGAATCTATCGTATATGGCTTTGGTTCCGGTATAGGCTGGATGTTGGCAATTGTTTTGCTGGCTTCTATTCGTGAAAAAATGAAATATGCTGATGTTCCGGCAGGTCTGAAAGGATTGGGGATCACCTTTGTCACCACGGGTTTGATGGCATTGGGTTTTATGTCCTTCTCTGGTGTGCAGTTATAAAGGCGAGAAGCGTTCATGGATATAATAATTTTAGGCGTAGTGATGTTTACCCTGATTGTGTTGGTACTAACGGCCCTGATTTTGTTCGCAAAATCAAAGTTAGTTAACACCGGGAATATTAAAGTTGAAGTTAACGGCGATCCGGAAAAGAGTTTTACCGCTCCTGCCGGTGATAAGTTGCTGAATATGTTATCAAGCCAGGGCATTTTTGTCTCTTCTGCCTGTGGTGGTGGTGGCTCTTGTGGTCAGTGCCGTGTAAAGATTAAAGATGGTGGTGGCGATATTCTGCCAACAGAGCTTTCTCACATTAGTAAGCGTGAAGCAAAAGAGGGTTGCCGTCTGGCTTGTCAGGTTAATGTAAAACAGGACCTGAAAATCAAATTACCGGAAGAGATATTCGGTGTTAAGAAATGGGAGTGTGAAGTTATCTCCAACGATAACAAGGCCACTTTCATCAAAGAGCTAAAACTGAAAATCCCTGATGGGGAAGTCGTGCCTTTCCGTGCTGGTGGCTATATTCAGATTGAAGCTCAACCACATATTGCTCGTTACTCAGATTATGATGTGCCGAAAGAATACCGTGAAGATTGGGATAAATTTAACTTGTTCCGTTTTGTTTCTGAGGTGAAAGAGCCGACAGTTCGTGCTTACTCAATGGCGAACTACCCAGAAGAACACGGCATTATCATGCTTAACGTTCGGATTGCGACGCCACCGCCAAGGGATTCGCAAGCGCCGCCGGGAATTATGTCTTCTTATATCTGGTCACTGAAATCCGGTGACAAAGTGACTATTTCTGGTCCATTCGGTGAATTTTTTGCAAAAGATACTGATGCGGAAATGATTTTCATCGGTGGTGGCGCGGGTATGGCACCTATGCGTTCTCATATTTTTGATCAACTTAATCGATTGAATTCAAAACGTAAGATCAGCTTCTGGTATGGTGCTCGTTCTAAACGTGAAATGTTCTATACCGAGGATTTCGATCAGCTGGCGGCTGAAAATGAAAACTTTACCTGGAATGTGGCGCTATCTGATGCATTGCCTGAAGACGACTGGGATGGTTACACCGGCTTTATCCATAACGTTTTGTTTGAAAACTATTTAAAGGACCATCCGGCACCGGAAGATTGCGAATTCTACATGTGTGGACCTCCGGTAATGAATGCCGCAGTGATCAAGATGTTAAAAGATCTTGGTGTTGAGGATGAAAACATCATGCTGGATGATTTCGGTGGCTGATAGGCCATAAACAGTTTGATTTAATGCTGGCGCCCACAATTTGTGGGCGCTGGTGGTTCAGGAAGGGTAATGAATTGTGCGTAAAAAGATAAGTAGCTGGATAGCGTTAATGTTTGCAGTACTGTTGTTGGCAGCATGTGATGGTCAGGAGCAGCAAAATATTCATGGGCAAACGATGGGGACTTATTACGTCATTAAATTTGTCACTGGCTCGTCGGCCCCCTCGCCAGAAATTTTGCAAAAAGAGATTGATCGTTTGCTGGAAGAGGTTAACGACCAGATGTCAACTTATCGTCCTGATTCTGAATTGAGTCGTTTTAATCAAAGTCGTGAAATTAACAAGCTATTCCCTGTATCACCGGCGACAGCAAAAGTGGTCAAAGAAGCGATCCGTATTAATAGATTAACGGATGGTGCATTGGATGTAACAGTGGGGCCGTTGGTGAATTTATGGGGTTTTGGCCCTGAAGGCCGTGTGACGAAAGCACCTTCTGAAAGTGAACTGGAAAAACGTCGTGAATGGACGGGGATTGAGAAGCTGGCGGTGGAAGGCAATAATCTGATTAAAACAGTGCCGGAGCTGTATGTCGATTTGTCATCTATCGCTAAAGGCTATGGTGTAGATGTTGTTGCTGAATATCTGGAATTGCAGAATATCAACGATTACATGGTTGATATTGGTGGTGAAGTTCGTACATCAGGCCATAATGGTAAAGATCTGCCGTGGCGGATTGCGATTGAAAAGCCTTCTGATACCGGAATGGAACAAAGTGCTCAGGAGGTGATAACGCCTGGAAATATGTCGATTGCTACTTCTGGCGATTACCGTAACTATTTTGAACAAGATGGTGTGCGCTATTCACACACGATTGATCCAAAAACAGGTGATCCTATTTCGCATAATCTGGTCTCTATTACTGTAGTTGCACCGGTTTGCATGAGTGCTGATGGGCTTTCTACCGGGTTGAATGTGTTAGGGCCGGAAAAAGGATTGAAAGTTGCAGAAAGCTTGAATATCCCGGTTTTTATGATTGTAAAAACAAAAAATGGCTTTGAAGAGCGTTATAGTAAAGCCTTTGAGCCATACTTACAGAAAAATCAATGAAAGGAGAAGGGAATGTTAAAAGTATTTATTGCAACCTTCATCTTTTTCCTGCTGGCTTTTGCGGGAATGTCATTAGGTTATATGATTAAACGTAAAAGCATACAAGGGAGCTGTGGGGGTTTAAGCAGCATTGGGGTAGAGAAAGTGTGTGATTGCCCAGAACCTTGTGATGCTCGTAAGAGACGTATGGCTCGTGAAGCAGCCCGACAGGTTCAGTTAGAGAAGCATCGGATTATTTGAGTTTAATAAATCGGCGGAATACTCCTTCCCAAATGCTAATTAGGGGCAAAGCGAACTTTTAGTATTTGGGGGAGATGGATATTTAAGCGTTAATAGGGCACGGAAATGATTTGAAAAGTAGCGACATGAATTATTTAAGGGAATACGAACATGTTTACTTCTAGATTAACGATGTTGCACTTATTATGTGAATCCAAGTGACTTTGTGAAACTATGTGCTAATAATCAATATGTGAAATAAGTTACACGTTTACGTCAACAGGGTGGTCAGTAGGCATAGAATTGGATGTAAAAACGTCGATCGACGGAATAGTTATCCAAAATATTGGTTTTTTTATTTAATATTTAGTTTTTTTACCTATTTCTCTGCTAAGACAACTAGAAATTGGATTTTGAAAATATTTTTTATATATACTTTCTCAGTCTTTAAAGACTAAAAACACAAGCATTATTACGTTTACTCTGTATCGGCTTACTTGCTAAACTCCTAGAAATATGCAAGTGAATTTCAGGCAAGCAAAAGATAGGAATATCAACGTGGCAAGCGCAGAGCAACTCAAGGCACTTATCAAATCGTACATCAGTCGCGATGATAGCCATTTTTATTCAGTTGCTATGCAAGTTGCTGCGCACGAAGCCAAACAAGGACACGGTAGATTGGCAGAGGATCTGCTAAATTTACTGGATAAAGCGAAAGCAAAACTCGCTAATGATAAGGGCGGTAAATTAGTTCCATTAGCCAATGCCGCTAAAAATCGTACTGATCTTGGTAATTTACTTAATGTAAGCCACCCTGCTTATCGCCTATCTGACGTAGTATTGGATGAATCTGCCAATATACAGCTTCAAAGATTGATAAGAGAACAGCGGATGATGTCTCGCATCAAAGAGCATGGATTGTCACCCAGACGAAAAGTACTGCTTGTTGGCCCACCGGGAACAGGAAAAACGATGACTGCATCGGCTCTCGCTGGTGAGTTAGGTATTCCCTTGTTCCAAGTTCGTTTTGATGCCTTAATTACAAAATTCATGGGAGAAACAGCGTCTAAACTTCGGCAAGTGTTTGATGCAATCGCTGATATTCGGGGCGTTTATTTCTTTGATGAATTTGATGTTATTGGTTCCCAGCGTAGTCTTGCAAACGATGTTGGTGAAATTCGTCGAGTACTGAACAGTTTTCTTCAAATGATTGAGCAAGACACCTCAAATAGCATAATCATTGCTGCAACAAATCATCCTGAAATATTGGATTATGCACTGTTCAGGCGTTTTGATGATGTCATCGAATATCACTTACCTACTTTAGAACAAGCCTTGAACTTGATTAAGTCTCGTTTAGGTTCTTTTATACCTAAGCCTTTCCGTAAAAGTGGATTAGAAAAGCATGTACTAGATTTAAGTTATGCTGAAATTTGCAGAGCGGTAGATGAATCGATAAAAGATGCAATTATGAGCGACCGCACTCAAGTTGATCCCGTTGTTCTAAAGCAAGCTTTAGAACAACGTCGTTTAATCAGTAATAAACTATCAATTAACGAAAAAAATAAATTAAGCTATGATGGAAACAACGCACGATAAAAGGCTACATCTAACTCTCCCAAAAACGTCTATTTCCCAACTATATACAGCTCACTCCACTGGCAGAGGTTCATCACAAGATCTTCCAGAGCGGGAGCGTAGGGAGCATGGACAAGCTCTAAATGCACAATTACAGCAGTTAAAAGCCATTGCAGCCAAATCGCGAAATCAGCATATCCAGTTAAAACTCAGAAGTGGTATTGGCTTACAGGTTGAGTTTGTTGGTCAGCCCGACGTAGCCCTTGCGTTTGAAAGTCTTAGCAGCGAAAAAGGTAGGAACAAAGACAGACATATTGAAGTACTTAGTATTCACGAAGAAGAGGCGGTTATCTCTGCCAACGTATTTATTCCTGACGGTAAAATTAAGCACTTTGAGAATTATGTTCAGGATTATTTGAAAAAAAAGTGTCGAACCGATGGTCAAGCTGCCGATCACAAAGCGCTAATAAACACTATTTCTTCGATACGGCTTGCCGGAATAAGGTCATTATGGACCGATGATCTTGATCTTCTTCCTACTGATTTAGATGAAGCGTTTTGGTGGGAGGTTTGGCTTCCTGTCAGAGGCAACAGAGATGCCGTTGTTGCAGATTTTCGTAAGTTAAGCCATCTCGCTGAATGTCGTATTAGTGAACATCAAGTTCCTTTTCCTGAACGAACCATTACATGGATGTTTTGCTCTCAAAGACAATTTTCCCGTGCAGAATTGATTCTAAATTGCGTAGCAGAATTAAGACGAGCGAAAGATACCGCAGAATTCTTTGTCGGTTCTTCAATCACGGAGCAACGGCTTTGGTCTGATGATGCGCTTGAACGACTACAGACTCCATCGGAAGACGATAATGTACCCTATGTTTGTTTACTCGATTCAGGAGTAAATCGCGGGCATCCAATGCTTGCTCCTGTATTACATCAGCGAGATGTGCATACGGTTAATGATGCTTGGGGTATAAATGATACGGCTAATCACGGTACGGGTTTAGCCGGTATAGCTGTTTATGGTGACCTGTTTGAAACGTTAACATCCAATACCATAATCGATATTCGTCATCGTCTTGAGTCAGTAAAACTCACGCCAAGTCAGGGCGCTAACGCAGGAGATGCGAAACAGCATGCTTACTTGTTTAGCGCTGCGGTAGCCCGACCTGAAATTTTATTTGGTCAACGAAGACGCGTCTTCTGCTCTGCCGTTACTGCTACTGACTATCGTGATTTTGGTCGTCCTTCCGCTTGGTCATCCATAGTTGATTCCCTTGCTGCTGATGCTCTGTCAGGTAACGCATTCCCCCGTCTTTTCGTGCTTTCGGCTGGAAACATATGCGATAGAGATCACTGGGCAACATATCCTGACAGCCTTTCATTAAACCAAATCCATGACCCGGGGCAAGCCTGGAATGCAATTACCGTAGGCGCATTTACTAATAAAATTGACATCAGCGAAGATGATGTTGATGACTTTTCCTCTGTCGCCGGCCAAGGAGCATTAAGCCCTTTTACCACGACATCTATTCAATGGGACAGGGTTTGGCCGTACAAACCAGACGTCGTATTCGAAGGTGGGAATGCGGCATCAAACACAGAAATTGTCGATAACTTCGCAAGTTTAGAGCTACTAACTACAAACGCTTCTCCACAACATCGCCTTTTCTGGACAACAAACGCGACTAGTGCGGCTTCTGCCCTTTGCGCCCGTATGGCAGCGCAATTGATGGCTCAATATCCTTCCCTACGCCCGGAAACAATTCGTGCGCTGATTACTCATTCTGCACAATGGACACCAGCGATGTTGGAGATGTACCCAGCACGCACAAAAAAAGGCTACGCATTGCTTGTCCGCCACTGTGGCTGGGGCGCACCCAATATTGAAAGAGCACTGTGGAGCGTAAAAAACAGCTTAACGCTTATTGCAGAAGACAGCTTGCAACCCTATCGAAAAACTAACAAGGGAATTAAAACGCGCGACTTAAACTTACACACTTTGCCTTGGCCGCAAGAGCAACTACAGGTGTTGCAAAATACAGAGGTTGAAATGCGTGTTACGCTCTCTTACTTCATTGAACCCAATCCATCAGAACGCGGGGGAGCTTCGAAGTATCATTATCCATCACATCGCCTTCGGTTTGCTGTGAAACGACAAATGGAGTCGTTAGACGAATTTACCACCAGAATCAATGCGGCTGCTGATTCGGATGATAATGATTATGGTGCTACAGGCAACGATGATAATTGGTTATTGGGAGCAACACAGAGACACAAAGGCTCATTACATCAAGATATTTGGCGAGGAACCGCGGCAGAACTGGCTAACTGCGGGTATCTGGCGGTTTATCCTGCGCAGGGGTGGTGGAGAACGCGAGGTGTGCTTGAGCGTTATGATTCCGTGGCAAATTATAGCCTTATCATTTCTATCCATGCACCGCAAACAGATGTAGACCTGTATGCAATCATACAAAATATGGTCGAGAGTCAAATACAGAATCCTATCGAAATATCAGCTTAATTTATTGATTTTTATGTGATAATTCAATGCATCCAGACCGCTGACAAACCCTATTATTTTGAATGTGGCTTGTTTTTTCATTATGAAAAATGCTGTATCCATTTTGCCCCATTAAGCCGGGTCCATCCACCATTTTGGCCTCTGCCACACTGGATATCCCTTCCATCCACAGATAAAAATAACACAGCGCCAATGTCAGTATAACATCGACGTTTTTTGAGAGCATAAAATCTATGGTTATCCCCGTTTTTGCAACAATGATTTTGATTAATGGCGGTCTTGCTTTTTTCCAGATTTCAAAATCACACTGACTGACAAAGCGTTGGTTTTTTATTTGGCATTTAATTTTTTGTTTCCCTATTTCGTTGCTAAAAATGAAATTGTGTTTTATGAAACGTAAAATTCGCTGAAAAGAAAACTGAAACTTGCTATTGTCGGTAAAATATTTTCAATAACGCCTATACCAGAAGTATCTAAAAAAACTCTCTTATAAGTATTTAGGTTTAAAATACACTATTCAAATTGGTTGAATGGAAGGCATTTTACAATGACTACAGACCATATGATGGTTTGAAAAGTAAAACGCCTTATCAGACTCTTATTGAAAAAATAAGAGTTTAAAAATATTTTGTCAGGCGAAGTGAGAAATTTCACATTTGAGATATTCTTTCATCTTTGATTTCAGATTTAGCTCCTTTAATTAAAGTAGATAACATATCTATATTTTGCTGACTTATTTGTTGCTCAATATGCTGCACCACATAGGCGGCATCCTGATTAATCCCCATAAAACGCCCGGAGCCCCATGTATATAACCACGGTAAACCAATAAACGTGACATCCGGATCGATGGTAATACCACGGTCATGTTTTGGATAACCATTGGCTTGAAAAATATCTAAATCAAGCCATGAATAATCTGGTCTAAAACCAATACACCAAATCACGGAAGTAATATTTTCTTTTGCTAAATCAATGTGGGTGATTTCCTGTTCAGGCTGCCAAACAGGTTGATACACCGATGCAGGTTCATCGGTTGCAATATTGTTTTTCTCTAAATATTCATCAATCGAGGCATTAATGCGATTATAAGTGGCATCGGCACTGTCCAGGTTTTCTGATAAATTTGGACTAAACCAGAATTGACCCTCTTTAAAGTCATCAAAATATCCGAACAGTTGCATACCTTCTAAGGCAAATTTGCGCAGGTCAATATCACGCCCACCATCACGCCCGGTGACATAGTGGTTGGTGCTGTTACGTACTTCTTCACTATAACGATGATTGTTGACCGTAGTTTCGTAATAACCCATATCAAACAGCCATTTCACTACATCTTTACCGCGATAGAATCGGGCACAACGTGGTGCATTGCCTGTCGATAAATAGACTTTTTTGCCTGCCAGATGTAAATCTTCGGCAATCTGTGCACCGGACTGCCCTGACCCAACCACCAACACCGCACCTTCAGGCAGTTGATCTGCATTTAAATACTCTTCCGAATGCATCACTTTCACCTGCTTAGGCAAGGCATCGCTGAGTTTTGGATAAATCGGGGTGTGATACCCACCTGCTGCAACGACAAGCTGTTTGGCGGTGGTTGTACCGTGATTGGTTTTAATGACAAACTCATGTGCCGCCACTTTTTTCACCTGTTCTACCTGAATATTTAAAATGGCAGGAGGGTTGATTTTTTCAATAAAATCATCAAGATATGCCTCAATCTCAGGCTTTGTCATAAAACCGTCAGGGTCTTTTCCCTGATAAGGATGTTCAGGCAATAGACACTGCCAGTTCGGTGTCACCAAGGTAAAATTGTCCCAACGTTTACGGTGCCAGCTAGGGGTCAACTCGGATTCTTTTTCTAATATCACGTGGTCAATGCCTATTTTTTGCAAATAATGGCTGATAGATAAACCTGCCTGACCACCACCAATAATCACCACATCATAATCTGGCTGTAACATTTGATTTTGGATATTTAACATGGGACACCCCTCTCATTGATTAGTCATTTCAATAATTTCAATTTGATCTTCCGGACTTAACCCGAAGAACTGGGCTTGGCGTTTGATCATTGCCAGAGTGTCCATTGCTGAACTACAGGCAAAGCCATAACGTACCTGCACCCTTTCCGATGCGGCATTCAGGCCATTTTCAACCTGATGCAAGAACTGCGTACTTGGGTAATGCTGACCAATGGACAGATATTCATAAATCACCGTTGAAGGTGAGTAATATTGAATCAGCTCCCCATCAGGCCATTTCACAGTAAAATTCACACTGGGCATAACATAGACTCCTGCTGACTTTTAGCCTCAATCTGTACGGATTGAGCCTGTAACTTGGTTAAAACATCGGCATAACAAAAACCGGTAAACATTTGGTTGTTAAAATCCCAAAATATGTCGTACTGCTGCTGCTGCACTGCAACCGCACCACTGACATTGGTTTCACCAATCACCGCGCAGGCAATGCCCTGCCGGTGAAACAGCCCGATAATTTCTTCACATTCATTTGCATCGGCTGTCAGTAAAAAACCAAAACTGGGGAAAATTTGCAGCCATTTAAACCAGTCCACATCATCAGGTTTAGGAATGGCATCTAAGTTGATATGCGCCCCCGATGCTGTCGCTTCGAGCAGCATCAACAAACTGCCTAAAATACCGGCATTGCTAATATCACGGGCGGCATGAGCCAGATTTGCCTCCGCCAATTGCGGCAACAAGGCAATTTGTGACTGTAAAATGCGGTCAGGCACCTGTTCAAAGCATTTCCAATAAGTGGTATTAGCGTGGAATTGCCCTCGCAGATTTAACGCAATCAGAATTTTTTGTTGTGGTTTGACATGCAGCACCGAGAGCAGTTTTCGCGCTATGCCTTGAATCGCAACGGATAAAGTGGGCTGATAAACGACGTCAAGATGGGTATGTCCACCGACCAATGGCACACCATAAGCACGACAAGCATCTTGCATACCTTGCATTAATAACTGGGCATGTTCGCTACTGGTATGCCAAAAACTATTCACCACCGACAATGCCCGGCCACCCATTGCGGCAATATCACTGATATTCGCCATCACCGCTGACCATCCGGCAAAATAAGGATGATGGGTCACAAAACTGGGTAGCATGCCTTCACAGGCGTGCAATACATATTGACCATTTAGCGGCAGTGCCGCCGTATCATCTCCGGGACAGGCATATAAGTTATCCAATGAATCCATGTGGCAAGTTGTATTGACTGAAACCGTGTGAGCAATCGCCTGTTTGGACTGCATAGCGGGTGTCTGTTTTAACATTTCGAGTAGTTGATTGAGTGCCATCATCGGGTCTCCTTTAGCATATAGGCTTGCATTGGGATATGCTGTAACGGATAGTTTTCAATCTGTGCCTGCATCAGCACATGTGGAATGCTGGCAATGGTCAACTGACGCAAGCTATCCCAACATAACCTTTGGAAATAGCGTTCATTTTGACTTTGCACGGTGGCTAAAAAAGTACGGCATCCCAGGTTTTTGGCGGTTGATACTGCGGTATTGATTAATGCTTTACCAATGATATGGTGACGTCGATATAAAGGTTCTACGCATAAACGCCCGCCATACCACGTCTGTTCGCCATCAGGGAAAATCCGCACTGCACCAATCACACGGTCATGCTCACCAAACATTTTCCCAATGGCAACAATGCCTAATGCTTCAACATCGTGCTCGTCGCGATCTTCTTGCAAGATTTTCTGTTCATCGCGAAAGGTGATTTCACGCAAACGATAATATTGGCGACGCTCCCAATCTTCCGACACAATTTTGATGGCAATATCATCGCTAATAAATGGTTTCAGCGCTTCATTCAGATCAAGCAGCCAAGGATAGTGAGAAAGTTTCATATCACATTCTCCTTACTCATACGCTTTCAGCGAAGAGCAAGCGCCACATTTGGCGCAGCCTGCTTGAGTATTTTCCGAGTTCAGACCCTGTTGTTTAAGTTGCTGTCCAATTTTCGGATAAAGCGACTGCATAGAAGCGTGATCAGGTTTAGGATGATGCTCTAATGGCGTACCTTGAATCGGCACAAACGGCACTACAAATGGATACACCCCCATTTCAGTCAGTTTGGCGGTCATCTCCACGATTTCCTGTTCAGTGTCGCCCAAACCGGCCAAAATGTAGGTACTGACCTGTCCCCGACCGAATACGGCAACGGCTGCTTCAAATGCCGCAAAATATTTCTCTAACGAGACTTCGGCTTTACCCGGCATAATTTTCTGCCGTACACGTTCGCTCACTGCCTCAAGGTGCATCCCAATCGACACAGCTCCTGCCTCTTTTAAACGTTGAAACCAGGCAAAATCATCCGGTGGTTCGCACTGTACCTGTATTGGCAAATTGACTTGTGCTTTAATCGCTTTAACTGAGTCATATAAAATTTTTGCCCCACGATCTGCCGTATTTGGCGTGCCTGTGGTGATCACCATTTGCTTGACACCATCCAGTTCAACGGCGGCTTTCGCGACCTCCGCCAATTGTTCCGGGCGTTTACGGATTAAGGTTCGACCCTCTTTTAACGACTGATCAATCGAGCAAAATTGGCATGCAGTTGCTTTGTCCTTCATACGAATGCAATGCTGTAACACCGTTGTCGCCAACACATCATGGCTATGTAAGGTCGCAATTTGTTCATAGGCAATGCCTTCGGCGGTTTTTAAATCATAGAAACGGGGTCGAGCAGGTGCGGTTAAGGTCGCCACCGGGATCCGGTTTTTAAAGACAATCACCTTACCGGAGTGCGGTTCAGGCCTTGCGGTATAGGGCGAGTCTTGTGCTGCAAGGTTCAGCACAGGGATCATCATGGTCTGCCCGTCAAGGCTCAACGCTTTATGATCGCTTGGCCCTGCGCCACCTTTACGGGACAAACCAAACTTGCCTTCCCATTTCAGACCATTACATTGCAAATCGGTCAATAGTTGTATTGCAGACATCTTTACCCCCTATCGATTGGGTTTGCATCAATATGGTTTCGACATGCTCTTCATTGGATTTTGAGTGCCTTTCGAGATGACTTTGATCTGATGGTTCAACTTTCAGTTCGTGTAATACATGTGTTGGACGACGATCAATCAATAAACTGAGCAATTCAGGACGGCTGTAATGTCCAATCGAATCCATCATGCGTTTGCGTTTATCAATCAGGTTGAAATCCAGATCGGCAATGCAATAACTTTCACCTTGCGTGATCGGTTTAGCCAGGAACTTGCCTTCGGGAGAAACAATGGCGGTAAAACATCCGCCGGAAATTGGACCGACATCACAGCCAGTATCCTGCATAATTTGCTGTTGCTGTTCGGGATGCAGCCATGCAGTGGCATTGACCACAAAACAGCCAGACTCTAAAGCATGGTGTTGAATGGTTGCGTTAATTTGATCGGCAAACACTTGCCCTACCAACGAACCAGGAAACATGGAAGCATGAATTTGCTCACCATCTGCCATCAAAGAAAAACGTGCCAACGGGTTGTAATGTTCCCAACATGCCAGCGAACCAATACGTCCCACCGCAGAATTAATGGCACGTAAACCACTGCCATCACCTTGCCCCCACACCATTCGTTCATGGTAAGTTGGGGTAATTTTGCGGCGATGCTGAATGATTGAACCATCGGCATCAAATAACAGTTGGGCGTTATAAATCGTACTGCCTGCACGTTCATTAATGCCAATCGACACTACCATGCTGGCTTCAAGACAGGCTTGCCCAATCGCTAAGGTTGCTTCGGAAGGGACAACCACCGATTCATTCAACAGCTTTAAGTGTTCTTTACCCATGGCGAATGGTGGTTGTACGAAGGAAAAATAAGGGTAATAAGGCACGACGGTTTCAGGAAAAACGGCAAATTGCACCCTTTGTTTTCCAAGCTCTAAAATAATGTCACAGATTTTTTTTACCGTTGCGACTTGACTATAAAGCACTGGACTGCATTGCACTGCGGCAGCTTTAACGATTCTGTTCATAACCTTATCCCCTTATAGTTTATATTTACTTAGACAGTCCAAGTATCAATGATTAAGGCATTGTCACGACGCATCAGCAGTTTTAAATCCATCACATCTAATGGATTAATAGGACGGATCCCTGGAATAAGCGCTTTTTCGGTTTGACCATACATCGCTTGCAACGCAAAACGGCAGGCATAGACTTCGCCACCTTCTGCCATAAAGGCTTTCAACTGATTATTGACGGCCAGATGACCGGGAAAAGCTTCTGCCCCTAAAGTTGGAAAACCGCGTTGTACACCCAACTGCACGCCTGGGCCGTAAAGCAAGATTTTGGTTTCAAAGCCTTTACGCAATAAACGCTTTGCTTGTAACACGTTGAGCAGTCCAATTGATCCTTCAAATACAACGGTATGGAAAGTCACCAATGCTTTTTCACCCGGCTGGGCTTTGACGTCCTCAAACACTTTTTCTTCATAATCAACGAGAAAATCGCCATCTTTATATTGTTCGATATCAATGTTTGGCATAGCAGCCTCCTAGTTCAATGTTATTTGGGAATGAACCAACATGTAGTCTAGTCTGACTGTATTAATGCGAGAGCTGTGCCAAGTTATACTTTTGGGCGGAGGTTAATTTCTATCAAATTGAAAAATAACATTTAATGTTTATGAAAATTTTTTTGTGGAGATAAATTGAACTGCTGGGACGTTACGATTTTTCGTAGTATTATGAAATCCCATAACTTAAATTATGAAAATTCATAGTATGAATACAACTGACTTTATCTCTGACTGGGTCGTTTCTGAAGATTCGATTCGCCCGTTGGTGTTTGAACACTCGTCACAGGCATTAATTGTGCTGGACCCACATCAAAACCGGTTTATTGATGTAAATATCAGTGCTACTAAACTATTACGTTATGAACGTCATGAAATTATTCAAAAAACGGTAACTTCCATTTTTGGTCATTTCAGACAACTGCCATACCTTATGGCATTTACCGAAGGCGCTTTAGCAAAAGGTTGGGCTTGGAACAATGAACTGTATACCTTGGATAAAAATGGTGAAAAAATCCAGTTGGATATTACTTCTATTTCATTGCCCTATAAAAACAAGACCTTGCTGATATGGTCGTTGATGGATGTCAAAGCTTTAGAACTGCGCCAACTCAATAAAAATGCCGGTAAAGTCATCAGCATAGGTTTAAAAGAACAGCAAACCTTGCAAGAACTGTTTATTGACTCCGACACGGGCAAGCATTTATTGCTGAGTTCAGTCGGTGACGGTATTTACAGTATTAACAAACAAGGCTTATGTACCTTTATTAACCCTGTCGGGGCTAAGATGTTGGGATTGCAACCTGAAGATACACTGGGTAACAATATCCATCAAATTCATCACCATACCCATGAAAATGGTGCCCCCTATCCTGAAGAAGAGTGCCCGATTTATGCGGCGGTACATGATGGCATTGTACATGAAGGTATTCAGGAAATTTTTTGGCGCCGTGATGGCAGTTGCTTTCCAGTGGAATTTACCAGTACCCCAGTGATTCGTCACAGTGAAATTATTGGCGCGGTAGTGGTGTTCCGTGATATTACCGATCGGCTGAATACCGAAAAACAACTGACCCATGCCCTTGAAGAACTGCAAGATTTAAAAAGCCGCCTGGAACAGCAAAATGAATATTTGCAAGAGGAGATTTTACAAGAAAATCAATATCATGAAATTATTGGCAGCAGTACATCCATTTTACAGATTATTGAAAAAATCGAGGTGGTCGCCTCAACTGATGCCAACGTGATGATTTATGGTGAATCCGGTACAGGCAAAGAACTGATTGCCCGAGCCATTCATCAATCCAGTCACCGTAAACAGCAACCCCTTATTCGGGTCAACTGTGCTGCCATTCCTTCGGAACTGTTTGAAAGTGAATTTTTCGGACATGTCAAAGGTGCATTTACTGGGGCTGTGCGTGACCGTGTCGGACGTTTTGAATTGGCAGATCAGGGCACACTGTTTTTAGATGAAATTGGCGAAATTCCTATAGAGCTACAAAGTAAACTGCTGCGTGTATTGCAAGAAGGAACCTTTGAGCGAGTCGGCGAAGAAAAAACGCGGCAGGTGGATGTGCGGATTATTGCCGCCACCAACCGCAATTTAAAAGAAGAAGTTAAACACAAACGATTTCGTGAAGACCTGTATTTCCGTTTAAATGTATTCCCGATTTATGCCCCTGCCTTACGTGACCGTAAAGAAGATATTCCACTGTTGGTTACACACTTTACGAAGTTGATTTGTGACAAGCGTAAAATTAATTATCTCCCATTTTCACAAAAGCATATTTTGGTGCTACAGCAATATGACTGGCCTGGCAATATCCGTGAGCTGCAAAATGTCATTGAACGCGCACTCATTACCGCAAAACAGGGGACGGTTTCCTTCAAATATTTGCTGGAACAAGATCAACAGCAAAATGAAACTACGTATCAGAATATTCACAATGAACTTCAACAAATCGAAGGTGTGCTGACTATGCAACAGCTGAAAGAGTTAGAAATTAAAAATCTCTCTCTTGCCGTTAAACAATGCAAAGGGAAAATCTTTGGTGATGGCGGTGCGGCAAAATTGTTGGGAATGAACCCAACAACATTGATCTCACGTTTAAAGAAATTGGCGATTGATTATTAAAAATCTTATCTTGAGCTTGGAAAATGCGCCTCATATGTATTAACACCTTTTTATGGCATTCTGGATGCTTAAGGGACGGTGCTATTTTTGAGTATCAATACCGAAGGCCGAAGGTTAGAAAAAACTTGGGCAATGTTAAACCAGGTTTGTCAGCGGCCAAAACCCGCAGAAAACTGCGGGTTCTATTTTGTCTGTGTGGGGAAAGTGTTCTTTCAAAATGATTACTGGAGGCGTTTCTTTCTGGGAACCCCAAATTCTTATTTTGTTTTAAAAGTACTGAACAGCTTGGGAGAATCCACCAGCACACCATCGGCACCAAGCTCTTTAGCCTGTTTGAAATCTTCTTTGGTTTTAATGCCAAATAAAATGATGTTTGCACCACCTTTAGCACGGAAACACTTCATTATTGCGAAATGGATGATCACTATCAGAATCAAATTTGTAACCGGCATCAAATTTGGTCAACTGACTTGCGTTATAGGCAGAAACAGGCCCACTTTCATTGGTTAAGCTACTCAGATCTGATGGACGATAGAGCACAGGAATACCCTCTTTTGCAAGCTGAACGGTTATCCAGATGGCATCCGCTTTGTTCTCTAAGGACTTGGAAATTGCATATTCTGTATTTTCAGGTGCATCACCTGTGCCAGCACGGTGAGCGATGATTTGTGGTGTTGTTGCTAAAGCGCCGGCAGAGCAGCAAAGCAGGATTGCAGCGGTAATTCCGTGTCGCATAATTTTCCCCATAATGTCCAATTATAGTTAAATTGAAATAATTCAATTTATTTATGATTTCATAAAGAAATCAATTTTGAATGTAACACGGCTTGGTGAATTTTAAATGAAAAATTGAACTTTTTTACATTTGTTATGGGCTTGTTGCAGATACTGTTTCACTGAACTGGAAGAAACTTGAAGCTTATCAGCGATTTCGTTGTAATGCAGACCTTGTAGTTGTGCCAGCAGGAAAGCTTGTTTTACCCGGTTGGGTAATTTATCAAGAGTGATATCCAGTTTTTCAAGCTGTTCAAATGTAACCAATCTGCTTTCTGTCGAAGGTATGGTCGTTTCTGGTATGGAGTTTATATATTGCAGGTAGCGTTCTTCCGTTTTTTTCCGGCGGTAGTAGTTAGCAACCAGACAGCGAGCCACAGTTGCCAGAAAAGGCCGTGGTTGACGGATATCTGACAGATTTGAGCCGGACAGAACATTCAGGAATGTATCTTGAGTCAGATCTTCAGCATGGCAGGGACAGGAGACTTTATGGCGTAACCAGTTGTATAACCAGTCATGATGTTCAAAGTAAAATTGTTGCGCAAAACTATTAATTTCAGGCATGGCTTTCTGGGTTACCATTATGATTTCCAATAACTTGTGAAAATGATAATGATTATTATTTAAATGTAAGCATTAACTGTCAAGTTGTTGTCATCAAGTGAGGTTCCCTTATGGCATTTTGCTGCAATCAGATGGTTTTTAAAACCGGGAAAAAGCGCATTAAGTGTGTCATGAAAAAACAGATAAAACCTTAATCATTAAAGGTAAAAAGGCAGTGGTTAAGGGTTTTTCAACGCAGGTAAAAAATTCAATGTTATACTGACATTAAGAGAGAAAACATCAGGAAAAACGGGTGTTAAATTGATTAATAAGGTAAGTGTGGTCAGCGGTGTAGTAAGGTCTAGTCGATCAAGGGGATAACCGCTGACAAAACCAGTCAGTATGTTGTCAATATGACCAATCATCCTCTATTTTGCTGCATTGGAACGGACATGACTTTGAGATCGTGTGCGACGCTGAATTTTGCTTCGGTTTTTTCCTGTAGAGTTTCTAGTGTGATACCTGGCGCATGTTCTTTCAGGATTAACTGCCCCTGTTCAAAGTAGAAGACGGCCAGTTCGGTGACGATCATCTTGACTTTGTTGACGGCGGTTAGCGGCAGGGTACATTGCTTGAGGATCTTTGCGGATCCGTCTTTGGTGCAGTGTTCCATTGCAATAATCACTTTGCGGGCACCCGTAACGAGATCCATCGCCCCACCCATACCGAGCACCATTTTTCCCGGTATCATCCAACTGGCTAAGTTGGCATGTTGGTCAACTTGCAGAGCACCTAGCACACAAGCATCTATGTGACCACCGCGTATTAAAGCAAAAGAGAATGCACTGTCAAACATGGCGGCTCCGGGCAGGATACCACAGGGTTTTCCACCGGCATTGACCAGATTCGGATGAGGTTCTGTAACGGGGCCAAGGCCCAGAAAACCATTTTCTGACTGTAGGGTAATATGAATGTTATCGGGCAGATAGTTCGCGACTAGCGTGGGAATACCGATGCCGAGGTTAACAACGTCGCCATCTTGTAGTTCAAGCGCGATACGATGGGCAATAAGTTGTTTGGCGTTCATTATGAATTTCCTCTCGGATAAACGATGTAGTCGATCAGTGCGCCTGGTGTCATAACGCAGTCCGGTGCGATCTCACCCACTTCAACCAATGCATCCGGCTCGGCAATCGTGCTATCCGCAGCCAGAGCAATAACCGGGTTAAAATTACGGGCGCTTAACTGATAAGTCAGGTTGCCCTGATGATCGGCAAGATGAGACTGAATCAACGCCAGATCAGCACGCAGTGGGAGTTCCAGCAGATAGTCTGTTCCGTTGAGAGTCACTTTTTGTTTTCCGGCTTCTACAAAGGTACCGACTCCAGTAGGGGTCAGGAATCCGCCCAAACCTGCGCCACCGCACCGAATACGTTCGATCAATGTTCCCAGAGGAACCAGTTCCACCTCTATCTCTCCAGCAATCATTTGGCGTCCAGTTTCCGGATTAGTGCCAATATGTGAGGTGATAACTTTTTTCACTCTGTGGTTGACCACAAGAGGGCCAATGCCGAAGTCGACACGGCTAGTATCGTTGACAATTAGAGTCAGATCTTTTACACCAGTGTTTAGTAATGCGGTGATTAAACGAGGAGGCGTACCTACGCCCATAAAACCGCCCACCATGATGGTCATGCCATCATAAAAATGCTCGGCGGCTTGCTGTATGCTAATGAGTTTATTTTTCATCAGTTAGCCTCTGGAAAATCCTGTCTTTTAGGGTGAGGAGAAGGCGGCTTTCCTACTAAAACGATTAATTTCTTCATTTTTACATTTTCCTATGTAGTGTGTGATGTTACGCAACGAGCATACTAATATCGGTTTTATTCAGCTTACACTGATGTTCAGTGATATCTTCGGTGGTGAGGTTAATATCGTGATGCCACTATGGATATAGACAGAAATGGCTCCATGGTTGGCGTTTTCTGCCATAGATTCATTAAACGTTTTAACTTCGCACAATGCTCTGGATAGTGTATTTACGCTGTCAGCGATCTTGCTAGTTTCCCGTTTAGGGCATCCCTTCCTTCGCTCTCAAATAGATGGAAAATGATAAATATATCTAAAGATATTATTAATGTGATCACTTTTCCGTGCAGGGTGTGCAGTGAAAATGTTGTTAATGCATTGTAACAAACAGGTAAGACTGAGAGCATGAAAACCAGAATGTTAGCGATAGCAGGCTCTATGTGACAGAAATACCGTGATTGGGAGTATAAATTGTTACAGAGTGAGAACAAGAGGAGAAATAGAAAAATGTGAAGAAATTCTAATGCATGTAACTTGCTTTAGTCTTATAGGTGTATAGAGTAAGAATAATTTGTTAATACCGACAGGTACGGCATCGTATTTAATGTCGTATCTTAATTTGGCGAGAATCCATTTAGACTTTTATACATCTATTCAGTCGTTCTCCATTGCGGGCGATAAGATTTTGATGAAGTATTAAGGCCATATGTATTAGCGTCTTGTGGTGCAACTCTAATCACAGCCTTATCCTGCACTCTTAGCTTTTTTGGTCATCAAATTGATATTTCAGCAATTTTCGAAAAGGGAAATTCAAATAGAAAAAATAAATGAAATTAAAATTTGCTAAATGTCAGTAAATATGAGTTAATAGCATCACTGGTTTGGAAGTACAGACCTACTTTATGAAAAGCAAGTTAAAGCAGTTCACCATTTAGCGTTATCCCCGATACCACTTCATTGCGAATTCCTTCTAATTAGTACCCATAAGTAAAACTGAAAAACAGACCTAAACATGCCTTATGGCAACTTAAATAAATTTAAAGGAAAATTCTATGTCTAATGCAATGACTGGTTCAGTAAAATGGTTCAATAACGATAAAGGTTTTGGTTTTATTTCTCCGAAAGATGGTAGCAAAGACGTTTTTGTTCATTATTCTGCAATTCAGAGCAATAATTTCAAAACGCTGGAAGAAGGTCAGGAAGTTTCATTCTCTATTGAGAATGGCGCTAAAGGTCCATCAGCGGTAAATGTTATCGTATTATCTTGATTTAACTTAACTGCTTAAATCCATTAACGACTTTACGATAGCGATGAAGGTGAAAGCCTGAGCAGTTAAAGTTGTTAATAGTAAAAACCCGCTTAATTGCGGGTTTTTTGCATGTGTATTCGCCAAAATGTTACATACTATTCCTTGCCTATATAGAAAAAATCCGGCACAAGAAATGTATACCGGATTATCCTATAAAGGGCGCTAAATCTTGAGGCCTCCATTGAGCTTATAGCTCGATAGCCGTCTCTTTTCAGACCCGCATCAGGGAAGGAGGAGGAAGATCTTTGGGCTGGTGAGTGGCAGGTGCAAGGCGTTGTTCAATGTCGTCAATGAAACGCTCTAACCAAGCCTGTAGTTCGACCACATCCACCTCGGGTAAAGGGCGTTGTGACCACAGGATTGCTTGTCCATCCAGATCACCTTGGACATGGGCGGGCCAATGTTGTCCAAAAAGGTTGTTAGAGCAGCTAACTTCGGAGCTTAATTCGCAGAACAGCTGTAACCAATTATCGTGATGGCAGCCAATCAGTACCTGAAAACGTCCGTTGACCTCCAAAGTGTAGATGCCATCGTCGGTAGGGGACACAGGGAGGCTGAGTTTGGAGAACAGGGTTTCTACTAGTTGGTGGTAGTCGTGTGTCATTGTGTTTTAGGCTCGTAGTTGAGAACTTGGAAATGTTGTCCCAGACCGATTTCCTTGTTATACATGGACTTGGACCAGAAATCCTGAGTGAACCAGCTGGAGAATGAGGTTTTATCCGGGAAATTGAACTCGCCGAAGTTAGGATCGAAGAAGGTGACCCCTTTTTGGTCATCTACATAAGCTGCTACTGTGTGGCCCGCCATCTGCCCTGAAAAACCGATCTTCTTGTAGCTAGAACCCGGCTCACCTGTGTCCAGGATGGCGTTTAGCAGGTCTTTTGTGCCATTGCTGCCGGTTTGACCATTGACTTCGATTGGACGCTTGTAATCAATTGGCCCGTTGGCGCTTTGATAGGTTATCGTCTTCATGCGCGGTTGGATGCCGTTTTCACTGAGCCAGGATTCGGTCATGGTATCTTGGTCGGCATCCTGGGCTATGCCATCCATCTGTAATTGTTTGATGGAAACCAGAGAGTCGATATGGAACTGACCTTTTTGACCCCCAACATAGAGTTGGTCAAAGACGCTCTCACCTTTGGCATGGGCGCTTATCCAGTGGGCGGATATGGATTCACAGACGCCGCCAGCGGTGTCTTGGTGTTTCATTATTTGGTCTAGAAAGGCACCTTTGGTTTGGGCAAATTTGAAGGTGACTTCGCCGCCATGCTTATCCGCAGAATCCCGAACGCTCCCCAGTTTAGTGCTGACCGCAAAGTGAATGATTCGGTCCATTATCATGCTGAAAGAGAAGCGGCTCTCCTGGTTTTTCTTGCCGTCGGTTGTCAGCTGGCGATCGAGCATAGAGTGGCCCGGCAGGTTGCGTTGGATCGTGGCCGAGAGACGTTCCAGCAATCCAGGTCTGGGGGAAGAGACTTTCAGTGATCGGCCAGAGAGTTCCCCCTGAGGCTGGTTAACAGCTGTGGTGTCGAGTTGTTGGGTAGGAAATATTCTTTGGTGATTAATACTTGAGATAGGAGACAATGGTCACTCCTTGAACGTTTTTTGTGGGATTATTCCAGGGAATATGAGCCTGGATATCAGATAGAGTGAATCATAATGTTTTGTCGAAATAGAGAATATTAATAATGGCAGAAGAAATTTTCATTTTCCGTCGAAAACAAGTTGTGTCTCTGGAATGTTGTAAAACTCTCATTCCAGAAAGATCCCAACTCTCTTTTTTTATGGATGTTTCAGAAATAACGAATTCCTTAGTTATTACGCCAAGAATGTCTTTTTTTCCATCCGTTTAGGTGGCGAAATAGTCAACTCTGCCATTGATTATTAATAGCGGACATGAGTGCGTCGAGTTGGCTATCTAAGCTGGCATCAATGATCCCGACTTCTGTTTCCAAAATGCAGCCGCCCTGATCGAGGCGATCATCCGCCGTGACTTCTAAGTAGCCGATCTCAGGAAAGTCTTTATGTACCCGGGATATTTGTTCCCGTACTGTTGTGGCCTGTTCAGGATTAACCCGCAGGATGACCTGTTTTTGGTTGCTGACTAATGAAAGAGCTTCACGAACCACCTGTAAGGTAAGGGAAACCTGGTCATAATTCTTTAGGATTTTACGAACAGCTTGCAATACTACATTGCTCATTTGCTGCTCGACCTGTCGGTAATATTGCTGACACTGGAGCTGAGTCTGGTGAATCAAATTGGCTTGTTCTGCACGGGCAGCATCAATACCGGCCTGCCAGCCTAACTCTTTTTGTTGCTCATAAACGGTCTGGGCTTCTCGTTCAATTTCTTGAGCCTGGACTCGGGCTTCATCAAGCAGAGACTGGGCGCTGAGACAGGTTTGATAGTCTGTTTTACGTAGTATCAGAAGTTCAGGAGAAAGTTGAAGATGCTCTTTTGTTATTTTAATAAAAGGTAACATTCTGTATTCACTTGTTTAGCCAATTTGAGACACAATGCCTGTGCCAGTGGTCGTTCTGCCTGGCTGATAGGCCAAGCCGGGGGATTGTCATGAGGGGGAAGCCGTAAGCTCAGGCGTTTGGCGAAATCGGCAGGAAGTGGCTCCATAGCCATTAGCCAGAACTGTAAAGCACTGATACGAAAATAGTTCGCATTGATTGTGGTTGGCAACGAACGTTGCCAACCAGCCGGCCAGTTACCGATGATGATGTCGAGATATTTTAAGCAAAAGTGATGCCCCTTTCTCCCAAGCGCGTCATGTAAATGGCGAAGCTCTGCTGCCAACAGGCAATGGCGAATAGCTTGCCCGTGCAGTAAGGCTCCCAGCCAAGTCAGAAGCTGTTCTAAGTATGATTGCTCTAGCAGGGCAATGTTTCCCAAGCCGGCTGGCAACTCATAATCTACATTCAGGTCAAATTGAGTCAACAGTAGGCCATTGATCCTGGGAGAGCTACGCCATTCAGGAAGGGAGGACAAGACTGAAAGCCAATCTGGTGATAGATGGTCCGCATGAATATAACTGGCAGGGCAAAACCGAAATTGGTAGGGTGTTAATGCTGTTACCATTATTGCATCCTGCTTCGGTGCCACAGGAACTGAGCCAGATTGCTGATGAATAACAAGGCTAACAATAAAACCAGAATTCCGATCAGGCGGCCTTGTGATTCTTCAGTAACCTGGATAGAAAATAGTGTGGAATAGCGCGGTGCTAACGGTACCTGCCGCACGCCCGCCGCAGGAACTAATACGACGCTGATGCGGTCATAACTCAGTCCTTCGATGCTGTTATTGACCAGCTGCTTTATCTGAGGAATATAAGTATCGAGTTGAACGTCAGCTGCGTGTTTAATAAACACAGAAGAAGAGGCCGGCGATAACTTTTTCCCCAGTCTATCTTGTTCCTCCGGTAAGACTACATGTACCCGTGCGACGAGTACACCGTCGATTTCCGAAAGCGTTCGGGCAATCTCCTGCGCTTTGGCGAAGTTGAGCCGTGCCCGTTCTTCTACCGGCGAGGAGATAAGGCCGTCTTTAGGGAAGACATCTTGTAAAGAGGAGAAGTTCTCCCGTGGATATCCTTTACGCTTGAGTACCTCGACAGCTTGTGCAACATCGGATTCTTCCACTAATAGCTTGATATTGTCATCTTTATCTGGCTGCTTATCAGAGGAAATTCCTGCTTCCCTGAGCAAGGCCAGCATTTCGTTGCCTTCTTTTTGGCTAACTCCAGTATAGAGTTCGATTTTACATCCTGTTAGCATGAAGACAGCTAACAGGATGCAGATTATAGGATGTTTCTTCACGGCTCCTCACTGGGCTTTCATTAGGGTTTCAACGTTTTGATTCAATCGTCCTACTGTTTTGGCAATCAGCTCTTCTTGTAGGGTAATCCGCATTAGAGACCACTGCATTTGCATCAGGCTGTTGGGATCACTGCCGGGGACGGCCAGCTGTGCTTCCAACTCTTGTTTAGCCTGAGTAATTTGTTGTTTATACTGGCCCAATTCGCTGATCAGACTGTTTCCAAGCCCCTGATCTTGATTGGACATAGCCAGTTCAAAATGTGCAACATTTTCGGCACTGGCCTGAGGTGTGTTGAGTTCATCCAGGCTGGTTATCAGTGTCTCGCTTATTTGTGGCAGGTCCATTATTCCTCCAAATCGAGTTTATGTGAGTTTCGGATCAGGTTATCCACCATACCGTTACGGGGGATAAGTGTTTGCAACTCACGTCGGATTAGGTCACTCAGGTACTCATTACCGTCTAGAGATTTAATCTCGCTGAGTACCTTGAGAAGGACCGTTTCCTGTTGTCGGCCTGTGGGCGCGAATTCACGAACAATCGCTCTGAATTCTGGTAAATCCAGTTGTGGTTTGACGGGCAAGGTCAGGCCACCAAACTGCGACCACAGATGTTTTTGTACCGGGGCAATAAGTTTGCCCTCTAACTGAGCACGTTGAGAGGGCTGGCTATCAGTTGATAAGGTCTGATGCCATTGCCAGACGATTTTTCGCTGGATCGCTGGATTGAAGTCACCTAAAACTTCTTCCAGAGACGCTCCTTGCATCCAGCGTTGTTGTCGCTCTTTCAGCGTCTGTTGATCAGGCATGAGTTCCAGTGCTTGATCAAAGTCTTGCTTGTTCTTGGCAGTGATTGAAGGCTGTACTGTTGGTTGTGACAGCACATTATAAGATGGCCCTTCGATCCTATTCATGAGTCAGTTGCTCTCGCATACCATCAACAAAAGACAACAATTGTGGATCGTCACTATCAGCCATTCGCGTTAGTCTCTGCTCTAGGGCTGAGGCCAGCCCCAGACGCCATTCACATAAAGCCAGCCAAGGTTCCAGACTGGGCCAGGGAAGATCCCGGCCAAGATCCAGAGCCTGTTGATATTTACTTTGGTTCGTTAGAGAAGAGAGCCGAATTAGATTTGCGGCTTCTTGCCCTTCCTCATTTAACATTAGCCAGTCGGCAATAGCATTGGCTTCGTCATGGCAGTGGTGGCCGCTTCCAACCAGAGCGATATCTGCCAGTAGCCCTTTGAATGAACGTGTCATGATTAGATCTTCTGTAATATGCCTTGCATCAGGTCTTTCATGGACCGGGTGACAGTGGAGTTAATGTTGTAGATGACTGACCACTTGTTAATCTTGTGTTGTAACTCAGCGAGCAGAGCGGGGTTATCAGGACCGTCGTTAAGGGCGGCAATGGCATCATTGACGCCTTTGTTGGCTGCGTTGGCTTGATCCTTCAACTGGCCAGCAACTGCATCAAGTGTGTTCACTGTTTCTGCGGAAGTAAAAAGTGTAGTGCTAGTGCTAGCCATGATGGCCTCCTTCTGTTGTGTTAAGTATTGTGATTGCAGCTTGGATGGCGTCAGCCTCTTGCTGCCATTGTTGGTATTCTTGTACCGAACCTCCACGTCTCAGGCGTTGTTTGATATCGTTCAGCGCCTGAGAGAGGCGGTGTTGAATTTCGTTGACATAAGCGGGATCAGCACCGAACAGTCGTGCCTCCAGGGATGTCATCATAAAGTTGGGCTCCTGTTAAGTTTGACGATAAATTGCCGTTCACCTTTGGTAATAACAATGGCATCTCGACGGATAGCTTCGATCCTAAAACCATTTTCTGTTGTTGCTCCAACGGGATAACGCAAGTTATTTTTGAGTACTACATAAGGCACACGTCCCAGAGAAACCGCCCGGACATCGAAATTGAGCTCATCATTGAGGGAGAGTCGGTTATTATTTAGTAGTACAAGGATTGGTCGGTTGCCAAATTCTTGTTTAAATACCTGCTGTAAGCGGTAGAAATTGTGAGTCTGGAGCTCATCCAGTTGACCTGTGAACTCAATACGATCGCTTTTGTCCTTGTAGGTCAGCGTGTTGGGTAAATCATGTTTAGCCAATAGCATATCCAGACGCTTGAGATGACCACCGGTTAGCATTGTCTGGTTTTCTATACCAAGTAGGCCCGGAACGTCGCGTTTGAGCAATGATTCAATGTCGTTCCACTGTTGGTCAGGGTCAGTTAATTCTCCTGCAAGGCGGATCCAGCCGGGTTGTTTGCCATTGCTGCTTTTGATCTGGGTATAACCTAATTTTTGTAAAATGAAATCTACCCCCTGACGTAATTCCTCCATAGTACGTAACTCCAGTCGATAACTGAGAGAATGAGTATCAAGATATTCTTGCAATGCTAGACGTTGGTAGTTGTGGTCCACATAACCTTTTAGCAGCAGAGGCCCGTTATCAGGCATCATTTGCGCACTAACCTGACGATAGGCTGAATCGTCATGGAGAAAACGGCGTAGTTCCTGTTCAGCCATACCATGGGATGGATTGTGCCGTTGCCACCCTTCATGCCCAAGCAGTGCCAAGAAGCCCAGTGCCAGTACCAGACAGAGTATCAACATCCCGCCGGCAACTCGGCTGCGATTTTTCCGGATGGGACGCTGGTGTAGTGTGATTGCAGGCTCGGCAAGTTGGTTCGGGAATGCCTGTTGTTGATCGCAGAAAGCCCACAATAACGGCCCTACCTCTTGACGAGCCAGCGCTTGCAGGGAAGCCCCCGGTGACAGGGGTTCGCCATTCTGACTTGGTGCTGTTTCACCGGCCCATTCCAACAGGCGGATTGAATCTGATTCTACTTCTAAAATGAGATGCATAGGGGCAACATCTTCATCCACCAGAACGATATCTGCCTGTAAGGGGTCCGAGCCGATGGCTAAACGCCCTTCAGCTAAATTGACCTCAATACTTTTATTCAGTCCGCGGTAGAAGCGAATTTTCCAACTCATCTGCTCGCCTTATTTTGCGCACGAACACACCAGGTTTCCTTAAGTGAACATTGTTGTTCAATGACTCGCCATCCGTAAGTTTTGCCCATTCGGCATGAGGCTAAAAATGAGCTTTTACCTGCTTGCCGTAGCGTTTCTTGTACTTGGCGGGCCGGGGATAAAGATTGGCATTGTGAACCGCTCAGTACTTTACTCAGAGAAACGCTCTGATTAGAGATATCTTGTGTTGCCAGTAACCGATGGCGTAGATCTTGTCCATTACCCAATGCCAGATAATGAGCTATCCCACTATCAATGAGCCGTGGTTCAATAATGAACAATCGTACTGAACGCCGTACCTGCTCAGTGGTACTGCGGAACAAAACACCCAGGTAGGGGATATCGCCTAAAAATGGCACTTTGCGTAGGCTTTCATACATTTCGTCACGGTAAATGCCGCCGATCAGTAGGCTTTGCCCATGCCCAACTCTGGCAACGGTATCGACAATGGTTCGGCTGATGGTAGGAATGCCATCTGGGCCTGAGCTGTTGGGCTTCTGGTTACCGTCTTCAATGTGCAGACTCAGGCTGATTTCAGGAGAATCCCCTATTTGGATAACTCTGGGGGTCATACGTAGCATAGTGCCATAGGTGAGGCTCTTAAGTTCGGCGACCCGTTCACCATTAACTTTTACGTAATAGGTTTCATTATGGTCAATAACCGCTTGGGTGTTCTCCTGAGTAAGAAGCGTTGGGCGGGAAACCACCTGAGCGCTGCCTTTGCTCTCTAACAGGGTTATTTTTGCCAGCAGGTAATCCAGGCCTCGGCGATCAACTAAGCTACCCAATGCTGCTGAACCGATGCTTTCCACTTTTTCCTTTTTCTCATTTTTTTCCCGGGTGGTGGTGATATCGATAAGATGGCGCGGCCCGGTGTTGATGCCTACCTGCCAGTCAACACCCAGCTCTGAAAGGTTGTCAGCGTTGATATCGACGATGGAAAGTGCGACTTCAATGCGGGCAGAGGGTTTGTCCAGTGCGTTGATTAAATGTGCGTACATGGACATCCTTTCCGGGTTGTCTCGTACAATGATTGCGTTTAGAGACGGTTCCGCCTGTACAACAGCCCGGCTTGAATGGTTTCCTCCCATAGATGATGTTGTTTCACCAGTGACAGCCGCCACATTGGCATCACTCAGCAAGCGGGAGAGAATAGTGGCGATACCAGGTGCTTCAATATTGCTATCACGATACTGGATCTGGCGATCTGTAACTGAGGCATATTTGAGTGGGAAAATCTCCACAGTTAACGCCCCGGTTTTTTCGCTACGCAGCAGTGATTGCTGTTCCAGTGCAGATGCAGTCTGATCGACCAGTTCAAGATAACGGGGAGGGCCTGATACGTAAACCAGTTGGTTGCCTGGATCAGGACGCCAGCCAAAACGGGGTTCCCAAATACCGGAACGTTTCAGGGCTTGCTGTAGCTCTGTTGCGTTGGTTTGCTCAAGTTTAAGGAGACGTGATTGTATTTCGCTGTTTTTAAATACGTAAAGTACACTCCCATCGTAGTACCAGACTAGGTTATAGAGAGAGGATAAATGTTGCAGGAATTCCTGAGGGCCATCTTGTTCAAAATGACCGTTAACCTGATCGGTCACCTTATCACTGACAATCACTGATGCGTCATAGTTAGCACCGAAATTAACCAGCACATCCCGCAAGCTTTCTCCTTTTGCCAGATAGTCATAAGGCATGGGCAGCCAATCCAGATCTTGGCTAAAAGCCGAAGAGAGCATCACACTACTGATGCTCAACGATAACAGTAAGGAGCGGCACAGCCGTTGGAACTGTTTCATGGCTGCCATATAACTTGTTTCCATTGAGGGGAAGATTGCGTTTCCGATAATAAGTTCATGGTTTGCTCCAGTAAATCGACATGCATAGCTAGCATTTGTTCTAGGATTTGAATATCCAGACTGTCAGGATCAAGGCGAGCTTCCAGAATAAGATTTTCTGATTCATCCAAGGTCAGTGCGTGGGGAGTATGACGTCCCCAACGAGTGACCTGTTGCAGCAGTGTCTTCAATAGTTCGGTGGCTGATAAATCTTTTGGGTTATGGCGCCAGTTTAGAGGGCTGGATAATACAAGTGCAGTTCCTTGTTGGCGAAGAAACAGGTTGTAGTTATCAATGTGCAAATGGTAATGCCCTTGCCCATCGGAAACAAAAGGCTTCTGGCCCAAGCGACTGGCCAGATGATTGAGTAGAGTTTGCATATTTCCTCTAATGATTTAGGTCGTCGTCGATTGCCAATAAAAACTGTCCTGTGGCAGGCACAGGGCACGAGCGCAGAGCCATTGTTGTAAGTGGATAGCCGCCGCCCTGTCATATTTTAAGGTGGTCAACCATGTCCAGCAGGGAGACAGCACTTCAGGAACCGGGGTGAAAACCGCCAGATTGTCGTCGGTCTGGAGTACATCCAGACCGGTAAACCAGTTGGGCCATGCTTCATAGGCCTGGTTTTCCGCTGTCAACAGCAGTTTTTCTAATAGTTTCTTGCGTTGGTTGAGCGCTGTTTGCAAGGATATAACCTCTTGATAGTGTTGTTCCCGGCATTGAGATGACAGGTTTTCAACCTGTTGCCAAAAATGCGCCTTAGCACGCAGTTGCCGTTCTTGAATCTGCAACTGATCAAGTTCGATGAACCAGAGTTCTATCTCTGGTTCTAGCAGGCGGAGCCACCAATCAAATAGTGGCTGTAGTACCCAATACTGTAAAAGATGTCTGTCGGCAAGGTTAATGTGGTTACCCAGTACCGTGTCCCAGTCACATTCTGACTTTGCCGCCGCTCTGATTAGCTGTTGCAAGTCATTACGCTTCAACGCTTGCCCACAATTTAGCCGTCTGCGAAACCAAACAGATTTCATTAAGCTTTCCAGAAGATGTCTGGGCAAAAGACGTTGTAACAGAACAAACTGTTGGTTATTGATAATGTCTCTATTCTGGTACTGAATAGACGGCGATTTTCCGAGCAACTGTTCTCGGCGCGGGATCCCAGACTGCATGACAGAGATCTTGCGGCCGAGAAACATGCTGGTTCGAGTCTGATTATGGTCTTGCTGGCTCATGCTATGCTCATCTTGCTGCTAGTCACTCTTGTCGATTAGATTAGGAATGGCCTTATTTTATCTGTCAGGCCAATGGTTAACTTGTAAAAAACGTCAGATTATTTTAGCCAATCGTTACTCTTTGCCATACCTGGCACGACTGGGGGTGCAATCAAAGCGTCTCCGATAGCTTTGAGTAAAGTAGGATTGGCTGGAGAATCCGGCTTCCATTGAGATATCAACAATACTCATCTCACTATTGAGTAGTAGCTGATGTGCATAAAGAATACGGCGCTCGCTGATCCAGGCTCGTGGTGATATGCCGTATACGGAGCGGAATAGCTCCTTGAAAGTGGTTAATCCCATGCCGAATTCTTTAGCGAATTCGCTGAGTTTCCATTCTTTGAGGTAGTGATTTTCCATAAAGCTCTGTAAACGTTCTACCTGGCGATTGCTTAGTTGTCGTAATACTGACATGAGCAAAATCCCTTGCTCCCCAAAAGACATCAACAACAGCAATTCTTCCGTTCTTAATTGACCCAAGGCTGGGGGGTAATCATGAGCCAATAGATCGACCAGCCCATTAACACTTTGAGATAACAGAGGAGATGAGGTAAATGCAATCAATTCGGGTGCTGGCACATTGTGTCGCTCGACTTCACTGAGCAGAGTACCAAAACGTTGCAGAAAACTATGAAGGAAAGTTGTACTCAACGGTAACCAGAGTAGCTTGCAGGTATTACTACGCGTTTTTGCTGCGTAACTGCCACGACGAACAAAAAGCAGTTCATTATGAGAGAGATCGTAGGTATTGGTACTGTCCTGCCATGTCATCTCACCTTCGAGCAGGATATATATCCCTTCCTGATGATGTTCTATAACGTTGAAGGCAGGCATGCTACGCTGGAATAGAGTGATATCCATTCCCTTCCCTGATGTTGTGATGCCATTCATTTTATTGTCCTGGATCTATTGGTGTTGTCTTAAAAAAATATAAATTACGTTATTTTTATTGATATTAAATATATGTTTTCTTTGGTTTTTACTACCTGCAATAGACAGGAAGAATAGTTTTATGTGTTTAACGGGATAGCGAGTTATAAGGTCTTTTAATTAAAACGGTTTTTCTTCTGGTGGCATATTAATGTTCTCAATCTGAATAATAGTATTATTCTCACATTTTATAAACAACAGATGAAAAGCGATCAATTCTTTTTACATAGTAAAGATTGCCTGTAGATTCCTCATTCTGAGTCATAAGTTGGGCTTTGTATTCTGTCTTGATTATTAGTTTTCTCCTTTTTATTCAGATAATGTATAGATGATTCAGAATACGTCAATTATTGTCATGGTCATCTGAGTATTAATTGATTAAAAGGCTCAGAAGTCAGTGTGTGTTAAAATCTAATAGCTCAAATGACCCACCGCATACACGCATAATAGTAGATCACTTGATAAGAAATTCAAATCTGGTTTGAACGATTTTATCAATCGATAACAAGAAAGAATCAACCTAACCGAATTGGATTGTTTATTATAATATCGTTTAAGGAATGATTAGCTATTAGCAGTCATCTTTATTTATCTTAAATTTGTTACAATTATGTGATTTGGTCGTAATGAAATTAAGAAACGAAGCCATCGGCAATAATCGAAATATAGCAAACATTGACTTATGGTATTGCCAACAAATCGCATTTTACACCTGAGAAACGTCTATTTGTTGAGAGCAGGTTACGATTCAGGAGAGCGATCTTGCCACTGTTCTAGCCAGCGTAAAACTTCTGCGGTGGCTTGAATGAGATCAGCAGGGATATAGTTATCGATGAGGCCATCCTGATAAAGTGCCCGTGCGAGAGGGATTCGCTGTAATACTGGAATACCTTCCTCTTCGGCAATACGCCGGACTTGCAGGGCCTGCGCCTCAGTGAACTTGAGCGTAATAAGAGGTAAAGGTGTTTCTCCTTTCTTGTAGCGGATACCGACGGCAATATGAGTTGGGTTGGCAACGATCACTGATGAATTCTTGACGCTGGCGCGCATATTGCCTGATTGTAATTCCTGGTGAAATTGGCGTCGCTTGCTTTTGATCTCCGGGCTGCCTTCACTCTCTTTATATTCGCGCTTGATCTCGTCTTTGCTCATTCTGAGCTGCTTGATATGTTGGTAGTGTTCGAAGGCATAATCGGCAATAGAAATGACGATAAACCCGATACCACATACGGTCATTAGCTGAGTTAACATCATACCGAGCACAGGGATAATACATCTTGTCCCACACTCCGGCAGGTACAGTAGCGCCTGTAGATTACCTTCTAGGGTAACCCAGACTAGGATACAGAGCAGCGTCACTTTGAGTATTGATTTGATGAATTCCACCAAGCTCTTGATAGAGAAGATTCTTTTGGCCCCTTCAACAGGATTGATCTTTTTGATATCAGGCTTGATAGAATTTCCACTCAACAGGAAGCCGTATTGGGCAAGGTGTGATGCTAACGATAACAAAGCGGAAACGCTCAGAATTGGTAGGCAGAGGTAGACCAGCTCCTGCATCAGGTTTTCAACGACATGATTGAAGGCTTGGGGAAAGGGTTTCTCCAGCAGACTAGCCGGGATCAGCATCAATTTACTCAGATGTTCCAAATAGTATTCGGACATGACCATGATCATACCGATCAGCCCCAGGATTAAAGAGGTCGATACTACTTCGTTGCTTTTGGTTACCTGTCCCTTTTTTCGAGCATCTCGGAGTTTCTTGGGTGTAGGCTGTTCCGTCTTTTCTCCACTCATGGTGCCTCCAGGACAGGAATTAACATGCGTACAGGAGAAAGCGTTAACAACACCTTATCATAAGCATGATGCATCAGTAATCGGATATAGATAACCAGTAACAGGCTGGCAATTGCGCTCTTGATCGGCATCGCCAATACGAAAACGTTGAGAGATGGAGCGAAACGGCTAATCAGTGCCAGCCCGAACTCGGCCAGGAACATGGCGATTAATAAAGGGGCTGCCATCAGGATACAAAGTTGCAGTAGATAGCTGAACTGACCATAGAAAAAACTGATCCACTGGCTGGTAATATGGGGAAACAATTGCGCTACCGGCCAACTGTTATAACTCTGGTATAGGGCACCAAGCAGACTAAGAAAAGCGCCGCCGGAGAAAAAAAGCGTGATCAGAGTTTGAGTCAATAGCAGACCTGTGGGTGAAGTTTGGCTTCCCAGAGAGGGGTTAAGTACCGAAGCCATTGTTGCTCCCCGTTGGTTATCGATAATAAAGCCAGTGGCTTCCATTGCCCAAAATGGAATAGAAGCGATAAAGCCGATTAGCAGACCAAGCAAGACTTCCTTACCGAGCAGCAGCGTCAATTCCAGGCTACCAAATGTTGGCAACGGGTTACCTGCTACTGTTGGGTAAGCATAGAGTGCCAGTGAGCAAGCCACACCGTTACGGATCAGTCCACCGCCCAGCATCTGTTTGCTGAGTACAGGAAATATCACAAAACAGCTCATAATGCGGGGTAACAGCAGGGTATAAGCAAGGATTTGTTGCTGGAGCTCTGGTAGGGTCATTTGATCAGTGGCACCTTGAGAAAGGCCATGTTGGCGAAGCTGTAGAGCTCGTTGCCAAGCCAGGTAGCCGTAGCGAACAGGGTGATAATGACAGCAATTAATTTAATGACAAAACCCAGCGTTTGTTCTTGTATTTGGGTAAGTGCCTGGATCAATGAGACCAATGTTCCCACTGCGGCGGCCATCAATACCGGTGGCAGGGAAAGAATTAACACTAGCCAGAGCGATTGGCTGGTGAAATGCAGAATATCAGCATTACTCATATTCAGGCTCCATAACTGATGACAAGGCCGTGTGTCAGGCGTGTCCAGCCATCAAGCAGGACAAATAGCAGTAACTTGAAAGGAAGAGAGATGGTCATAGGGGAAACCATCATCATCCCCATTGCGAGCAGGATGTTAGAAATAATGAGATCGATCGCAATAAACGGCAGATAAAGAAGAAACCCAATTTCAAAAGCTCGGGTTAATTCACTGACTGTAAAGGCTGGCAGCAGGATCAGCAGGCTATCTGGTTCCAGTCGGTCCGCATATTGGCTTGGCCAAATCTGTCGGGTGCTATCGATAAAGAAAGTGCGCTCACTGGGCTTAATATGTTGTTTAAGAAAGTTCCGGTAAGGTGCTATACCTTCTTCCATAAATTTTTCTACCGATTTAGCGTTACTGAATGAAACTTCATTCTGGCGCAGATAATCTTGAGTAGCGAAACCCACTGGGGCCATGACATAGATAGTGAGGATAATCGCCAATCCATACATAGCCATGTTAGGTGGGATTTGTTGTACTCCCAAGGCGTTACGCAGCAAAGAAAATACCACTGCCAATTTGAGGAAAGAGGTGGCCATCACCGCAATAAAGGGGAGCAGAGCCAGTAAGGCCAGCCCGATGATAAGATCCAACTCGTTTGGTAGTTGGATCATGATTGTTTCTCCGTAAAGAGATGTTCAACTTTTACACCCAGACGCCCCTGAATATCTACCAACCGCCCTGAACCAAGGCATTTCTGATTGACGAGAATACGTACTTCACCGTCTGGTGGAACACCAAGATCGAGTAATGAACCGGGTTGCAGACTGGTAAGCGTATGTAAATCCAAGGTCTGACGACCAACCTCGAAACTGACATGAACCTCCAGGCTGTTTAAGTCCGTTACCGGTGTACTGTCAGGAGTGTCAGGAGAGAGTGTGTGCATAGTGATTAACTCCAGTTTCTGTTCATGGTATTTAAAGTAGGCCCAAGGTCGCCCTTCCAGATGTGCTAACAGAGAAGCATCTGGCTGTTGCTGTGGGGACAGTAGCAGTACATCCCCTGGTTCCAGGGTATGAAACTCGTCTAAAGTCAGGTTTATTGCTCCCCATTGCAGAGACAGTTGTAATGGAATGGGCAAGTACTCGTTTGGTTGACGTTTTGGCAATATGGCAAATAAGGGCGAGGATTCTGGTAACCAGAGTGGTAATGTGGCACCTGGCCGCTCAAGGCGTAGTAATAAGCAGGCCGATAAAGAGAGTTCTGATATGGTTCTCAGCGCGGACCATGACAGATTTGGTAGTGTTTTGCTTTGGTATTCCATCAGTGCCAGCAACAGATCCTGAGGGAGTGAGGCCAGATCTGCTTGTTGTAGATCAGGGGCGAGCCACAGAGCCAGCTCGGTTGCATGGCAGTAAAAAGAGAAAGTATGTCCCTTCCAGTGGGCGATCAGCACCTTGTCCAGCGTTTGGGGAGGAGAAACGATATCCAGAGTGAGATGACCATTAGCCCAGCTAAATTGTTGCTGATGACGGCTCAGGGTTTGACGCAGAGTCAATTCTGCCAATGAGACTTTGGGTAGGGTCAGGCTATTCATGCATCATTTTTCCATTCTTCATATACGCTGCGACGCTGGCGTGATCCGTGCTCGCTATCCGTTTGAGATGGGAGAGAGAGTTCGACAGTTTGTGTTGGATAAAGAAGCTGTAGACGTTCAAGCAGCTCAAAGCGTGCCTGCTTCAGTTGTTGTTGGGCTGCCGGGTTCGCCAAAATCTCTATTTGAAGTTTGCCATTCTCATTGGTTAGTTGAATCTCAAGAGCACCTAGGTTAGGGAGTGTCAGATGTAATGTTGGCGGACGTTGCTGCCGTGTTAGTTCGATACTGATCTCCACACTCAATTTATCGATCAGCGCCTCCAAAAGTGGGGAAATGGTTGAAGTTGCTTGCATTGTAGCGAGTATGCGCTCGCCTGGGAGGAGCTGTGTTTGTGGAAAGAAGGGCATTTTCCCGTCTAATTCACCAGGATAGGAGGGCTGAATGTCAGACTCTTTTGGCTTTGATGCCAATAAATGGAATGTCTCGATTTCAGTAAGGATCTTTTTTTCCGTGATGCTGATTTCATTAACATGGGGAACAGGGAAAACCAGACCTGCCTGCTGGCGAGGAAGGATGTTTTGTTCTTGTGTATTTTGCTGAAATCTGGATATGCCGGGCGTTGTTTGCGCCACTGCATAATATACCGGTTCATCATATACCGGTTCATCGTTTGCGTCTTTCTGTGCAGGAATAGCTGTTGTGTCAGGATAGACCGCAACAGAGGACATGATATCAACCGGTTTTAGGTTAGGGGCTGGGGTGTTCAGGTCTGGCTGGCACGCAAGGATAGCGGGTGCTGACAGAGACTTTTTTATCTCGATAGCGATCTCATCGAGACGATCAACAGAGGGCAATAAGCTTTTCTTCTGATTTTGAGGTAGTGCGGGTACATCTTGGCTTGGTAATGGATGAGGCACAACCGCAGGTGTCATGTTGGCCGGC
Source organism: Photorhabdus tasmaniensis (assembly GCF_011189505.1). Taxonomy (GTDB): domain Bacteria; phylum Pseudomonadota; class Gammaproteobacteria; order Enterobacterales; family Enterobacteriaceae; genus Photorhabdus; species Photorhabdus tasmaniensis. The sequence goes on from NZ_PUJU01000007.1 coordinate 69,297, forward strand.
TCAAGATTGGGAGTGTGTACTGGGAGGTCAGGCGTCGCCAGAGAGTTTGCCCTTATATCATCATGTTCTTGGGACTCTTTTTTTTGCTCTAGGTTAGCTTGGTTCTCTTCTCTCTTATGTGAAAAAGAAGAGGTGCTATGGTATGGCTGGGGTAAGGCGTGTCTGCGTGGATCATCAGTTGCCTTGTGTGTGGAGTCGAATGGCGAAAGTTCCTCATTTGCGTCATGTGTGGAATGTAGATCCGCTGTTTTGCCATTTCTGGTCGTGTCGGTTAATGGTTGATCCATCCGCCGTGTTGTTGACTGGCGCGTATTGGTGGCATGAGAGGCAATAGCCTGCTCAAAACGGCGCTGCAAATCTGTGTCTGCCGCTGTGGGGGACGTTGGGAGGAAGGGGACACCTTTGCCGATAGCTGTCAATGGGTTCATGCTTTTCTGTTTTACACTCTTTCTTGTTGGCGATGGAACTCTTCTTGTTCCCGCTCTTCCTGGTATTCGTTTTGGACACGGATCGCCTCTTGTTCCTGGCGGCCCAATTCGTTAAATTTTTCCTGCTGCTGACGTGCGTGGTGCAGTACACGTTGGCATTCTTGTAGTTGACGCAGTTCCAGTTCCACTTTTTCGGCCATTTCAGCGACTTCCTTTTCTAACTGCGCTTCATTTTCGCGTAACAGGGCAACTTGTTGTTGCCAGCGTTCAAGACCTTTGCGGTCAATGGGTTGGCCTTGACACAGTTTAAAAAGCCGTTGCTCTTCTTCTATTCGCCATTGACAGTAATCTTGCGAGGCTTGCAAAGCTTGTTGATGGTGTTGACGCGTCGTTTGAAGTTTCATTTGTTGCAAGGAAAAATGTCGTTCAGCGCGTTCAACACGTAGTGCTTTTATACGTTGTAAACGGTTAATCATTGTTTCGTTATCTGCTGCAATAGCGCTAAAGTTTGCGGCAAATCACTTGTTTCATGAGTGCCTTGGCGTAACCAACTACGTATTGCTTCAATGTGTGCAATGGCATTGTCGGCAACGGGATCTTGCCCCTTCTTGTATTCTCCGATCTGTAACAAAAGCTCAACTTCTTCATACTTAGCCAGCCAATGACGTAACAAACCAGCCTGAGCCAGGTGTTCAGGAGTGATAATCTGGTTCATCACCCTGCTGGCGGAACGTAACACATCAATAGCTGGATAATGGTTAGCCGCAGCCAGCTTGCGTGACAAAATAATGTGACCATCAAGGATCGAACGGGTCTCATCCGCTACGGGTTCTGTCATGTCATCTCCTTCCACTAATACAGTGTAAAGGGCGGTAATTGAGCCTTTGTCAGATTGACCGGCACGTTCCATTAACCGTGGTAACGCCGCGAAGACTGACGGTGGGTAACCTCGTCGGGTTGGCGGTTCGCCGGCAGCCAGACCTATTTCTCGTTGCGCGCGGGCGAAACGGGTCACGGAATCCATCAGCAGGAGTACACGTTTACCTTGATCACGGAAGTATTCAGCGATTGAGGTCGCCACAAATCCTGCCTTAGCCCTCTCCATCGCTGGACGATCTGAGGTAGCGACTACCAGCACTGAACGTTTCAGCCCTTCTTCGCCCAGATCCGATTCGATAAATTCCCGCACTTCGCGGCCACGTTCACCAATGAGTGCCAGCACAGTAACATCAACTTCAGCGTTACGAATCAACGTAGATAACAGCGTACTTTTGCCACCGCCCGCAGCGGCAAAAATTCCCATACGCTGACCTTCACCACAGGTTAGCAAGCCGTCAATAGCCCGCACGCCGAGTGAGAGTGGGTGCTCAATCCGTTTGCGACTCATGGGTGCCGGAGCATCCCGATAAACCGGATACAAAGCTTGTGGTTCCGGCAACTGTCCGCCGGAAAAAGGATTACCCAGTCCGTCAAGGATTTGTCCTAACAGGTAATCACCTACGCCAACCTGATGCATGGCTCCGGTTGGGCTCACTTCAGTATTTGAAGAGATACCAAACATTTCGCCAAGAGGTGTCAACAGGGCTTGATGTTGTTGGAACCCAATCACCTCAGCCAGGAGGGATAGTGTATTGTCAGGATTGCGTAAATGACAAAGTTCACCTATCCGCACACCGGGGATGACAGCCTTAAGTAATGTACCCGTGACTTGAGTAACCCTGCCGCGAATCTGAATGAGTCGACATTCATTAATAGCATGGCGCATTTGGCCGGGAATATGGTCAAGGGAAAGCTTCATGATCGTTTATATAACCTCTGCTGCGAGTACTATAAAGAAGGGAAAGGGGAAGGGATTGCAATCTGAGTCGGGAGTTTTTAGAAAATGGTTGGAGTTTGCGTAGCTGTTCCCAGCTTTGATCAGTGAAGCTTCCCGGTTCATGGGTTGCTGCTTATGCTTGATGCCTCTTATATCAGCCTCAGTGAGGAAATAACGATGAATCCTATCCTTGGCGATAGGTTATGGCGGATTTTGCTAAAAATTCACGGCTGATTTTGGCATAGGCACCGGGACGGTATCTTTATAATTTGTCCATTATTAACTCTGATATGACAGGATAGGCTATGGATATTATCCAGAATCATCTTCATTCGATGACTTTGTCAGAACCTGATGCCGGGATTACAGCACAACAAGAGCAGGCCAGGGTCGGTCAGTTTCAGGGAGAGAAAGTGGTATTGGTTACTGCATCCCAGTCTTTTGCTGACGCGGCCGAAGAGCTTACTTTTGCATTTTCGGAACGCAAGGATATGCCGCTCTCTAGACGTAAAGTTAGCGATGGACATGCTAGGGTGCGGGAAATTGAGGCATTGGTGGGTGAATACTTGCAGAAAGTGCCGGATCTGGAGCGTCAACAAAAGGTTAAAGCGTTGATCTCTCATTTAAATAGTAGCCAATTGACTAATATCGCTCAGTTACAGGCTTATTTGGAAAGTTTCTCTGGCGAGGTGAGTGAACAGTTCTATGCACTGAGTCAGGCCCGTGATGCGTTGGCAGGCAGGCCAGAAGCTCGTGCCATATTGACATTGGTTGAGCAGGAGTTGTCACGTTTAGCGCAAGAGCAAGGTATTGCTATCGAGTTAGGAGCTCGCATTACTCCTGATGCCACGGCAGCTGCCAGAGATGGAGTTGGTAATTTGCAGGCATTGCGTAACATCTATCGTGATGCCGTTATGGATTATCAAGGGCTGTCAGCGGCCTGGCGAGATATCCAGGCCAATTTCAAGAGCAGCTCCCTGATGGAAGTGACCGGGTTCATCATGAAAGCCCTGAGCGCTGATCTGGACAGCCAACCGCGACAACTTGATCCCATTAAGCTGGAACGTGTGATGAGTGACATGCACAAGCTCCGTTTGCTTAACAGTTTGTCGGTTCAGGTTGAACAGTTATGGAAAAGCGTGGTAGAGGGGGAAAATCATGGCATACGGGCCTTCTGACCTTATGGGTGATGTCGTTTCTCTGATTGAGAAACGCTGGGCCAATGTGCGGGATGTCGAAATGCTCGGTCAGGCTTTGGGATTGCAGAATAGCCAAACGCAAATTCATTTCTACCGGGAGTTGAAGCGATTGATTCGATTGATTCCGGTGGAGGTGTTCAGTGATGAAGAACAGCGGCAAAATTTGCTTAATTCTTGTCAACTGGCGCTTGATACAGCAATTGAGAGAGAAGAAGACGAATTGTGGTCAGGAGAGGGAGCATCATGAACTGGATAGAACCACAATTGCTCCAGTTTTGTCAGGATTTGGGGATGGAGATGTCTGATGCTGCCAGTCCCTTGATCCAAATCGATTTTGAATATTCTGGTACGTTACAGATTGAACGTTATGGTGGATCATTAACGCTTTGGCTGGCCCATGAAATTCCCTGGCATCAGGGGAGAGACGCAATGGTTAAGGCAATGTTACTCACCTTTAGCGGTCAGGGGCCAGAACTGCCCTTGCGTTGTGGTTGGTTGGGAGAAGATCGCTTGTTGTTGTTTGTGACACTGGATGAACGGCATATAACTCTGCCTTTGCTGCATCAGGCATTTCGCTCCTTGCTAAGAGTACAGCGTGAGGTGCTCGCTTCGTGAGCAGAATCGCCTCCGCCCATATAGGTATTGAGCAACTAACGGCGATCAGCCGGGAAGAAATAGGGGTTGGTTTGCCTGATCGCTATACGTTATTGCCCGATGGTCAATCCGTTGAGACTCACTCTGCGCGTCTTTATCCAGCCAATAAAGCTGATCAGGCTTTGTTGGCCTTTGCCTGTCCACAAGATGGGTTTCACTCTCTGTTACGTCCCCATGACTTCCGTCAGGCTGTCAGTAGCTTGCGTGCAACTTTGCAACAAGGTGATGACATCAAGGTACAGCAAGCTGTTTCCCTGCTGGAAAAGATGAATCAAGATGAACAGTTGCTGCAAATGGCCCTGCACCTGTTGCACAAGGTATAACCATGACTTTAAGTTCTAAACAGCAAAGTGCTTTGCTGTTACTCGGCTGGCTTCAACTCCAGTACGGTCACCCTGACCGAGCTCGTATTTTATTGGATGCATTATTGGTTTTGCATCCTGAACATCAGGAAGGACGCCGTGCTTTGGTGGTTTCATTACTTAAACTGCAAGAAGGGAGCATGGCGAAAGAACATTGTGCTCTCTTACGGGATCAGGGAGAACAAAGTGAGGCTCTTTGGCTTTGTGTCAGCCGCGCTTGCCAACAGGAAGGGAACCTGGAAGAAGCACGCAGTGCTTATCAGCGTTATCTCTCTCAAGGGACCGTACTATGAATCGCGGGCTTGAGTTATTAAGTCGGATCGGCGAACGCAAAGATATTATGCTGGCAATACTGTTGTTAGCAGTTGTCTTCATGATGATTCTGCCACTTCCTCCTTTTCTGCTGGACATTTTGATCGCCATTAATATAACCATCTCTGTCGTACTAATGATGATGGCGGTTTATATAAACTCCCCCTTGCAGTTTTCTGCCTTCCCCGCGGTATTGCTGGTGACAACCCTGTTTCGTCTGGCGCTTTCAATCAGTACCACCCGGATGATCCTCTTGCAGGCTGACGCCGGGAAGATTGTCTATACCTTTGGTAATTTCGTAGTTGGTGGAAACCTGATCGTGGGGATAGTGATCTTTTTGATCATCACCATCGTACAATTTATCGTCATCACCAAAGGTTCAGAACGTGTGGCTGAGGTTAGCGCGCGTTTTTCTCTTGATGCTATGCCCGGCAAACAGATGAGCATTGATGGAGATATGCGTGCTGGCGTTATCGACGTCAATGAAGCCAGGGAGAGACGCAGCACTATCGAGAAAGAGAGCCAGATGTTTGGTTCGATGGATGGTGCGATGAAATTTGTTAAAGGTGATGCTATTGCCAGTCTCCTCATCATCTTTGTCAACATCTTGGGTGGGATAACCATAGGCGTCACTCAGAAAGGGATGTCTGCTGCTGATGCATTGCAGCTTTACGCCATTTTGACCGTGGGTGATGGCATGGTTTCCCAGGTACCGGCACTACTGATTGCCATCACGGCGGGTATCATTGTTACCCGTGTTTCGTCAGAAGACTCTTCGGATCTGGGTAATGAGATTGGTGAACAGATCATTGCTCAACCAAAAGCGTTGTTGATTGGTGGTGTTTTATTGGCGTTGTTTGGCCTTATTCCTGGATTCCCGACATTAATCTTTTTTATGCTTGCGCTGGTGGTGACCGGTGGCGGTTATTTTTTGTTCCAGCGTCAGCGGCAAGTCAACGTGAGTCAGCAAGCTGATCTTCCCAGCCTGTTAGCCCAAGGGGCAGGTGCCCCGGCAGCCAAATCTAAGCCTAAGATGGGCAGTAAAGCCAAAGGCGGGAAGCTCGGTGAGAAAGAGGAATTCGCGATGACGGTTCCTTTACTCATTGATGTGGATGCCGGATTACAGGCTGAGTTGGAAGCCATTTCGCTTAACGATGAATTAATACGGGTACGACGCGCCCTCTATTTGGATTTGGGAGTCCCCTTTCCTGGTATCCACTTACGCTTTAATGAGGGTATGAAAGCGGGAGAGTACTTAATCCAGCTACAAGAGGTACCCGTTGCCCGTGGTCGGCTGCGTTCAGAACATCTGTTGGTACAGGAACCAGTCAGTCAACTGGAATTGCTGGCTATCCCTTATGAGGAAGGAGAACCACTGTTACCTAATCAACCTACGTTGTGGGTAGCCGAAGCACATCAGGAACGCTTGGCTAAGTCCGGGATGGCGGCTCTGTCAATGTCTCAGGTGATCACTTGGCATTTGTCACATGTGTTACGGGAGTACGCTGAAGATTTTATTGGTGTGCAAGAGACCCGCTATCTTCTGGAGCAGATGGAGGGCAGTTATGGTGAGTTGGTTAAGGAGGCCATGCGCATCATCCCATTGCAACGGATGACTGAGATACTGCAACGGCTGGTGGGAGAAGATATCTCTATTCGCAATACACGTGCGATCCTCGAAGCTATGGTGGTATGGGGGCAAAAGGAGAAAGATGTGGTGCAGTTGACGGAATATATTCGTAGTAGCCTCAAGCGTTACATCTGCTACAAGTATGCTAATGGTAACAACATCCTGCCCGCTTATTTGTTAGATCAGCAGGTAGAAGAACAGATCCGGGGAGGTATTCGTCAGACGAGTGCAGGGAGTTATTTGGCGCTGGACCCGGCGGTGACGCAAAGTTTCCTTGAACAGATGAAAAAAACGGTGGGTGATTTAACGCAGATGCAGAATAAGCCGGTGTTGATCGTATCAATGGATATTCGTCGCTATGTACGCAAGTTAATTGAAGGTGATCACCACGGCTTGCCGGTGCTTTCATATCAGGAGTTAACTCAACAGATCAATATTCAGCCTCTTGGTAGGGTTTGTCTATGAATCATGATCCACTGACTCCTTGGTTTGAGGCGCGCGGTTATTCGGTGCAGCCTCATTGTATGGGGAGTAGCCCGATTCCTCTTGGCTGGCGCGTGTGGTGTGAAGATTGTGAAATCGCTTGGCGCTATGATGCACCGAGAGTTTGGATCGTCATGTTACGTCGTTCCCGGCAGCGCCGGGGACTGGCTAATCCATTTGCTCCCCTTTATCTGTTGGCAACAGCAACGATGGAAGTGCTTGGACCAGGTAGCAGGCTTTATGGTCAAGTCAACACTTTGGCTGATTCACCCCTTAATGATCAACGTCTGGCACGCTTTTATCTCCGTTGGACAGGAGCGAGCGAGTTAACCCCTGGCTGGTTCGAGTTAGAGGCCAATCGTGTTATATCGTTACATCAAATGAGAAAACGACAAAAAAAAGTCTAACTCTGACAGGAAGAATCAATATCTGTCTTTATTATAGGAGTCACTGATGCAAGAGGAACCCAATGCCAAAGTACTGCAAGCTGCTGAAACAGCTATTAGGGACAGTGATCACAGGCTGAAACTATTGCAAGAGATGTGGCAGTCTCTGGACATCAATCCCAATGTGGGAGCAGAGCTGTTTGGTCATGCTGATACTTCTTTGGTTCAGAATGCCGAGCAGGAGCTGTTAACAGAAGTTAATCGCTTACGAAGCAGTCATCCTCACTCTCTGGAAGAGGGAAAGCGTCTCCGTCGCCCACCTCGTATGCGTGGCATTATTGTATAAGGATTTAAAGATGGAAATTAGGCCATATCAAAATGACCCACAGCTTTTCTTAGCAGATCTGGATAAGGTTTCGCTGGATAGACTACAAGGTTCTGGATCTTCTGAGCTTGATAGTTTGGTTAAGCTTATTTTCGATAAGGGGATTAAGATTGAAGCGAAATATGATTCGGGTGGGAGCAAGGTTATTACTGGCGATGAAGAGCTGTTGAAAAAATTGATTGCCTATTTCCTGCCAGCGGATGCGGTTGTTAAGGGTGGTCACTTCGATAGCCAAATAAAAAATGGGATCGAAAATCTTAAATCCTTCTTGAATAATCCGACATTAAAAACTGACTGGGCATTAAGGGATTTCTTGGCTGCTGTTCATTTTAATTTAACGCCGGATCGTCTTGATGATGACGTCATTGAAGTATTTACCTCTGTCATGTTAGGTCATGATAAAAAACGACTCGAATTGCGTGATGAGTTGGCTGCATTGACTGCGGAGCTAAAGGTTTACAGTGTTATTCAGTCGGAGATTAATGCGAAATTAGCAGCTAATGGGAAGCTTGAGATTGATAAGACTAGTTCCTTCGACTTACTGGATTATAAGAAATATGGTTTTAGTGATCCGGCCATTTTTGAGAAGAGTGCTGAATATAAGTTGCTAATCAAGATATCTAATGGATCACGGAACCTCTCCATTAAGGACTTTTTAGAAAGCCCCAACAAGCAAAGTGGAGCTATGAGTGGTCTGGCGACCTCGTATGAATATGATAAGGATAATAACAAACTGGCCAACTTTTCTACTTCGGTCAATGATCGCGTAAATCCACTAAACAATACTGTTCAGGAAAAAACTACACGTCTAAATGATGTGAGTTCTCGTTACAACGCCTCTATTGAAGCGTTAAACCGTTTTATCCAGAAATATGACAGCGTTATGAGCAATATTCTCGGCGCAATTTAAGGAATGATTATGGAGCACCAAGAAACATCTGCCACTTCTGACCAGTATGCACAAGAGTTGGAGTCCTTTCTTCATGACGGCGGTACCCTTGCCATGTTGAAGGATGTCTCCAGTGATACGCTGGAGCAGCTTTATTCATTAGCGTTTAACCAGTACCAATCAGGTAAATGGCAGGATGCGCATAAGATATTCCAAGCCTTATGCATGTTGGATCATTATGACTCCCGGTTCTTCCTCGGATTGGGTGCGTGCCGTCAGGCAATGGGACAATTGGAACAGGCGATCCAAAGTTATAGCTACGGAGCGATGCTTGATATTAATGAGCCTCGCTTTCCATTTCATGCTGCCGAATGCCTCCTGCAATTAGGAGAGCTTGATGGGGCCGAGAGTGGCTTCTACTCGGCTCAACAGCTAGCGGCAGCTTTGCCGGAACGGGCTGCTTTAGCTGCCAGTTCTAGCGCAATGTTAGAAGCCATCACAATAAAAAGGACTCAGGAAGATGAATCTGATCGTAAATGATTCACTACGGGGCGGTTCTCCAGTTGGTGATATCCCTACGACTACACCTTTTAAAAAGGATTATCATGTTACGCCTAGTCAGGCGGGTAATGTACAACCTAATGTAGTCACGACACGGGGAGTGGCATTACCGGCACCATTAGCCGTGAGTAATACTCGTCTTGATGTTCAGCAACAAGGGAAAATAGCTAGTCTGGTCGCATCGGTTACGCAAGGAGCTGCGTTGGCAGCAGGGCTGACAACAAAGCTGACAGTAGAATTGAAAGAAACTTCGCGGTTGGCTTCTCTGGCATTCTCCTCGCCAGCGGAATTCGAAATTGAGTTGGGTAAGCTGACCAGCGATATTGAGCGTACTCAAACGAATCTAAAGATCCAGGATATCCAGCGGGCGCGCCAGGAAAGCTTGCAGAAAATGGATGAAAACCAGCAGAAGATTAAAGACGCCGAAAACGCTGCCAAAGAGGCACAGAAATCCGGGTTGTTCTCCAAAATCTTCGGCTGGATCAGTGCGATTGCTTCAATTGTGATCGGGGCAGTCATGGTTGCTACCGGGGTCGGTGCGGTAGCAGGCGCTATGCTGATTGCCGGAGGGGTAATGGGCGTGGTGTCTCAGGGGCTGCAACAAGCGGCTCAAGACGGTTTAATCAGCAAGGAAACCATGAAGTGGCTGGGGCCAGTGATAACTGCGATTGAGGTTACGATGGCGGTGGTAGCAGTGGCAGTCAGTTTCGGTGGTTCAACTGCTGGCTTGATAGCCAAAATGGGCGCTAAGATGGGCACTAAAGTGGCTGAAATGACGGCTAAAATGGCAGTAAAGGCGGCAGAGCTTTCGGCAAAAGTTGCCGGTACAGCGGCTAATACAGCTAATACTATGTCTCGTAGCGTGAAAGTAGGTATTCTGGTGAGTGAAGTGGCCGTTAATTTAGCAAATGGCGCTGCTCAAACTGCCAATTCTGCGTTCCAGGCTAAATCGACTAATCGACAAGCAGATGTGCAACTTTCACGTAGTGAGTTGACGGCATTCCAGGCTGTTATGGATAAGCTTAAAGAAGAGCTGTCCCAGATGGTGGAATCTTTCCAACATGTGATGGAAATGGTTTTCAAGATGCTCAATGCCAGGGGTGACATGATGAACAATCTTGCCAGCCGACCGCATGAAATTTAGGGAGTAAAAAGATGGGAACTATTAATAATATCAGTAGTCATCAGGTGATCAATGTCAATAACAGTGTTGATGTTGTGACTGATAAAAGTTCGGTGACAACAATACATGAAGCAGCTATCCAACAGCTGGAAAAAGCTGGGCGTATGGATAAAGTTGACTTGATTGTACCGAAGCAGAGCCTTGATCTTAGCCAGTTAGGTAATGTCAAGCAAGAATTGAGTAATACACTGGATATGTTGTCGCTACTTTTTGAGATTGCCAAGAAGATGCGTGAATTGGGTATTTTGCAGCGTGATACTGAAAATAAAGCGACTATTGATGCTCAGAAGTCACAAGTGGATGAGATGCGTCATGGTGCCACGCTGATGATTGCTATGGCTGTTGTTTCAGGTGTGATGGCGTTTGGTTCAGCGTTGATGGGGGGCTTCTCTGCTTTTAAAAATAGTCAGTTGATTAAGCAGCAGAAGGTGCTGGACAGTAATATTGCTGGCCGTAACAAATTAGTCGACATCAAGATGCAACAGTCGGGTAAGAGTAGCGATGTGGATCGGGCAGCGATGAGTAAAGTATGGAATGAAGCGCAAAATGCTGATAAGAATGCTCTGAAATCTCTTACCTTAGTTTTTGATAATCGCAACAGCAAGCAGCAGATCTCCAGTTCGGTGATGAACGGTTTAAGAGATATGTCTAATAATGCAGTGCAGGTAAGACAGGGGTTTTCTCAGGCCAAAGCCAAAGAGCACGAAGTCGATGCGTCTATTGCCCAGAGTGAAAAACAAAAGATTCAAGATCAGATATCATCGAATATCGAATTCATGAAAGATGTCTTGCAACTTTTGCAACAACTCTCTCAGGGCTATAATCAGGCATGGCGTGCGGCGGCTGGTGTGGTGTAATTCTGGTAGCCGATAAACGTTGATATTGTAAGCATGAGCGCCCAGAAAAGGGCGCTCAACTTGTTAATAACGCTTTGGTTTTTTGGTCAGGGCTTTGATTTACCAAGACTAGTATAAAACTAAGATGACCAAGAGAACTTATCTCACGATAGTATCTCCTTGAAATAGTCATCTTCGCAGGACAATTTATAGAGCAGAATGCGTTACAGAAAAAGCACTTCACTGATGATTTGTCACTTGGTTTACACTCACTGGAGTGACCTTTTTATTAAAAGAACTGCCTCTGAGTGACAGAGGCATAAAAGATGATGGTAGTAAACTAACTCCCTTTTCTACGGGAGTAACCCGTTTGCTTAACCGCACGGTAGCTTCAAGTTTGCCTGATTTCCTTCTCTGCGGGAGTAATCCATGGATGTGATAGTTATCATCAACCAAGTTTTGGCTGAATTTGCTGCCAAATTTGGCTTGCCACATTTAGCGTTAAATCATGAAGGTGTAGCTGCTCTCTGTTTTGACGAGCATCTTAACCTCTCTTTAATCTTAATTCCTGAACGTGACCAACTCGTTTTACAGGTAGATGTTGCTGATATCACTGCTGTCGGGGAAGGAATTTTCCGTCAATTAGCCAGTTTTAATCGTCATTGGTATCAGTTTGATCTTCACTTTGGTTTTGATGAGTCAACTCTGATGGTGCAGCTTTATCGGCAAATGTCAGCCAGTCAGCTGAATCTGGCTACTTTTGAGGAGAGCCTTTCGAGTATGTTGGATCATGCCGAGTTTTGGCAGGAGTTATTGCAGGCTCAACTTCCAACTGACTCTCAACTGAGTACATCTCTGGGAATGCGAGTATGAAAATTGATAATTCATTGCCTATTCGTTTAACAAATGTATCTGATGAGAATGATAATCTTTGTTGTGGTCGCCGGGTTATACCTGGGCATGTACCGCAAAACGTTCATGAGCCGCTTTCTGCTGTGCTGAGTAGAGGCCTTGTAATAGAGCCTGAACATGAGACAGTATTACAGCGCTTACTGGATGGGCAGTACACCCCGTTATCACAACGTAGAATTAGTCTGTTATGACCAAAATAGGGCTGGTATTGCTGTGTTTGCTGATTACCGGGTGTGTCAGTGAGGTAATCAAGAATGAAGCATCACCACTGATTGAAGGGGATGTGACCATGCCAATTTCTCTGTCCAGAACAGCAAACGTTGAGCTGTCATTGCTTACTGCTGTTGAAGGAAAAGTATTGACAGTGGGTGAGATGAATTATCGCTTAGATATGTTACCTCTCACTTTTTCTATGCGTTTAAATCCACAATTTTCCCATGATGAGTTGTTTTTAAGAACCTGCCTGCGCTGGGATGGGAAACGAGCGGTACAGGCAAAGAGTCAACAACGAATCATGACAGGAAAAAGAATTGTAATGCAATTGTCTCCTTTACCTTGTTATCCAGAATGTTTATAAGCCTGAATAGCCAATATCTTGGGCTATTTAATTTACATTATCTTATGTTGAATAATTTTATAGGATATTTTCTTGTTTATATTATCTAATATGTGATTTAATTGATTTTAAATATCTATGCAATAATACATTGCATGAATCACTATTCTTATATTAAAGATTGGATAATCTTTCTGATAATGTATTTCGCTGTTGTTTCCTGATTATTCCTATCGCTTTGCTATACTTGACTTTTTTACCTTCAAATTAATGTGTTTTTTATCCAGTCACGGCTAAATAAAATATATCATAGTTGGCATTGCAATATCTGTAAAATCGATTAATGAACGATATTGTTTACCGACTAGCATGACAGCTTTCTTATATTCTTATCCCAATATTTATATTACAAACGATGAGGGTGATTTTTTATTTCTTTTGTGTCAGAGTATTTATGCATATTAAAGTGATGGCTGGAAATAAGATATTCTTACCTAAAACCGATATGCTGAAAGACCAGGATAATAACGTTAATAGTGGATAACGATGTGATCCGTAGAGTCCATCAGATAGAGGTATGACTGTTTAATCATTCCAGATTTACTCTATCTTATTTACGGGTTTATCTATCTTGGATTAATAAAATTGAATTGCTATGGCTATTATTACATGAAACAGTAACATGTAAATTCTCTATTTTTTTCTTTTCATTATTATACTTCACTATTAACTATTTCAGTAAAATTGTTTAATCTGATCTACCAATGGCCCTTAAAATATTGTATGGTTTTCGAATAGTAATGAGGAAAAGGGACATTTTCATCATGAAAATAAAAGTAATTAACTCATTAGAAGGATTAAATATGTTTCAGTTTGATATTACTATTATTATACCTATTTTTAATGATGAAAATAATATAGTCTATTTTCTAGACTCAATATCTTCGCAAGAAAATATTAATTTTGAAGTCATCATTATTAATGATGGTTCAACTGATAATAGCTTGACGGCAATCAAAGAATATAAAAAAAGAGATAATAGAATAAGAATCTTCAATCAAGAGAATAGTGGTGTTTCAATAGCCAGGAATTATGGCATAAAGTATGCCCTAGGAGAGTGGATCTTATTTATTGATAGTGATGATTGGCTAAAACCACAAATATTAAGGAAATGGCTTGATCAAGCTGTTGAACAAAGATTAGATGTGTTAATTGGTAATGGCGTGAGTTTTACAGAAGATCCATTCTCACAAGAAAATAAAAGAATAACACGTAGACAGCCTTATGGCCGTGTGTTAATGGGTGAAGAGTGGATAGAATATTGCGTTAAATGTAGAGAATGGCCACATTTTGTTTGGTTACAACTGATTAAAAAAGAGCTGATTATAAACAACCAATTAAAATTTAAAGAAAATACCCTTCATGAGGATATTTTATGGACAATTAATTTGTCACTTATAGCGAATAGAATCGGTTTTTGTGAGGAGTTATTGTATTGTTATCGACATAATCTGAAATCAATAACTCGATCAAGAGAAATTAAAAAATTGTATCATAGAGCTGATAGTTATATTACTGTAGTTGATTCAATTATTAAAATATCAAAAGAAATTAAAGGTAAAAATTCGTTAAGAAGAGCACTTAATCGTCATGCAATAAGAGAGGTTGGAAGTTTTTTTATTTTATACAGAAAAAAGATACAAGATCCTGCTTTAAAAAGATTGTTAGCTAAACGGTTTGTCAATCAAATTGCGTTGAGAGATTTATTATCTGGTGTGCATAATTATCATGAATTATGGTTTATTATCCGTTGTAAGTTAATTTTAATATTAAATAAACTCATAAATTGGTGGCTGTGATGTTATGAATGTAAAGTTCCCCTCTGAGCATTCATTTTTCCATGTTAGGAGATTGTAAAATGCCAGGGCCCAGATAGGCAGAAATAAGATTATTATAATAATCTAGAAATACATTCCGAATTTTAAGTGTATGGTGAACATATTACTACTCAAAAATATAAAATCCAAGGTGGTAATAAGTCTTGAATTTTAATTTAAGGGTGAAATGTCGAAAAATTAAAAAATAAATTTTTATTTTTATAGAAAAATCTCTGATAGCTGTCAGAGAAAGTTTTATTTAATTGGAATGGTTAATGCGTTAATAAGTGATATATTTGTTAATTGTTATTATTCCCTGATACATAATGATACACAACCGGTGTTTGTTGATGAGCACGGAATTATACTAAATGTAAGTAATCACCTTACAAAATTTAAGGCTGCGCTATGTGTGGCCTTTTCTTATTCTACTGATTTCGCAGTATTCCTATTAACTCAAATTTAAGGCTACACGGCAGCCTGTGGACTCCCATTGTATCAATGGGAGAAAGGATGAAATACATGGATAAACAGCCTGACATTTGGATGCAGCTATGGTTATGGCTGCTGTCAGTCAAAGAGCAAGGTATAGGTGCGGCACTGGCTGCTGCAATGGCTTATCTCAGGGGTAGATATAACGGAGGTAAGTTCTGGACGACAATTATGGATGCCATCATGTGCGCCATGATTGCCTGGTTTATTCGTGATGTGCTGGATTTCTTTGGTATGAGCACGGATTTGGCTTACATCGGTAGTGTCATTATTGGTTATCTGGGCACTGACTATTTTGGTCAGATCTTAAGAAAAGTGGTTAATAACAAAACAGGCAATAAGCAGAAGGAGTAAATGATGAGCAGAGGCATTCGAAACAATAACCCCGGCAATATCCGTTGGGGTGATGACTGGCAAGGTTTGGTTCCTGAATCGCAGCGTACCGATAACGCTTTTTGTCAGTTTGTCACTCCTGAATATGGTATTCGAGCAATGATTAAAATTTTGCATAATTACCATCGGAAATATGGTCTCAAAACAGTGACAGGGATCATTTCCCGATGGGCTCCCCCTAATGAGAATAATACCGTAGGTTATGTAAATCGTGTATGTAAAGACACCGGTGTTACCTGCGACCAGGTTGTTGATGTGTTTAATCAGGCATTTATGACAAAACTGATTAAGGCCATTATTACCGTAGAGAATGGGAGTCAGCCCTATGACAACGAGGTTATTGATAAAGCTTTTTCACTTTTGTAGGGCGATATGATGAAGTTTAACTCACACGGTTACACCTTCGTTGCCCTGGTTCTTGTCTCGTTGGTGGCTCATCATTATTACGGTAAGTACACCAAACAGCTTAATACGACAGTCCAGCTACAGAGCAAGTTGCTGGAGCAACAAAATGAAATTGTCAGTCAGCAGGAGAGGATAAAACGCCTGTCTGAACTGGATGATCAATATATAAAGGAGCTTACCAATGCCAAATCTGAAATTGATGCTCTTCGTGGTGATGTTGCCGCTGGCCACCGCCGGTTGCGTATCGCAGCAACCTGTAATCAAAGCGAAGCCGGTTCCTCCGGCAGCATGGGCAATGCAGGAGCCCCACGATTTAACCCGGCAGCTGAACAAGATTATTTCGATCTCCGAAGAATGATTGTTGAGAACGAGAACCAAACTAAATATTTGCAGGACTACATCAAAACTCAGTGTCAATAGCTGAGTTTTGATCATGTTATTTCACAACGTAAAGCAGAGTAGGTGCGGGTTGGTTATCAGGCAAGTATGCTTAAAGTTAAACAGGGGATACTGTGTTTTGTAACACAACCCGATAACCATCAATATCTTCAAATGTTTTACCATTAACATCCCAATATGGATTGTAAGAAGGGACAGTGATAAAACCAGCGGTTTCCATTAACGATATTTGATGTAACCACGCTGAATGGTCTGATATATAGAAGGCCAGTAAATTATCTTGTGTGGGAGCTCTGCCTACTGTTGTACCATGATGATGTGTAAATTCGAGATGCCAGGGATGATCTGGATGTCCTAATATGATGCCATCAAAGTTTTCATGATTTTCGAATTGAGCTAAAATAATAAACCCTAAACCTTGGCAGTACATGTAGGCAATCTGATTTAAATTGTCGGTTGGTCTGGCTATTCTTAGGATGGTTGATTTTTGCATGATAGCCTCAGTTGATAAAATTTTTAGGTAATATATTCAATTTTCAGGTTTTCTGTCTCTAATATAAAACTATCAATGATAGTAGTAGATAATCGTGAAAAGTACAAAGTGGTGCTGTTGAAAATTAGAGCAATCTGAAAGTGTGAATAATTGAATTATTAGTCCGAAAATATTCAATATCACCGAGATATTGTTTATGATGGAGCCAATTTTAGTGTTATATCATTTATCTTGTTTGATAAATCTATTTGCTGATTTTTTAGTCTTTCATCATCATATAAAATCACAAGGTCACTTATGTGAGCACTGATTTGACACAAGCAGGTGTGTATTTTTCCCTCTAATGTAATCTCAATCATGCATTCAATTTCGATAAATTCTGATGAATGTTCTTGTTATCTTGCATCAGAGGGATGTAGTTCTTACTTTCTATTTGCAATAATACCTTATCAAATACATTCTATAATTAAATAGTTAATAAAAATATTATTTGCTTGGTTTATATTTTATTTAATAGTTTTAGTTTATCTCAAGTATTAAGTTGATTTCTATTGATTTTTATAAAGTGATATGACCAGTAACATAGAGACTTGTGATACTTAAGCAAAATTTTTATATTATATTATATCTTATTATATTATAATCTGGTTTTCTTAGGGAGATTATAATTAATACTAATTGATGTATTTTTTTTATTTATTATTTTTTAAGGATAAATTTCTGATGAATATTAAGGAATTAATTATAGTTCTGGCATCATCCGGCTCTATGTTATTAGGTGGTTGTACTGTTACTCCTGGGAGTAGTCTTCCTGTTTATAATAAAGAAATAATCAATGATAATGATAGTAACTATGATATTAATAATTTGGTAAATGTTTATCCGGTAACACCAGGGTTAATTGAAAAATTACGAGTAAATTCAGCTATTGCACGCCCTAATCCTGAATTAGATAAAGAATTACAGCAATATGAGTACCGTATTGGTGTGGGTGATGTCATTATGGTTACTGTCTGGGATCATCCTGAATTGACAATACCAGCGGGGCAGTATCGTAGTGCCAGTGATACGGGTAACTGGGTGCATTCTGACGGAACGATTTTTTATCCATATATTGGCAAACTTCATGTGAAAGGGAAAACGGTCACTCAAGTGCGTACTTTGATTACAGAGAAGTTATCAAAATATATCGAATCTCCTCAGATTGATGTCAATATTGCTGCTTTTCGTTCACAAAAAGCCTATATAACAGGCGAAGTTGCCAAGTCTGATCAACAGCCTATCACCAATGTTCCTTTAACTATTATTGATGCGATTAACCATGCTGGTGGCTTGACTGAAAATGCTGACTGGAAAAGGGTTATTTTGACTCATAAGGGAAAGGAGACGATTATTTCTCTCCAGGATTTAATGCAAAATGGTGATCTGAAGCAAAATCGTCTGCTCTATTCTGGCGATATCTTATATATTCCTCGCAATGATGATTTGAAAGTATTTGTTATGGGGGAAGTTAGAAAACAGAGCACTTTGCGTATGGATCGCAGTGGTATGACCTTGACAGAAGCATTAGGTAACGCTGAAGGTATGGATCAATTATCAAGCGATGCAAGTGGAATTTTTGTTATCCGGTCATTGCGCAATGTGCCTGATAATAATGGAAAAATAGCTAATGTCTATCAGCTCAATGCCAAGGATGCAACGGCGTTAATTCTGGGAACTGAGTTTAATTTGCAACCTTATGATATTGTTTATGTTACTAGTGCTCCAATTGTTCGCTGGAACCGGGTTATCAGTCAACTGGTGCCAACGATATCAAGCATTAATAACCTGACTGAAACAACCCGATGGATTCGTACGTGGCCTAATTAATGTTTAATTCTATTTTGATTGTGTGTGTGGGTAATCTTTGTCGATCTCCAACAGGGGAGCGTTTATTGCGGCAGCTATTTCCCCAGAAAGAGATTTATTCTGCGGGAATATCGGCTTTGACAGGAAAATCTGCTCATGAGCTTTCAAGTAAGGTTGCGTCCAGACATGGATTGTCTTTGGAAGGGCATACCGCACGTCAGCTAACCAGTGAATTATGTCAGCAATCAAGTCTGATTTTGGTTATGGAAAAAAAACATATTGAGGCGGTAAACCGGATAAACCTAGGGGTAAGAGGGAAAACAATGCTTTTTGGTCATTGGTTAAGTGAAATGGAGATTCCTGACCCTTATAAATCCGATATTGAGGTTTATGAATATGTATATCAATTGTTATTTAAGAGTGCTAATGGTTGGTTAGGTAAATTATAACTTATAAGTATTTTTTGATTCTGGGTTTTTTATTTTTCATTACTTCTTAATAAAGTAATTATAGGCTTTTTATGACTACATCAGATAAATCAAATCACACACATACGGATAGTGATGAAATTGATTTAGGCCGTCTTCTTAGTGCCTTATTCGATTATCGCTGGGCTATTGGCGGAATCACTCTCTTATTCATGGTTATTGGTCTTGGTTATTCCTTGATTGCTACACCTGTATACAAAGCGAATGCTTTATTGCAGGTTGAAAAGAAAAGTGGTGCATTATCTTTAGTCGGAGACATGACGGATATGCTGTCTGGAAGACAGTCAGATACATCAGCAGAATTGGAGCTATTATCTTCCAGAATGATAATAGGGAAGACAGTAAAGGAATTGAGTCTGGATATTCTGGTTACAGCCGACTATTTTCCTGTGATAGGCAAGGGGATTGCCCGTCTTCGAGGTATGCCGAAGCTTGACATTGTTATTAAAAATTTTACGGTATCATCAGAGTATATTGGCAAAGCGATAAAAATATATGTTGATGATTCAGAAAATTATCGGTTGGAGTTTAACGATCAGGTTTTTCATGGGCAAGTAAACAAGGTACTTGATGCTGATGGTATAAATTTGCTTATCTCAAATATCTTGGCTTCTCCAGGGCAAAGTTTTACATTGGTTAAACGGCCCCGGTTGGATGCCATTCGCTCGCTACAACAAGCTTTACGGGTGACGGAGAAAGGAAATAATACCGGAATTATCTCGCTTGAAATAGAAGGTAATGACCGTAAAAGAATCAAATTGATACTTGATAGTGTCAGTAAAAATTATTTGCAACAGAATGTGACAAGAAAGACAGAAGAGGCTGAGAGTAGTCTTGGTTTCTTAAAGAATCATTTACCTAAAGTTAAAATGGCGCTCAATCGTTCTGAGGAGGAACTTAATCAGTATCGTCAGGCTAATGAATCTGTCGATTTATCACTTGAAGCAAAATCAGCTCTGGAGACATTGGTCCAGGTTGAGAAACAGCTCAATGAATTGACTTTCAAAGAAGCTGAGTTGCAGCAATTGTATACCAAACAACATCCTGCTTATGTTGCGTTGCTTGATAAGCGCAAGGCGTTGGTTGACACCAAAAAGGAGCTGAATCAGTCAATCAAACGGCTACCTAAAACACAGCAAGAAATTTTACGTTTAACCCGGGATGTTCAGGTTGGGCAAGAAATTTATGTTCAGTTACTCAATAAACAGCAGGAATTGAACATTTTGAAAGCGGGGACGGTTGGTAATGTACGTATTATTGATGAAGCGGTTGTAGAAAGTTCAGCTGTAAAACCGAAAAAGTCATTGATCATTGCCGCTATGACGATGTTAGGGCTTATATTATCAGTCGGAGTCGTTTTATTAAGGGTAATGTTCCGTAAAGGGATTGAAAGCCCTGAACAATTGGAAGAAATAGGGATTTCCGTTTATGCAACTATCCCACTATCTGATACCCAGGCTAAACTTGAACAGCAACAGAAAAAGAGAACTCATCGTCAGAAATTGCGGTTATTAGCTATTCATGATCCTACTGATTTGGCTATTGAAGCATTGCGGAGTCTTAGAACAACCCTGCATTTTTCAATGATGGAATCCGCGAATAAAGTTATTCTTCTTTCTGGTTCAGCTCCTGAATTGGGAAAATCTTTTATTTCGGTGAACCTTGCGGCAGTATTGGCATTAGGTAATAAACGCGTTCTTTTAATAGACGCAGATATGAGAAGAGGCCATTTGCATAAGGTGCTGGAAAGCCCTCAATCTTTGGGGCTTTCTGAATATCTGGCTGGTCAGAATCAGTTAAAAGAGGTTATTACCAGAACTTATCTTACTGAGCTTGATTTTGTTAGTCGGGGCGATACTCCGCCTAATCCGTCAGAGTTGCTTATGCATAATAGATTCAAGGAGTTGTTATCTTGGGCAGAAGAGCATTATGATTATGTCTTGATAGATACCCCACCTATTTTAGCCGTAACCGATGCTGCGATTATTGGGAGATATGCAGGAACTTCATTGTTAGTTGCCCGTTATTATAAAACGCGAGTTAAAGAAGTTGACGTTGCTATTCGCCGATTTGAGCAAAACGGCATTCATATTAAGGGCGTATTGCTAAACGCGGTAGAAAAAAACTCCGGCCTCTATTATGGCGGACATTATCAATACAGTTATAAAGATTGACCTTTTTCTCCGGCTTTAGGCCGGAGAAGTTTTATCAATGAAATCTTACTATATTCTGTTTTCTGACAATCAATGAGTTTGCTCAAATAAAAAGAAAATTAATCATTTTTTCTTTTGTTTCGTAAGGATAGCTACGGCGAACCTGCCGAAATTTTACTCCCGTTACTTTATGCCTTTACAGTGACAGAATGCAACTATAAGATGCATTTAAAATGAATCTTATTATCAGGGAATTCCTATGAGCGATTTTGTTTGCTATAAGCGAATGCCAATCTGGCAAAAAAACACCATTCCTGACATGTTTACTGAAAGACATAACACCAAAGAGGGGACGTATGCTTGTCTTGAGATCCTTGAAGGTGAACTGGAGTTTGTAATTTTCGATGGTGATCAGGAAAAAACGGCATACTTTAATGTGCAAAAGCAACCTCCCATTATTCAGCCAGAGGTCTGGCATAAAATAAAATGGGCGAGTGATGATATTAAGTGCCAGCTCTCTTTCCTATGTGAACCACAATATCTGTTTTATAAGCAAAATAACTTGTCATTGCCTCACTCAGAGATCAGATATTTGGCAGATATTATTTCTCCTTGTAAAACATTGGATTTGGGATCCGGCCGTGGCCGGAATGCTTTCTATCTGGCAGAAATAGGTTATGACGTTACAGCAGTGGATATCAGTCTGCAACATATTGATGCAATTAATGCTATTAAAGAGAAACAACAGATTAAAAATATCTATACAGCTGTTTATGATATTAACTTGCACAATATTGTAGAAAAATACGATTTAATTATTTCAACTGTAGTGCTGATGTTCCTGCAACGGGAAAAAATCGCTGATATTATTCACAATATGCAGAAACAGACAAATGAAGGTGGGATTAATTTGATTGTTTGCCCGATTGAAACAGATTCTGCACCATATTCATTACTACCATTTAAATGTTTCTTAAAACCAAGAGAATTGGAGAGTTATTATGCTGATTGGGAAATGATTAAGTATAATGAAAATCCTGGGCATCTTCATAAAACAGATGAAAATGGTAATAGAATAAAATTAAACTTCGCAACGCTTATCGCCAGAAAACGATAAAATATTTAAATGAACATATTAATATCAACGGTCGGTTTAACCGACTGTTGATTTATTTTATAAGTTGCAATCACGAATATGTGTTCTATTCTGCTATATTCCGGTTTTTATTATTAAAGATTAACCGCAGGTTTGCATAATTTTGTTATATTGTTGTTGGTCACGGTACATTTGCAGATAGACTTGATATTTAGCCTGATGAAATAAAAAGGTCTCTTTTTCCGGTTTGATAACGCTGCCGTCACGTACCATCGATTTTGCTGCCTGAGTGAAGTCTTCAAAAAAACCGCAGGCAACAGTACCAAGCAAAGCAGAACCAAGATTGACTGCATCCTCTTCCTGAGGCAGATGAATTTCACGTCCGGTGGCGTTGGCGTATTCACGTAACCATAATGGGTTTTTGGTTGCGCCCCCACATATAGCCAGCCTGTTTATCTGGTGCCCGGCTTCTACTAATGCATCAATAATGTGACGAGTGCCATAAGCGATAGATTGCAGTGTTGCCAGGTAATGACGGGCCAAGGCGTCACGATCATTTTCCAGCGTGAGCCCACTTACCATTCCCTTGGCGTTAGGGTTTACCCTTGGTGAACGGTTGCCGTGATGGTCAGCTAAAATATGTAAATAAACAGTTGGGTATTTTTCTTGTTTTTCTAACCGCGCAACGGCTTCATTCAGTAGCTGGTAGTATTGATGACCGGATGCCTTAGCTTCTGCTTCCAGCTCCTGCCAGCTGTTATGCTGGCGAATTGACCATTCAACCAATGCACCAGCGGCGCTTTGCCCACCTTCGTTGAGCCAGTAACCGGGTAGCATTGCGCCGAAATAAGGTCCCCAGACACCTGGAACCATGACAGGATGGGGACTGACAATCATGTGGCAGTTTGAAGTTCCACTGATAATGACCAGACTGCCTTCTGGATATGCACCGGCCAGTGCTAACCCACCCGCATGTGCATCGATAATACCACCGGCGACAACAACTCCTGTGTGTAGCCCAAAATCCTTAGCCACTTTAGCGGTCAGATAACCGGCTTTCTCGCCAATCTCAAGAATGGTAGATGGAACTTTATCGGTTAAATCTTCTAAACCCACCACATGAAGTAGATCTTCGCTGAACTGTTTTTGATGAGCCAGATAGTTCCATTTACAGGTAAGAGTACAGATACTGGCTACATCAGCGGCAGTGGCCTTCCACACTAAAAAATCGGCTAAATCAAAGAAACGCCATACATCCTGATAACGCTGAGGAAAATGGTTTTTTAGCCATAATATCTTCGGTAGTTCCATTTCAGGGCTGACTTCACCACCCACATAGCATAGTGCCGGATCATTAGTCTGATTTATCGTGATGGTTTCTTTGGTTGCCCGATGATCCATCCACATGATGATGTCGTGTTCAGGATCCCCATTTTCAGCTACAGAAAGCGGCAGCCCTTCATTCGCTACAGCGACTAGTGAACAGGTAGCATCGAAACCGATTGACTTAACATCAAGGGGATTAATATTCGCCAATGTGACAGCTTCTTTTACTGTTGCACACACTTGTGCCCAAATATTCTCAGAAGATTGTTCGATAAAATCGGTTTTTGGATGAAATTGTTGAATAGGGAGGACAGAGAATGCATGTCGTTTGCCGTGCTGGTCAAAAACCGCAGTACGGACACGGGCTGAACCAACATCAATACCAATGAAATATTGTTGTTCCATCATGTGATCCTCCTCTTATTCGTTAACTTAAGCCGACAAAATGAGTTGAATGGAACAATAACACAATAAGGTTATTCAATTATTGTGAAGTGGCTCGAGAAAGATTTAGTAATTTTATGATGATAAAAAATACTGCACATATTTTTCTATTGTTTTGTTGGCTGTTGTAATAAACCTATTCCAGATAATGGTTTGTTTAAGAGGGAAAATACGATAGATGGAGAAAGGATTTTTCTTAAAAATTTTTGATAATTTATGCTGAGATGTTATTTGTTTAACTCATTATTTTTTAAAAATAATACAAAGAAGCTCATTAATTAACAGAAAAATTAAGTATGTAAATTGATATTTATTTTAGTTAGTTAAAAGAGTTAGGTGTATCAGTAAGTTATTAATATTCAAGAGAGAGGGGCAGATGTGAAAATTTCGTGATGGATTTGGTATAACAAATTTGGGGTATCCTATCTTAAAATTCTATCGAGTGATATCACTCACAAGTATCAAATCTTTTTCCTTTTTTACGGAATTTTTCCTCGCTTATTTTCTGTAAATATTCTTTTATTTAGATTGCTGCGCATATGTTGTTATTTTGTTATGGAATATCTGAGGGCATCTAATCTATGGGGCTAATCACAGAATGGCTAAGTGCTATTAACGGGGTCGTGTTGGGAATACCGATGATGGTCGGTCTTTTCGGGGTTGGGATCTTCATGCAGATCCGTCTCTCTTTTCTGCCTATACGTAAACTGGGCACGGGCTTTAAATTACTGTTTGAGCGTAATCATCAGCGGGGAGAAGGGCAGATATCGCCGTTTAACGCACTGATGACTGCACTTTCTGCCACCATTGGTACAGGTAATATTGCCGGTGTGGCTACTGCGGTTGTATTAGGTGGGCCAGGTGCCCTGTTTTGGATGTGGATAACCGCATTAGTTGGCATGGCGACTAAATATTCAGAGGCTGTATTGGCGGTCCGTTTCCGTGAGGTTGATAAAAATGGTCACTATGTTGGTGGCCCTATGTATTATATAAAAAATGGCCTGGGTAAAAAGTGGGCCTGGTTGGGAACGCTGTTCGCGGTATTTGGCAGTATTGCCTGTTTTGGGATCGGTAATACCGTACAGGCAAATTCTGTTGCTGATGTAATGCAAAGTAACTTCGGTGTTTCTACCATGGTAACCGCCATAGTACTGGCGATTCTAGTTGGTGCAGTACTTATCGGTGGTATTAAACGTATTGCTGATGTTGCAGGTAAATTAGTACCATTTATGACGGTTGCCTACTTAGCTGCTGGGATCATTGTTCTGGGCGTGAATTTCAGTGAAATTCCTGCTGCGTTTGCTCTGATTGTTAAATCTGCATTTACACCTGTTGCCGCCCAAGGTGGCTTTGCTGGTGCGGCAGTATGGGCAGCAATTCGTTTTGGTGTGGCCCGGGGAATTTTCTCTAACGAAGCGGGGTTGGGAAGTGCGCCGATTGCTCATGCAACAGCGAAAACCCAAAACCCAGTTCGTCAGGGGTTGATTGCCATGCTTGGGACTTTCATTGACACTATTATTGTTTGTTCTATCACTGGCTTTACTATCGTCATTACGGGTGGTTGGTTAACCGGTCAGACTGGTGCGACACTAACAGCGGCCTCTTTCTCTGCGACGATTCCTGGTGGAAACTATATTGTAGCAGGCGCTTTGATAATATTTGCCTTTACTACGATTCTTGGCTGGAGTTTCTACGGTGAAAAATGCATTCAGTATCTATTTGGACAAAAAGCAATCACACCTTTCCGTGTGGTATGGATTATTGCTTTAATGGTTGGTGCTACTCAATCGTTGGATTTCGTTTGGTTACTGGCCGATACATTAAATGCAATGATGGCAATCCCGAATCTGATTGCAATAGCACTGTTAAGTCCGGTTGTTTACCGGCTGACAAAAGAACATATTAAAGATGTGAATGCCGATGGCGTTGATATTAAAGCAAAATTTTGAATAAAAGCCTTCCAGTCTGGAAGGCTCAGATGACTGACAAAGTGCTGGTTTTTCATCCGGCATTTTGTTTCAATTAAGCTCCGTTCACCAAACGGAGCTGGCCGTCATGTTAAGAACGCCCCCCTCAGACAGATCTTTCCGCCTGAAACTCTCCCTCAAAGCGCTCATACCTAAAAACCATCTCAACAAAGTTTTTCAATGTAATTTATGTTGTATAGAAATATAAGAAGTGTGTAATATCAAGGAATAAAAACTATCAATAACACACTGATTTAAAACAAAGAATAAGTTAATTTATTAAAATGTCGTTATTAATCAAAAAGAGCTGTATCAATTGTGATATGTGCGAACCAGAATGTCCCAATCAGGCTATATCAATGGGAGATGAAATTTATGAAATCAATTCTGACCGTTGCACTGAATGCATCGGCCATTATGATGCTCCTACTTGCCAGTCAGTCTGTCCGATAAACAATACGATTATTACCGATCCCGGCCGCCAGGAAACAGAAGAACAATTGTGGGATAAATTTGTGCTATTGCATCATACCGATAAAATCTGAAATTAACTTTCCAGAATAACTGTCGCGCAAGCGTAACGACGCTCATCAGCCAATGTGACATGCAAAGAGGTTACCCCCAGTTTATGTGCCAATTCTGCGGCTGCACCATAGAGCCGCAGAATAGGTTTTCCCAGAGAATCATTAAGCACTTCAAACTGGTTAAATGCCAGCCCATTACGGATACCGGTTCCCAACGCTTTTGCCGCGGCTTCTTTTACTGCAAAACGTTTAGCCAGAAAACGAACCGGTTTTTCATGTTGCTGATATTGCTGCCATTCTGATTCACTGAGAATGCGTTTTGCCAGACGCTCACCCGAGCGTCCGACAACACCCTCAATACGGGCAATTTCAACAATATCTGTACCTAACCCAATAATAGCCATTAACGGTGAGCTTTCCGTATCTCAGTTTTCATATCTGCCACCGCAGCAGCCAAGCCACTGAATACCGCCCGCCCAATTATTGCATGACCAATATTCAGTTCATAAATTTCCGGCAGAGCAGCAATACGTTGTACGTTATTATACGTTAGTCCATGGCCCGCATTAACTTTCAGCCCCTTGCCAGCAGCATAGGTAACAGCTTCTTTAATACGCTGGAACTCTTTTTCCTGTTCTATTTCATCTTCTGCATCAGCATAAGCACCTGTGTGAATCTCAATAAACGGTGCACCAACCTCACTAGCAGCATCAATCTGCTGGTGATCCGCATCGATAAATAACGAAACAAGAATACCCGCGTCAGATAAACGCTTAATCGCCTCAACCACTTTATCTTTCTGACCAATAACATCTAAACCCCCTTCTGTTGTTACTTCCCGACGTTTCTCAGGCACCAGACAGCAAAATTTAGGCTTGATATGACAGGCGATATCTATCATTTCATCTGTCACGGCCATTTCAAGATTCATCCGGGTCTGGATAGTTTCATTCAGCAGTTCAACATCCCGATCAGTAATATGACGGCGATCTTCACGTAAATGAATAGTAATACCATCCGCACCCGCCTGCTCTGCAATAAAAGCAGCCTGAATAGGGTCAGGATAAACTGTGCCACGGGCATTGCGCACTGTCGCAATGTGATCGATGTTAATACCTAACAATACCTCAGCCATATTTATCTCCTGTAGTCATATTGAATAGTAACAAGTTTACACTTTCCATTATGAAGAGAAACAAATTCATTAGTTTTCTTTCTCTTCAGGCTTTTTACATACAAACTGCCGAAATAACTCACGACTTTTTAGAGGCTTGCCACCTAGATAAGGTTTTAAAGCCATACGGGTGAAACGCTTTGCTGCTTTTAATGTTACTGAATCAGGGAATTCACGGGCGGCCAGTGATTTTAATTCACGCCCGGTAAAACTGTAGTGATCAACAACCAGACTGGCGATAAATCCTTTTTCTTCTCTATAACGGTAAGTCATTGTATCGTCCACAGGTTCGCCACTTCCTGCACAATGAAGATAATCAACGCCATAACCAAGATTTGCCAACAACGCCAGCTCAAACCGGCGTAATGCATGTTCCGGTGTATATTCGCTGGCAGCAAGAATCTGCAAACACTGGAGATAATCAAAGAATAAAGCGGGATAAGCCGTTCCCTGTTCAAGCACTCTTGACAACAATTCATTGATATATAAACCGCTGTACAACACGCTGCCGGTAAGAGGAAGGGCGAGAGAGATAGGATCTGCATCACGCAGCGTTTTAATTGCCCCCCGACCACTCCAACGAACCAGTAACGGAGTAAATGGCTGCAAGCAGCCTTTAAGATTGGAACGACGGCTGCGTGCACCTTTTGCCAATACACTGATCCGTCCTTCATTTTCAGTAAACAGATCCAGTAACAGACTAGTTTCACTGTAAGGACGCCCATGAAGAACAAAAACACGCTGCCAACCGTCCACAGGTGAGCCCTTATTTCAAATCATCGACGTAACCCAGGCTACGCAGTGCCCGCTCGTCATCAGCCCAGCCCGCTTTAACTTTAACCCACAGTTCCAAATGGACTTTAACATCAAACAGTCTTTCCATGTCCTGACGGGCTTCAATACCAATAGTTTTAATTTTACTGCCTTTATTACCGATAACCATTTTCTTCTGGCCTTCACGCTCAACCAGAATTAAACCGTGGATCTTGTAATCACCGCGCTCATTCACCACGAACTGCTCAATTTCAACCGTGACAGAATAGGGTAATTCATCACCGAGAAAACGCATGAGTTTTTCTCGGATAATTTCAGACGCCATAAAACGCTGGGAGCGATCAGTAATATAATCTTCCGGAAAATGGTGAGTTGCTTTCGGCATATGTCCGCGCACAATTTTTGCGATCGTATCTACGTTCATGCCTTTTTCAGCACTCATCGGTACAACATCAAGGAAGTTCATCTGTTTGCTGAGGAAACCAATATGTGGCAACAGGGTGGCTTTATCCGTCACGTTATCCACTTTATTGATAGCCAGTAAAACCGGACAATGCAAGCTACGCAGTTTATTCACGACCATTTCGTCATCGGAGGTCCAGTGAGTCCCTTCAACAACAAAAATGACCAGCTCCACATCACCGATAGAGCTACTGGCCGCACGGTTCATCAACCGGTTAATCGCCCGTTTCTCTTCAATATGCAATCCGGGAGTATCCACATAAATGATCTGATAAGCACCCTCAGTGTGAATGCCAATAATACGGTGACGGGTAGTCTGCGGTTTGCGGGAAGTGATAGATACTTTCTGACCTAAAAGCTGATTCAGCAATGTAGATTTACCTACATTAGGTCGTCCGACTATTGCAACAAATCCGCAATAGGTTTCTTGTTCGCTCATTCAAGCTCCAGTTGTTTTAATGCTTGCTCCGCCGCCGCCTGCTCTGCTTTGCGGCGGCTGGAGCCTGTTCCTTTAACCGGCTGTTCGATACCACTCACTTGACAGTGAATAGTAAATTCCTGGTCATGGG
Organism: Photorhabdus tasmaniensis; assembly: GCF_011189505.1. GTDB lineage: Bacteria > Pseudomonadota > Gammaproteobacteria > Enterobacterales > Enterobacteriaceae > Photorhabdus > Photorhabdus tasmaniensis. The sequence continues at coordinate 98,773 of NZ_PUJU01000007.1, forward strand.
CTTCACCACGAACCATAACAACCAGATATGATGGCAGGGGCAGGTGATGCCCTTGCAGGTATTCCTGTAAACGGGTTTTCGGATCTTTTTGTTTGTCACCAGGGCTGATTTCATTCAGGCGGGTTTCGTACCAGCTCAAAATAATTCTTTCAATGGTCTGAATATCGCTATCAAGGAAAATAGCACCAATCAGTGCTTCAACCGTATCAGCCAGTATAGATTCACGACGGAAGCCGCCGCTTTTCAATTCACCTGGCCCTAAACGCAGACATTCACCTAATTCAAATTCCCTTGCCAATTCAGCCAAAGTATTACCACGCACCAATGTGGCGCGCATCCGGCTCATATCCCCCTCATCGACACGAGGAAAGCGATGATACAGTGCATTGGCAATGACAAAGCTCAGAATTGAGTCACCAAGAAACTCCAGCCGCTCGTTATGTTTACTGCTGGCACTACGATGAGTTAACGCTTGTACCAGCAGATCATGCTGATCAAAAGTGTACCCCAGCTTACGCTGCAATCTGTTAATTACGATGGGATTCATGTGCTACCAAATATAGGTCAGAATTCGTCAAATAAAAACGCACACGCAACAGACCTGTTACAGGAAATTCTGACAAAACTGTTGCGTTTGCACTGGCTCCTTAGGGGAGCCAGTTATTAAGTTTGAAAGGATATTCTACACTGTGAGTAAAATTAATGCTTCGCTAATATAGAAATATTAATTAATTCCACCAATGCGGCTAAAGCGAACTCCGGTAGGCCATTCTCCTTCCTGTTTCTCAAAACTCATCCAAATCGCTGAAGCGCGGCCAACCAGATTTTTCTCAGGAACAAAGCCCCACTCACGGCTATCCGCGCTATTATCACGGTTGTCACCCATCATAAAATAGTGGCCTTCGGGTACAATCCACATTCCCTCCGGCAAACCAGGCTGACGGAAATTAGGCATCGGCAATAAACCCGGAATCTCTAGAATATGGTGTGTCGCCGTTCCCAAATTCTCAATTCGCTCACCTTGCCGCCGACTGTAAGGTGGTAATGTTTCTTCAACCGGTATTTGGAAAACACCTATCTTTTTCAGGTTTTCGCCCTTGGAGTTAACGCCATACTGCTGCATTGTCCACTCACTTGGGAACAGTGAACCGTAAGAAACCGGTAATTCTTCCTTACAACTTTCTGTTTTGCTACAACCAGAGAAAACCCGCAGCTCTTTTTTTATCGGATCATAAATAATTTTATCGCCCGGTAAGCCAATTACCCGTTTGATATAGTCAAAACTTGGATCCAACGGATATTTAAATACTGCGATATCACCACGTTTTGGTTCACCGGTCTTGATCAGTGTTGTTTGCGTGATGGGATCTTTCAACCCGTATGCATACTTCTCTACCAGAATGAAATCACCAATCAATAAAGTGGGCATCATAGAACCCGATGGGATCTGAAATGGCTCATAAACAAAAGAGCGCAGGATCAGAACCACGGCTAACACAGGGAAAATAGATGCACAAGTATCCACCCATGTTGGTTTGTTAATAGTCTCAGCCAGATGCTCCTGATCCATTGTACCTTCAGTCAGCTCTTGCAATCTGATAAGTTTTTTCTTACGCGCTGGGGCCCATTTGAAACGATCAATACACCAAATAATGCCGGTGACTAACGTTGCCAGCGTTAGGATCAGGGCAAAAGTGTTAGCCATTTAGACTCCTTACAAGCTTATTAATGGTCTTTTCCAACATGAAGAATGGCTAAGAAAGCTTCTTGTGGTAACTCAACGTTACCCACTTGTTTCATGCGTTTCTTACCTTCTTTCTGTTTCTGCAATAGCTTTTTCTTACGGCTGACGTCACCACCATAACACTTCGCTAAGACGTTTTTACGCAATTGCTTCACTGTTGAGCGAGCAATAATGTGATTACCAATCGCAGCCTGAATTGCGATGTCAAATTGCTGACGAGGAATGAGTTCCTTCATCTTCTCCACCAGTTCCCGGCCACGATACTGCGCATTGTCACGGTGAGTAATCAACGCTAATGCATCAACTCGCTCACCATTAATCAACACATCCACACGAACCATATCAGAAGCTTGGAAGCGAGTGAAATTATAATCCAGTGAAGCATAACCGCGGGATGTAGATTTCAATCTGTCGAAGAAATCCAAAACCACTTCAGCCATCGGTATTTCGTAAGTCAGTGCAACCTGTTTACCATGGTAAACCATGTTAGTTTGCACCCCACGTTTCTCAATACACAACGTAATGACATTCCCCAAATATTCCTGGGGCAACAACATATGACACTCGGCAATCGGCTCACGCAACTCTTCAATATTATTCAGTGGCGGCAGCTTAGATGGGCTGTCCACATAGAGAATATCATGGCTGGTCGTTTCCACTTCATAAACAACAGTTGGCGCAGTGGTAATGAGGTCAAGATCATATTCACGCTCCAGACGTTCCTGAATGATCTCCATATGCAGCAGACCAAGGAAACCACAACGGAAACCAAAACCCAGTGCAGTCGAGCTTTCCGGTTCATAGAACAAAGATGCGTCATTCAGACTCAACTTACCCAATGCGTCACGGAATCCTTCATAATCATCAGAGCTGATAGGAAACAGCCCGGCATAAACCTGTGGCTTGACTTTCTTAAATCCCGGGAGTGGTTTTTCCGCTGGTTGCCGGGCCAGTGTCAATGTGTCCCCCACGGGTGCACCAAGAATGTCTTTAATCGCACACACCAGCCAACCCACTTCACCACAACCCAGCACATCACGGTCAACACGCTTAGGAGTGAAAATCCCGAGACGATCAGCGTTATACACTTGGCCGGTACTCATCACCTTGATTTTGTCGCCTTTACGCAGGGTACCGTTTTTAATCCGAACCAGGGAGACAACACCAAGGTAGTTATCAAACCATGAGTCGATAATCAGTGCCTGTAACGGCGCATCAGAATCACCTTCCGGTGCTGGAATCTCCTTAACCAAACGCTCAATGACGTCCTGTACGCCTACACCCGTTTTTGCTGAACAACGCACGGCATCGGTAGCATCAATACCGACGATATCTTCGATCTCTTCCGCCACACGCTCAGGTTCAGCCGCCGGTAAATCGATTTTGTTCAGAACAGGAACAACTTCCAGATCCATATCCAGCGCGGTATAACAGTTAGCCAGTGTCTGAGCTTCCACTCCCTGTCCGGCATCAACCACCAGCAACGCCCCTTCACAGGCAGCCAACGAGCGAGAAACTTCATAGGAGAAGTCTACGTGCCCCGGGGTGTCGATAAAGTTCAATTGATAGAGTTGACCATCATTCGCCTTGTAATCCAGAGTGACACTTTGTGCTTTAATGGTGATACCACGCTCACGCTCAAGATCCATAGAATCCAGCACTTGCTCTGCCATCTCACGATCTGTTAAACCACCACAAATTTGAATAATGCGGTCAGATAACGTCGATTTACCGTGGTCAATGTGAGCAATAATGGAGAAATTTCGTATTTGCTTCATTATAAATATTTTTCTGCCTTGATATTTCTGAATCATTCGCCTAATGGACACACAGAGGGACATAAAGCGACGGTTTATAGGCCGGCCACCGGCCGGAAAGGCTGTATTCTACATGCCAAATCTACGAAAACCTAGTCATGCCTGTGGCTTTAAATATGAGGCATTAAAAGCTCTGGATGATTAAAACAGATTTATTCCTGATGCTGAATATGAATTGCATCAGGAGGCAAGCCGATTTGTAAAACGACGGGTTGATATTCCTGCTGATTATCCCAATAAGAGGCAACTTTGCGGGCAAGGAAGAACCCTAATGCGCCTCCTAAAACACCACCACAAAATACCCATAATTGATTGGTTACCCATAGCTGAAAAAGCGCCCCTCCCAGGAATAACCCAATAAGTGGTGTCAAATAAACCAGCAACGCTGAACGTAATAAGTTCCCTTCCGGGATCCCGACTTCCACTTTCTGCCCTGGCTGTAACGGCTGTAAAATCTCAAGTTCGAGCTGATGTATGCCATCAGACCCCAATTTATTCAGTAAATAAGAACCGCACGTCGTGCGTGCCTGGCAACTGCTACAACCAGAAGAGGAACCATAACGTAATAATACCCTCCCCTGTTGCCAGCGGATTACCGTCGCCCACTCTTTGACCATCAGTTAGCTCCTATAAACGCGACACCCGCAGCAACACCCTTGGCGGTTGCCAGAGGTAATTCACCAATAATTGTCACCTCATTAGCTCCACGTATTACACTATAGATCGTTCGGTGCCCGCGTCGGAGAGGATGTTCCAACTTACCGGTTTTATCAGCATTAGTCACATTCACTGAAAAACTGAATAAACCATCGCTGAACATGATGGACTCAAGCGAGTCAACATTTGACAGTTTACGCCGATTACGTGAAACCTCGGTGAAACCATCCGGCAATTTCCCTACTTTCCAGTTGAATACCACTTTTTCTGACGATGGAATTACCAGCATGGGTGGCATATTCAGACGGGTAATAACACTCATTGCATTATCGATATCGCCACCTATTATGGAGGAAACAACCCGAAATTGCTCAAGTGTTTCACTATCACGATCAAGTAAATCGATACGTAATGGCAAATGCGTTTTTTCATCGATCAGTAAAATATAATTATAACGCACTTCATCTTTAGAAATGATGCGTACAACCCGACAAGGTCTGTCGCCTATATGAGTACGGCCAACGTCGATGAAATTGTAGTATTTTTTCAACTGAGTGAAGTCAGCAAAAATAACGGCAGGTAAATAATCAATAATATGATCACCATTAAGACTGAAAGCATCCAATCCAGGTTCAAAATAACTGATCTCATTACCACGCTGGACAATCTCCCTGCGGGAACCATCCATCTGCATGATTTGAGCAATTGGAATACCATTGATAATGGCGTGACGATAACGAACTGAGACAATAGCCTGCTGACTGAGATTAATAAAAGCAAGCTCGTAAGTCAGGGACTGAGTAGCATTACCCATCTCCTGCAACAAAGCCTCAGCGCTGCTGAATTGCGCCGAGACTTGTAAAGGAGTAAACAGGCTGCCCGCCAGCAAAGAGACGGAGAACCAGATATGTTTCATTATGGCTGTTGCGTTCCTAACGATTGCGTTCCGGGAACCGGAATAGCAACCGGTAATGGAATTCTCCGTCTGTCATTTTGTTCAAAATGCACACGGCGGTCGAACTCATATTGTTGCAGCATAATATTAATGCGTTTATTACGCTCCTGCACCTGAATACGCTGATCATTGCCAAACATATCATCACCGGAAGGCACTCCCAAACTCACCGGAGAAGCAGATCCCATCATTGGCAATGTGTTAAATGCCGGCGTATCAGATTGATATTCAAGATCCACCGCATTATGACTATTGTATTGTTGCACACCTATCAATACTGCCAGCGAAACACAGGCCGCAACACCCACTTGAGTAATTTGACTTGCCCAAGGGCGAAGTTTTTGCCAAAACGGCATTCTTTGCCAAGTCTCTGGCTGCGGCTGAGATTCAGGAACAGCCCCAGGGTTAAAATGCACAGGTTCTTTTTCAAGTGCTAATGCGACCCGGCTCGCAATATCCATATGCAATACTCCGGTCACATCACCACGCAATGCATCACGTATCAAGTGGTAATTTTCCCAGCGTTTCTGCATGGCAGAATCTTTAGATAAAATACTAACGACTTCACTATCAAGAGTTTCGCCATCCATCAGTGCGGAAAGTTTTTCTCTTTGCATGTCAAAGTACCCTTCAGTATTGTTCCACTATTTTTAATTTTAAATCAGTGGTTGAATTTTATCATCAATGGCTTCCCTTGCACGGAAGATACGGGAACGAACAGTACCTACCGGACACCCCATAACAGCCGCTATTTCTTCATAGCTTAACCCATCTAATTCCCTTAGCGTTATAGCCATTCGCAAATCTTCAGGAAGAGACTCAATGGTTCGGAAAACCACCTGCCTTAACTCTTCTGACAACATTAAATTCTCAGGGTTCGAAATTTCTTTTAGTGCATTTGAAGCTTCATAATTTTCTACGTCATTGACATCCAAATCACTGGATGGCGGACGCCGCCCTTGAGAAATCAAATAGTTCTTCGCAGTGTTAACTGCTATACGATACAACCAAGTATAAAAAGCACTATCGCCACGAAACGAAGCCAATGCCCGATATGCTTTAATAAATGCCTCCTGCGCAACGTCAGGAACATCACCCTGCGGAATATAGTGGGATACAAGACTCGCCACTTTATGCTGATATCTGATTACCAGTAGGTTAAACGCCTTTTGATCACCTTTCTGCACTCGCTCAACCAGCATTTGATCCGTTAACTGCTCGCTCATCCGAGGTTAAATCTCCCGAAGCAAAGCTCCACATTTATATTTATTGAACCAACCATGATGTCCCGTTTTTCTAAGCAAGCATGGCTTTGAGTAATAAAATTCTGCGAAGTTCAATTTCTGTCATCATTTTGTTGCAATCATAGCCTTTATCCTATCTGATAGGTTAACATGATTTTACCCGTCATCTTCATACATCATCAATTATGAAATCATTATTCCCGCAACATTACAGCGATGTCCTTATCATAGGCAGCGGTGTAGCTGGTCTGTCTCTAGCTTTACGGCTGGCCTCACAATATAAAGTCACTGTATTAAGTAAGAGTATTCTCAGCGAAGGCGCATCCTATTATGCACAGGGGGGTATCGCCGCTGTATTCGATAAAACAGACAGTATCGCATCTCATGTTGAAGATACCCTTATCGCCGGAGCAGGACTTTGTGATAGAAGCGCCGTTGAGTTTACCGCCAGCAGCGCTCGTCATTGCGTGCAATGGCTGATTGATCAGGGTGTTTTATTTGATACAGAAACCCGTGAAGATGGCGAAAAGCAATATCATCTGACCCGTGAAGGTGGACACAGTCATCGGCGTATTTTGCATCATGCTGATGCAACCGGCAAAGAAGTCGAAACCACACTGGTTGAAAAAACCATGTCTCATCCGAACATCACAGTAAAAGAGCGTTGCAACGCAGTTGATTTAATTACTTCAAATAAAGCCCAATTCGATGGTAATAACCGGGTCGTTGGCGCTTATATTTGGAACCGCCAGCAGGAACAGGTGGATACCTATCGCGCTAAGGTTGTTGTACTGGCAACCGGTGGTGCAGCTAAAGTCTATCAGTACACGACGAATCCCGATATCTCATCTGGTGATGGCATAGCAATGGCATGGCGCGTGGGCTGCCGTATCGCCAATCTGGAATTTAACCAGTTTCACCCGACCTGCCTTTTTCACCCACAGGCGCGTAATTTCCTGCTAACAGAAGCCCTGCGAGGTGAAGGTGCTTATCTGAAACGACCGGATGGCAGCCGCTTTATGCCTGATTTTGATGAGCGCGCTGAACTGGCACCCCGCGATATTGTTGCACGGGCTATTGACCATGAAATGAAACGCCTTGGTGCTGACTGCATGTTTCTGGATATCAGCCATAAACCAACTGATTTCATTATCCAGCATTTTCCGATGATCTATGAAAAACTGCTAACGCTGGGATTTGATCTGACAAAAGAACCGATTCCCATCGTTCCTGCCGCGCATTACACCTGTGGTGGCATAGTCGTCGATCATCAGGGCCACACTGACCTCAACAACTTATATGCTATCGGTGAAGTCAGCTATACTGGCCTGCACGGTGCAAACCGTATGGCATCCAATTCCCTGTTGGAGTGTCTGGTTTATGGCTGGTCTGCGGCGGAAGACATCCAACAACAAATTGAAAAAATCGAAGAGGTGCCAGAACTCCCTTTCTGGGATGAGAGCCGTGTTGACAATTCAGATGAACAAGTCGTCATTCAACACAACTGGCACGAATTACGTCTATTTATGTGGGATTACGTTGGTATTGTGCGTACGACCAAACGCCTGGAACGCGCATTGCGTCGTATTAATATGCTGCAACAGGAGATTCATGATTATTATTCCAATTTCAGAATCTCTAATAATTTGCTGGAATTACGCAATCTGGTGCAAGTCGCTGAATTAATCGTACGTTGTGCGCTGGAAAGGAAAGAGAGCCGGGGCCTGCATTTTACGCTGGATTATCCCGATTTACTGCCAGAATCGAAGCCAACAATTTTAACCCCTTGATTTTTACCAGCATAACCACGCTCCGGCGTGGTTTTTTCAATAATGTGATTCTTTCAATAATAGAGATAGAAATCCGTGACTAATTGCTGAAATTCCCGTGTATATATACCATCTGGCTGACGAATGACCAATTCACTGATTAAGCCCGTTTCTTCCTTACGGGAAAATGCCAATAACACCCGGTGTAATGGCTTACCTTGCCTGTCGCGGATATTGACTCGATGATGAGAAAACCACCCCATCTGACATGCCATTGTTTCAAATACTTCACCAATAACATACGGCAATACCACACAAAACAGACCATCAGGTGTCATCAACTTCTCTACATATTGTAATAACCGCTGATGAGTTAGAGTGCTGGTATAACGAGCCTGTTCCCTTGCCTCATTCCGGCAAGCAACAGCCGGTTCAAAATAGGGTGGATTACTGACAATCAAGTCATAACATTTTGAATACCGATCAGCGAAATCACCAATATCCTGCTGATAAACATTTATTTTTCTCTGCCACGGAGATTGCTCTATATTCTCTTGAGCCTGTAATGCAGCATCGGTATCCAGTTCTACTGCGTCAATTTTGGTATTCTCATCTGTACGCTGTGCCAACATCAAAGCAATTAACCCGCTGCCGCAACCGATATCCAAAATTGCTTTTTTGCCACTAACCGGAGCCCACGCGCCCAATAGAACACCATCGGTCCCTACTTTCATTGCACATCGGTCATGGCCGACAAAAAATTGCTTAAAAGTGAATCCTCCCCGGCGACAAGGTTGTTTCTGTTTCAAATTAATAACCTGCATCTGTGTTAGCACAAAAAAATTTTGCCATAGAATAAGGGTTATTATGTTCCGATAAAAGCTATCTGCCTTAATGACAGCTTTAATAGATGAACAATACGCCCAACCTGTTTATAATCGGCGGCCTAAACAGAGGTATATAATGACTGCAACAAACTTTTCTGAGCTCGATCTTGATGAACGCCTGCTTGATGCTCTAAATGATAAAGGTTACTCCCGCCCAACAGCAATTCAGGCTGCTGCTATTCCGGCAGCAATGGATGGACGTGATGTTCTGGGTTCCGCGCCTACTGGAACAGGTAAAACCGCAGCTTACCTGCTGCCAATTCTGCAACACTTACTCGATTTTCCACGCAAAAAATCTGGTCCGCCACGTATTTTGATCCTGACACCAACCCGTGAACTGGCAATGCAAGTGGCAGACCAGGCAAAAGAACTGGCGGCACATACCAATCTGGATGTTGCTACGATTACCGGCGGTGTGGCCTATATGAACCACGCAGAAGTTTTCAGCGAGAATCAGGATATCGTCGTCTCCACCACCGGCCGTCTGCTGCAATATATCAAAGAAGAAAACTTTGATTGCCGGGCAGTTGAAACACTCATCCTCGATGAAGCAGATCGTATGCTGGATATGGGATTTGCCAATGATATTGAAACCATCGCGGGTGAAACCCGTTGGCGCAAACAGACCATGCTGTTCTCTGCGACTCTGGAAGGAGAAGCCATCCGTGATTTTGCAGAGCGTCTGTTGGAAGATCCGGTTGAAATTGATGCAGAGCCGTCACGCCGTGAACGCAAAAAAATTCAGCAATTCTACTACCGTGCAGACAGTCAGGAACACAAAACAGCCCTGCTTTGCCATTTACTGAAACAACCGGATGTCACTAAATCCATTATTTTTGTTCGCAAACGTGAACGTGTACATGAGCTTGTAGACGGACTGCGTCAAGCCGGTATCAAAGCCTGGTTCCTCGAAGGGGAAATGGTACAGGCTAAAAGAACGGAAGCTGTTAAGCGTTTGAATGATGGCAGTATCAATGTTCTGGTTGCCACTGATGTTGCTTCCCGCGGATTAGATATTGATGATATCAGTCATGTTTTCAACTTCGATTTACCACGCACCGCCGATGTTTACCTGCATCGTATCGGCCGGACGGCTCGCGCTGGTCGCAAAGGTACCGCAATTACCTTAGTGGAAGCACATGATCATGTTTTATTGGGTAAAATCAGCCGCTATCTGAACGAACCACTGAAGTCGCGGATTGTTGATGAACTTCGCCCAACAACCAAATCACCAAGTGAGAAAACCAGCAATAAGCCATCGAAAAAAGTATTGGCTAAACGCAAAGAAAAAAAGAAAGCGGAAGAATCGAAGAAAAAAGAAAAAATTCGTCATCGGGATAGCAAAAATATTGGTAAACGCCGTAAACCTTCTGGTAATCCAAAACCTGAAGTTCCAACCGTTAGTGATAAGTAAATCTTTAAACGGGCCAGTTGGATCAGCCCGTTTATATTTTATTTCAAATAATATCGGCTGATTTGTTGAGCTTTCAGCCAATTATTAACTTTATCATATTCAGCCTGCATCTCATGGCTGCGTACTTTTAACGGTGTAAGACTGAAATAGATCTGGAACGTTGACTGTTGCTTATTCTGTAATGTGGGATCAGCACCTGATTTCAACAATATTAACGCCAGTTCTGGTGAATTAATTTTAGCCGCAATATGTAACGGAGTATCCCCAACCCGATTAGCCAAGTTGGGGTTAGCTCCTGCCATCAGCAGTAATTTAGCCTGAATTTTTCTCCTTACCTGAACCGCAGCATGTAAAGGTGTTGCTAAAGTGACAGGATGAGTAATATTTACATCAGGCATGAATGATAATAAAGATTTGAGATAATCAGGATTGCTGATTTTTGCAGCCGTATGTAAAGCACTTTCTTGTTGTAAACCCGGTTGAGCAGGATCAGCCCCCTCTTTCAGCAAAGTATTAATATCATTCATTCGCTGATTGAATATAGCCCATTGCAACGGATTTATATTTTCTTCATCCTGCTGAAAATTCGGTTCAGATTCAAACTCAACGACTTCACAAATTTTCATAATATCCCTTTACAATCATACAGAAATGCTCAGATTGGGTTCGTTAAACATCACCAAAGACTCTTCTTGCTGTTCATTATTTAAAGATATCCAAGGTTTATATATCGTTAATAATTCCAACACCTTCTTAAGAGAATGTGCATTGAATCCACGCATCAGAGAGGGAAACCATTTATTCGATTCTTCCAAATCACCATTATATTTCAGTAAAATTTTATGCCCTATCGGCTGGGATACTGGCAGTTTTTGTTGTAATGAATCAAGCAAGTCATATTCCACAACATAATGCCGTATCAACCCATTCTCAGCTATATTTCTGCCCCCTTGTGGTGAAAGCCCCAGATTTTTCATCATACTGTCGGAAACACCGGCTGAATTAAATATCACCGCAGGCTTGCCAACTGATAATGCAGCTGTTGCGGCTAATCCTCCCCCCAAAGAATGCCCAGTAAATAACATATTTTCCCCAAACGCTATTCTGGCAGTACGAGCTAAATCAACAGCCTGATGGTATTGCGCTTCATCAAACCCAAAACCTTGCCGTAAGTTAGTCAATATATCTTTCAAATCATTAGTACCCGCAAAAGCAACGATATGGAGATCACCATTACGATAAATACCTGCCTGAAAACCCGTTGTTTCATTTCTCAAATTTGCCGGTTCTATTCCTGCATTTAATAACTCGCCATCAGAAAGACGGACATAATCACCAATTCCCATAGTGGTTTTTATATAGACATCATCAGAGATCAACGCTAACATATAATCAATTTCATGAGATTGCTTACCATTAATCTGTTCAGCTTTAATTCCTGTCATTGATTTTAAATTGATGTTAATACTCTGTTCATTAACTAATGATTGATAAATTCTATTGTTCTTTTTAGTCGTTTCTGAGAGGGAAGAGACTTCAGTGGCCGCTTTCTTAATATTCTCGGTTGGAACAGAAGGTGATGTAACAAGTTGAAGATTATTTAAAATAGGAAAATCTGAACCTATTGATAGATTGATACCAATTGATAAACTCATAAAATTCCCTAACGATAGTTGAAAATAATTAGCTATTTAATTGGTGCAATTAATCTATCGGCAGGGGACAACATAAAGCTAAATAAATGTTTAAAAATTGTTAACAAAAATAATAAATTGTGATTTATATCTCTGATATCAGAGTAATTTCTACCTAGTATTTATCAGCAGCTTGTATACCAACACAAATGAGGATACCTATTGATTCAGCTCAGTTAATTTCATATAGTTACTATAAATATATTGCAACCTTATGGTTTAAATAAATATTTATAGCCAACTACAGAGAAATTATTTTGATAAATTTTCAAAAACACTTTACAACATTGAAATATTTATCAAAAATTCCGTTTTAGTGTTCATTAAAGGTTTCCCTCTGATTTTGGAATCGGTAAGCTAACGTCCATCTGGTAATTATATAAAAAGGATTTGCTATGTCCGCATCTCTTACATGGCACGACGTGATCGGTAACGAGAAAAAACAACCTTACTTTCTCGACACACTGACTTATGTCGCAAAAGAACGTCAGGCAGGTAAGACCATTTATCCGCCGCAACAGGATGTATTTAATGCATTCCGCTACACCGAATTGGCTGATATTAAGGTTGTGATACTTGGGCAAGACCCTTACCACGGCCCTAATCAGGCACATGGCCTCTCTTTCTCAGTTCAGCCTGGTATTCCTGCGCCACCTTCACTGGTCAATATGTACAAAGAGCTGGTATCCGATATACCCGGTTTCCAAAGCCCAAATCACGGCTGCCTCATCAGTTGGGCCAAACAAGGGGTTCTCCTGCTCAATACCGTATTAACCGTAGAACGTGGTAACGCTCACTCTCACGCAAATCTGGGCTGGGAAACGTTCACTGATAAAGTCATTGCCGCGATTAACGAGAACCGTTCAGGCGTAATTTTTCTTCTTTGGGGGTCTCACGCCCAGAAAAAAGGCAACTTTATTGATACCAATAAACACCATGTTCTCAAAGCGCCTCACCCTTCTCCACTATCTGCCCACAGAGGATTCTTTGGTTGTAAACACTTTTCAAAAGCCAATGAATTGCTGGAAAAACAAGGAATGGCACCAATTAACTGGACACCTGAGTTGCCACAGTAAAAAAATGCCGCCCCGGTTGGAGCGGCATTGATTATCTACACTGCTAAAATTACTTTGATACGGCTACCATTGCCGGGCGCAATAAGCGCCCATTTAAGGTATACCCTTTCTGCATGACCATCATGACATGATTCGGCTCATGCTGATCGGATTCCATCATGGTCATGGCCTGATGCACTTCAGGATTAAAAGGAACATCTGTGTCGCCAACAACTTCAATACCAAATTTACTCACAGCCCCGAGGAAAGATTTTAACGTTAGTTCAATACCTTCAAGCATGGGTGCTATTTCGGTATTGGTACGATCCGCTGCCTCCAGAGCACGCTCAAGATTATCAATCACCGGCAACAGTTCATTAGCAAATCTTTCCAACCCGAATTTATGGGCTTTTTCTATATCTTGCTCAGTACGACGACGGATGTTTTCAACTTCAGCTTTAGCACGCAAAATGGCGTCACGTTCACGCTGTTGCGCCTGTCTGAGCTGTTCTTCCAGCTCTGCGACTCGTGGCTCAACAACGCTTTCAGTCTCTGATGCTTCTGCTTTATCCGCACTGTTTTGCTGTTCAGATACAACTTCCATATCTTCCGAGACTTGCTCGTCAGGCATTTTTTGTTCTTTACTACTCATGAATATCTCCGCGTATTTGGCATTAATCTCGCTACTTAGCTTATTATGGGGATCTAAACTGGGGATTCAAGGGAACCCGTCATATTGTGAGGACAAAACCTCTTGCTGAAGGAAATTACAACGATGAATAAAAAATTCAAATGCATTGGCATTGTTGGTCATCCTCGTCACCCAGAAGCACTCGCTACTCATGAGATGCTTTATCATTGGTTAAAGTCCAAAGGTTACTGCGTCATTGTTGATCGCCAGGTAGCCAAAGATATTGGTTTAAAAGATGCACAGACCGGCGGCCTGACTGAAATTGGTAAACAAGCTGATTTGGCCGTCGTTGTTGGTGGCGACGGCAATATGCTGGGGGCTGCCCGAGTTCTTTCCCGTTATGACATTAAAGTCATTGGAATTAACAGAGGTAATCTGGGTTTTCTGACAGACTTAGATCCTGATAATGCTCTGCAACAACTTTCTGAAGTACTGGATGGCGAATACCGGAATGAACAACGTTTCTTGCTGGAAGCACAGGTCAGAAGAAACGGGCAGAAACCCCGTATCAGTACCGCAATCAACGAAGTCGTTCTCCATCCGGGGAAAGTGGCTCACATGATTGAATTCGAAGTTTATATTGATGAACGTTTTGCTTTTTCCCAACGCTCTGACGGATTGATTATCGCAACACCAACAGGTTCGACTGCTTACTCACTTTCCGCCGGGGGACCGATTTTGACACCTAACTTGGATGCTATCGTCTTGGTGCCGATGTTCCCGCATACATTATCTGCTCGCCCATTGGTCATCAGTAGCGAAAGCAGCATCAGACTGAAATTTTCCCAAAACAGCAGCGATTATGAAGTCAGTTGTGATAGCCAGATAGTTCTGCCTATACAGGATGGAGAGGATGTAATTATTAGCCGCAGCAAACAGAAGCTCAATCTCATTCACCCTAAAGATTATAATTACTTCAATATATTAAGCACAAAACTAAGCTGGTCTAAAAAAATGTTCTAAAAAAACAGGTCTCACTACTTTACTGTATAAAAAACCAGTTTATACTGTATGGAAATACAGAGGTGTTTTTATACACAGGAGAGGCATGATGCTCACCCAGTTAACTATTAGCAACTTTGCCATTGTTCGTGAGCTTGAAATTGATTTCCGGTCAGGTATGACAGCTATCACAGGTGAAACCGGTGCCGGTAAATCCATTGCAATTGATGCATTAGGTTTATGTCTGGGTAATCGAGGTGAAACCAACATGGTACGTAACGGTGCTTCTCGTGCTGATATTTGCGCCCATTTTTCTCTTTCTGATGCACCTTCTGCCCGCCAATGGTTGGAAGAACGTCAACTTGATGACAGTAATGAATGCTTGCTGCGTCGTACCATAACTTTAGATGGACGCTCAAGGGGCTTTATCAATGGAACGGCTGTACCACTTTCCCAATTACGTGAACTGGGCGCTCACCTTATTCAGATTCACGGTCAACATGCCCACCAATTACTCTTGGAGAGTGGTCACCAAAAACGCCTGCTCGATACTTACGCTAATCAGTTCAATCTGCAAAATGAGATGAAACAGGTCTATCAAAAATGGCACCAAAGCTGTCAGGATCTGGCTCAATTCCAGCAACAGGCCCTTGAGCGCCAATCTCGTCAACAGTTGCTGGAATATCATCTGAAGGAGCTAAATGAATTATCCCCGCAGCCAGGTGAATATCAAGAACAAGATAATGAATACAAACGACTGGCAAACCGTGGTCAGCTATTATCGGTCAGTCAGAATGCCCTCCTGCTACTGAGTGATAATGATGAGCAAAATATTATCAGTCTGCTAAATCACGCTAAATACGAACTGGCAGAACTCATCACAATGGATAATAAATTCGGTAACCTGCTGACTATGCTGGAAGAAGCATCCATCCAAATTAATGAAGTCAGCGATGAACTCCGCCACTATGGTGATCAACTGGATATGGATCCAAATCGTCTGTTTGAACTGGAGCAGAAAATTTCGCAGCAAATCAGAGTAGCCCGTAAACACCATGTTGTACCGGAAGAGCTTTCCTCACTATATCAACAACTACGGGAAGAGCAGCAACTGCTGGCACAACAAGAAGATGACTGTGCTCATCTCAGTGAACAGGTTAACAGACACCATAAACAAGCATTAGAAGTAGCAGAAAGGCTGCATCTGGTTCGCCAGCAATACGCTAAAGAGTTAAGTGAGCTAATCACCAACAGTATGCATCAGCTTTCCATGCCTCATGGTCGCTTGACCGTTGATGTCTCTTTTGCGCCTGAATACTTAAATGCTGATGGCGCAGATAAAGTTGAATTTAATGTCACCACTAACCCTGGTCAGCCACACCAATCACTGGCAAAAGTTGCCTCAGGTGGTGAACTTTCTCGTATTGCACTGGCAATTCAGGTTATAACGGCCAAGAAAATGGAAACTTCAGCCCTGATATTCGATGAAGTGGATGTGGGTATCAGTGGCCTGACAGCCGCAATTGTCGGTCGTCTGTTACGTGAATTAGGCGAATCTACACAGGTCATGTGTGTTACTCACCTGCCTCAGGTAGCTGGTTGCGGTCACCAGCATTTTTATGTTAGTAAACAGACTGATGGTGAAGAAACTGAAACTCAGATGCAATTACTGGATAAGAAAGCCAGATTACAAGAGCTGGCGCGGCTTCTTGCAGGTAGTGAAGTCACAAAAAATACCCTGGCGAACGCAAAAGAGCTGTTGGCAGCATAATATGACACAACTTTTACGGATATTTGGGGTCATAGCTAAAACTTGTAGAGGTTTTCAATCTCGTCAAGGTCTATTATTATCAACATCCTGACTCCTAAAGGAATGTAATTACCATGCGCTGTAAAATGTTGACTGTCGCTGCTGTATCATTCGTTATGCTGACTGCGGGTTGCTCTACCCTGGAACGGGTTGTTTATCGCCCTGATATTAATCAGGGGAACTATCTGACATCTGCTAATGTATCAAAAATCCACAAAGGGATGACCCAGCAACAGGTAGCCTATACATTAGGAACACCCATGTTACAAGATCCGTTTGGTACTCAAACATGGTTTTATGTGTTTCGTCAGCAACCTGGGCATGAAAAAGTGACTCAGCAAACCCTAACACTGACGTTTGACAGTAAAGGTGTACTGACTGATATTAAAAACGAAAACTCACTTACTGAGAATCTTCAATAATCAAAGAGATATAGACAGCGAGTCATAAAAGCAGATGACTCGCTGTCTATTGACAAATTATTGAGCATTATTTTTTAGCCCGTTCAGCACGCTTACGACGCATTTCTTTTGGATCGGCTAACAGTGGACGATAAATTTCCACCCTATCACCCTCTTCCAAAATATCCGTCAGCTTGGCGGGACGGCTATAAATTCCAACTTTATTTTTTTGCAGATCAATATCATTACGCAAAGTCAGCAGACCTGATGCAACAATTGCCTGTTCTACAGTCACCCCTTGGGGCAATTTCACAGTACGCAGATATTGGCGGTCAGGCAATGCATAAATAACTTCGACATTGATATCAGGCACTATAAACCTCACGTGCACGCAGAGTAAAAGCCTGTATCATACTTCCGGCCAACTCCTTAAAAATCTTGCCGAAAGCTAATTCAATCAGCTTATTAGTAAATTCAAAATCAAGGTGAAGCTCAACTTTACAGGCATCTTCACTCAGAGGTATGAACTGCCAGCCTCCCATCAACTTACGAAAAGGCCCATCCACCAGTTGCATATTAATGCTTTGGTTATCAGCCAGGATATTCCGGGTAACAAAAGTCTTGCTTATACCTGCTTTAGAAACATCGACTGACGCCGTCATTTCATGACGGCTGATGCTCAACACACGGCTGCCGACACATCCTGGTAGAAAATCCGGATAAGAACTCACATCATTGACCAATTTGTACATTTGTTCCACGCTATATGGTACTAACGCAGAGCGACTAATCTGTGGCATATCATTTCCTGTAAGGCTCAATTGTGGCAAATAATATCACCTATACGCGATTAAAGAAAAACCTGTCAGCGTATAATGCAATAAATACTCATTAATCAGCAAATATGCTGCGGGAAAAGATTTCTTTCATCAAAGCATTCAGTATAATGCATACACTATGACAAAGAAAAAAGCACACAAACCCGGTTCGGCAACCATTGCCATGAATAGACGAGCCCGTCACGAATACTTCATTGAAGAAGAATTTGAGGCTGGCCTCTCGTTACAAGGATGGGAAGTCAAATCACTGCGCGCTGGTAAAGCAAATATCAGCGACAGTTACGTTTTACTCAAAGATGGCGACGCTTATCTTTTTGGTGCCACCATTACTCCGTTAAATGTAGCTTCTTCCCATGTCGTCTGTGATCCTATGCGTTCACGCAAACTCTTACTCAACCAACGCGAACTTGACTCATTATATGGTCGAGTCAATCGTGAAGGTTATACCGTTGTTGCCTTATCCCTCTATTGGAAAAACGCTTGGTGCAAAGTCAAGATTGGTGTAGCAAAAGGTAAGAAAGCGCACGATAAACGTTCAGATATCAAAGAACGTGAATGGAAATTAGACAAAGCACGTATTATGAAGAATGCCGGACGATAATCTCTGGCATTATAGTTTAATATTCTGATATACTTGTTTTTAACATACTTGGGGCTGATTCTGGATTCGACGGGATTCGCGAAACCCAAGGTGCATGCCGAGGGGCGGTTGGCCTCGTAAAAAGCCGCAAAAAAATAGTCGCAAACGACGAACAATACGCAATAGCAGCTTAATAACCTGCATATCGCCCTCTCTCCCTAGCCTCCGCTCTTAGGACGGGGATCAAGAGAGGTCAAACCCAAAAGAGATCGCGTGGATGCCTTGCCTGGGGTTGAAGCGTTAAATCTAATCAGGCTAGTTTGTTAGTGGCGTGTCTGTCCGCAGCTGGCAAGCGAATGTAAAGATTAGACTAAGCATGTAGTACCGAGGATGTAGGAATTTCGGACGCGGGTTCAACTCCCGCCAGCTCCACCAAAATCCTCCATCGGTGATTACCAGAGTCATCCGATGAAGTCCTAAGAGCCCGCACGGCGCAAGCCCTGCGGGCTTTTTTGTGCCTGCAATTTGTCCCGCGAAGTCCGAAGAAAACTAATTAAATCCGAACCTTTTAGGCCCATTGATAGGCCCAACGAAAAGCTCTATTGTTTTCGTTGGGCCTAAACGCATGGAGACTCCATCATGGCAAGAAAAACCAAGCCGTTAACCGATACGGAAATCAAAGCCGCCAAACCTAAAGATGCCGATTATCAGCTGTATGATGGTGATGGGCTTACTCTGTTAATCAAGTCCAGTGGTAGTAAGCTCTGGCAGTTCCGTTACTATCGACCTCTTACAAAGCAGCGAACCAAACAAAGCTTCGGTACCTACCCTGCCGTCTCACTTTCTGATGCGCGTAAACTCAGAGCTGAATCTCGAGTTTTATTGGCGAAAGACATTGATCCTCAGAAACATCAGAAAGAGCAGGTGAGAAATTCTCAAGAGGCCAAAACCAACACTTTCATGTTAGTTGCCGAGCGTTGGTGGAATGTGAAGAAAGCCAGCGTAACAGAGGACTACGCCGACGATATCTGGCGCTCGCTTGAGAGAGATGTTTTCCCCGCAATCGGTGATATCAGTGTCACTGAGATTAAGGCTCATACTCTGGTTAAAGCAGTGCAGCCGGTTCAGGCCAGAGGTGCATTAGAGACTGTCCGACGCCTTTGTCAGCGTATTAACGAAGTCATGATTTATGCACAGAACACAGGCCTGATTGATGCAGTTCCCAGTGTAAATATCGGAAAAGCATTCGAGAAACCGCAAAAGAAAAACATGCCAAGCATCCGCCCGGATCAACTTCCGCAGCTAATGCAGACTATGCGTACGGCAAGTATCAGCTTGTCCACAAGATGCCTTTTCATATGGCAACTTCTCACCATCACCCGCCCTGCCGAAGCCGCTGAAGCTCGATGGGATGAGATCGATTTTGATGCTAACGAATGGAAAATTCCTGCAGCTCGAATGAAGATGAACCGGGACCATACGGTTCCACTATCTGATGGGGCTCTCGCTATTCTGGAAATGATGAAGTCTCTCAGCGGTGGTCGAGAATTTATCTTTCCCAGTCGCATCAAACCAACCCAGCCAATGAACAGCCAAACAGTGAATGCAGCACTCAAGCGTGCTGGCCTAGGAGGCGTACTCGTATCACACGGTTTACGTTCTATCGCTAGTACGGCACTCAATGAGGAAGGATTTCCGCCTGATGTCATTGAAGCAGCACTGGCTCATGTAGACAAAAATGAGGTACGTCGCGCTTACAACCGCAGCGATTACCTTGAGCAACGTCGTCCGATGATGCAGTGGTGGGCAAACCTTATAAAAGCGGCAGATAGTATTCCTACGGTTTGTAATGAAGTAGAAGGCCCTTAGATTGGTTGGATAGTGGATTTAAAATCTCAAGTGACTATCCTTAGAAAAGATAATCACTTGAGATAATTGAATATTTTATTGGATTAAGGTAAAACCATGCTAAATTATATTAATTAAGATAAAATAAAATACCAATTATATAGATAATGTTACATTTTCTAAAATCGCGATCAAGGAAATTGATAATAATCAAATTTTAGAAATTGACATAATACAAACAAGATTTATCGTGCTATAAGCACTACATTAACCTTTCTTTTTTTCATAAGAAGCAATCGAAAATGATTAATACAGTAGAAATTCACCGAAAACAACCAAACATAACTCTCACCCAGCATATACAAAATAAAAGATTACAACTTGGAAAAGAAATCTCCAAAAAATACAAGATTTATCTCGATTTAAGGTTCTGGATATTTTTTAGAGATATTGAGCTTGGGAAGAATAACGATCAGGATTTAATTAAACTCCTACAAAAAATAAAGTACTTGGTTGATAATGGTAAGGTAGTTTGCCCTATATCTGCTACTGTTTTTTTAGAACTAATGAAACAGAACGATACCGAAACAAGGATAGCCACAGCAAAAATTATCGATCATCTGAGTTTTGGAGTTACACTTATAGTTAGTCCTGAGAGAGTCAAACAAGAATTATGTAATGCTGCGTATTCGATTTTGGGATCTAAGGACAGCATTCCAATTGATCAATTAGTATGGACCAAACTAAGCTATATTTTCGGCGATTATCATCCATACGATACACCTTTCGATGCAGCTGAAGAATTGATCATTCAGAAATCTTTTTTTGATCATATGTAGGATATTTCACTCGTTGAAATGATGAACTATATCAACTATGAAAGCTGGGAACAATTAGATTGGCAGAAAACAGCAGAAATGCTTAACTTGGCTAATAAAGAGCATACCAATGAGCTTAGAAGCTATCAAAACGCATATCGTATTGAATTCCAGGGAGTGTTAAGCCTTTTCAGAGAACAGCTAATCCAGATATTCAAAGAGGCTTACAAGGCCGGATATAACAATGATGAAATTAATAATAAAATAAAATCCAAAAATGAAAAATTTAAGCAATTTGCACAATTAGTGCGTACTTTACATATAGGTGCCTCTTGTCATGCTGCAGTAAGATGGGATCAGAAACGCCAGCTCAATGGTAATGATCTTTTAGATTTTCATCATGCCGAAGCAGCTTTAGGATATTGTGATTTATTTTTAACTGAAAAACCTTTAAAAGTCCTAGTGAGTCAAGAACATTTGGGATTAAGAGAATTATTCTCATGCTCTATTGAGTCATCAGCTAGTGAAGGACTCCAGATTCTTAACTTGTGCAACATATAAAAATTTTGGATATTTCATATTACCAAATCCATAAAATTTAGAGGTCATTTTCATAATTGAAGCTGACCTCTCACCCGCACGATAAGCCCCCCCTCCACAACTATGGCTAAGATTGGCAAGTATCATACCCCCCAATTACCTTATATTACAAAAATAGTTAATCATCTATTTTAAAATCAAAAACCCTTAAAATATCATTAAATGATGCTTCACATTCTCCCACAAGGTTAGTGAAGTGGGCACGTAGATTTTCATGATCGGTACGCGCTTCAGATATCGCTTTCTTCTTTTTTTCTGTAGAAGCATGTCCGCGTACTTCGGTTCGTAGAGCATGCAGTTTTTGCATGGGCTGAACTATCCCTTTGGCTTCATCTAGTGTTGCACTTTTAGCAATAAGAGCTTCTTGTAGTAAACGTAAGGACCCCCATTTGGGTTCAATGGTTCGGCCCTCGTATTCAGCAATCTCACTCAGTGGCTTTGGTAAAAAGCCCTCAACTAAATACTGATCAAGCGCAAGAATTTCATCACCCCACTCTTTAATTGAATCTGTTGCAGGATACTGAACAGCGTCACTTAATACAGTACCCCGTGGCTTCCACCAGATGGGAGGATTCTTGTCCATTCGCGAAATTTTGTGTTTGAGTGCCTCCAATGGTTCATAGGACAGATACCATTCCCCAGTAATATCAGTCTGAAATGCACGCTTAGAAATTGTTCCTTTTGGCCATTCATTGAAGGCTTGCCAATAAAGCTGTTCTTCATATGGTAATTGAGCCAAATCACCTATGTATACATGAACTTGCCCGGCCTCATTAATATCATAGGATTTTAAATACCAAGCATTTCGACAAGCAATACTTCTATCTTCTAAAGTATATTTTTCTGGATCTGCCTTGAAACGATGTAACACTTCTGCTCTAAAAAAGGCAGGTGAAACTTCCCAAGGTAATTTATTTTCTTGAAAATAGTTAGATAGTGAGTCTGGCCCGCAAGATGTTTCAACGTTGCAGCTATTTTTACGATCGTATATTTTAAAGGTTGCGTATTTCCTCTTAGATGGATTATCTTCATCCTTCCATGCTTTTACCAGACTGCGCACAGTTACTTGAGGGCGAATGATCATTACACCATTACAGTAACTGGCTTCCCCGTTAATACCACCATGATAAAAAAGATTCCCTTCATCTTTTGTATATCTGTTGATATCCCCCCAACCAGCAAAGTTACCCCATCTGACACGCGTAAAATCAAACTTTAAAACAAGACATGTTTTGGATAAAGCCATAAATGTATCTAAGTCCTTTCGTTTAATAGTAACTATATCCAGATATTTAAAAGGAGGTGAAATATTTTTGTTAATTATCCTGATTACATCCTCAATATCACCTCGGTCATCGAGACGACAATATGCATTTCTTTCTGGCAAGTAATATAACCCAAGACTGTGCACAAGTTTCTGACTTAATTCGATAGGTGCACGGCCTTCTTCAACACCATGGAACCTACGACGATAAATTAATGCTTCTCCCCCTTTGAATACCCCATCTAAAGGTGGCTCAAGATAAATACGATGTCCTTGACCTCCACCCCATGACTTTTGAATTTTCCAACAACCCTCAACATCCATACGCATATTCTGCAATGCCCATCTACCTGCTGCAGTAACACTTTTCTCTAGGGCTAGCGCGCCATGAATTAGGACACTATTTCCAATCGCGTAGATGACTACTTCATCATTTTGAGCATTTTCTTTCAGATATTTAATGGAACTTTCAGCCTCTATTAACCAAGCGGCATCATCATTCTGAGGCTTTTCCGAAATAGCATGAAGATCTGTGAATTTAAATTGACTCATGAGTAATATTCATATCCCTTTACTTTACCTGTAACTGACATCACTTATAAGTGATAACTTCCCCTTATGAATTAAGAAATAATATCAAACAAATATCACCCCTCTCGTAATTTTTTCACTGAATCTGCCATAACTCCCATTACGATGTAATCTACGCACTTGCCAAGAGTAAAATGAGTGCAATGACCCGGTATTTGTTATGTTTCTCTCGCGATATGTAGTGCCTCGCGATATGAGGGCAGTCCCACAATTACCTTGAATCTGCCATAGCCTAGCTGGCCCCCATCCAGCATTCCAATAATGAAGCTCTGCGACGACCTGGTCCTTTATCTTAGCCTGTAGACGCCCATCATGCGGGATGACTTCAAGAGCATTTTCTATGCCAGGCATAGTCGGCAAAAATAGACGAAATGGATACAGATCATGTTGAAGGTACCCAATCCGATTAAAATCGAGCGTTCCCGCTAATGGCCAAGCTTTGCAATCTTTATTTACTATATGTTCTAAGGTTGGTGGAAATACCAATGTAGATGAGCTGAGTGGGTCCGGTGCTTGGCTAGAAAGCATCAACCCGTCCCTCCAGAACGATTCGAGATGGGGTACTAGGTTGGTCTCTTCCGTATCGCCGCTTACGATTTGTGACCACCGTACAATCGATATCTCTGTGCACTGATCCATTGACATTGAAATGGGTGAACTAAAGGCAATTAGCTCATCGCCAGGGTTTGCTGCCTCTACTTGAGCAAGTAAGGAGATCAGTGAAGCCTTTATCGCCTTACTATCTCCGGTGAAATCAGGAAATGTTGATAGCCATTCAGGACGCCTTGGTCGAAGAAAAGCTAATGTTGGATGGATAGGCAACGCTAGGAGACATTGTTGAACGGTCAAATCCACTGGTATCTTCCAGATGTGTCTGGCCACAGCTAGCGTGCGAAGATAAGCGGAAATTACGCGAAGGGCGGTTCGAGAGGAAAAATGAGGGGCAAAGCCCTCTCCCAAGGGCCGAATGAAATATCCTGCATCTCCTTGGTACGGTGCATTTGGATATGCCGTCCTGTTTTTTGTCCATTCGAAGGCCATTTGTCGGGTAAATGGACGACGGGTAAAAGTTTCCAATCTACTAATGGTTGTATGGAAGATTCTAGGCAAATCAGTACCTTGAACACCATCAAAGTCATCTGGAATGATGAAGTCTTCTGGAACTAGTTCCAAATCAGTATTGACGAGCTGAATCGATAACCCAAAATCTTTCATCAATAATGTTGAAAGTGGTGAGGGTAGAAGAATATTCTCTGCCAAAAAAGTAGAAGGAGAGTAGTTATACTCTTTAATTGCCATCCAGAAAATACATAACACTTCGACAACCTCGGCTTCAAGTTTGCGCGAGCGCAGCAATTGAAGCAGAGAGGATTCAGTTTCAGCTTTCGTTTCAGGCTCTCCCAGTCGAGCGGCAAGCTCCTGGATAGTCCACCACCGAACGGACGTAGCAGGCCATCCAAGACGGGCAATAAGAATGCGAAGATCGTTCATTTCACTTCCTGGGCGATTGGCTCGAGCAGTTCTGACATCCAGCAAGGTGGTTCTAAGGGCAAGGTCCGAGTATCCTCAATCACACAATTAACCATCGTCTCCGTGAACTTTACAGCTTCATCAATGCGATTTTGCTTAACGTAGAAATAGACCATAACTTCCGATGGAGCTAAGCGTGACGACACTGGCTCATCAAACATGTTGTAGGTTGTTACGGTCACAAATTCATCACAGCGCTGCGGATAATTTTGGGCAACCAGGTCGAGTCTGTTGCAAGTCACATCCACGTTCTCCATGTAACCAATCCATCCCCCATTACGGATCTGTGCATGAACAAGATACTTCCAGGCTGCTGTTAAGCCACTTAATCTACGTTTTGTTTGAAATGCAAACTCGGAAAGATGTAGAGCTTCCCTCATCCATTTGTTGTTTTTTGTAAATAGAATCTTATCCAATTCGATGAGTAAATTTCGCCCCTGCTTTTGGCTTTCCCAGTACTGATACCAAGTACGGAGAAGTTGCGGGCGCTCTTTGTAATATGGTTCCAGAGCTATGAGCAAGTCTTCTAATTGATCAGATCTAAAGACCGTCACATTACCTTCATAAGTTTTGTTTTCAGTGTCGCTATTTGAATTTTCGTGACGCTGTAAACAACCAATACCCCATCCATTATGTCTTTCAAGAATGCGAAGACGCTCAGAAGCAGTTGCACAACCATCCTCTACAAGTTGTTGCAGTGCATCCCGAATTTCGGGATGAAGACCAGTGCGCATTAGAGCGTCCAGAGGCCATTCTTTGATAATTCCCTGTTTGATATAGGCTTGCATGCTGCTCTCGGCCAGAGCCCAATCCCCCACATTTGTATGTTCTTCAAGTTTTATCACCAGTGCGGAAGGCTTCAGCTTTGCCAGTAGCTTATCTGCTTCAGCAAGAACATGTCTCGTGCCCTTACCATCGGTGTAATCCAAAACATGGTGGATCTGCGGCGCAATTTTAGCCAGTAATCGACAGGCTTCCTTCGGCGCTACATCAACCAAATAAGCGATGGCATCAACCGTATTACTCAATGTGGGATCTTTACGATATCCGTATCCGGTGGTCAATTCCCATGTCTGCGTGCAAAGTTCACGAGCTTCTGAATTCAGTCGATGGGAAATCGCTATCGCACAGAGTTGTAATGGTATTTGAAGATGTACGCTAGTCTCATTTTGAACGTCTGCATCGAGTAACAATCGCTGAGCATCAATGAATGTTCTAGCCGCTTCGTCGGTCATTCTGGTCAGTGCACCTGATGCGTATTGAGTACGGAACGACGCACTATCGAACCAAGTGCATTGCAAGGCAGCATCAATGGTTGAGGGGGAAAGTGTCACAGCACTAGTACCTGCAAGCAGAGCACTACCAATATGTAAATCGCAAGCAATACGATGTAGTGCCGCTCGAAAGTCCCCGGTAGCTGAATTTCTATCATAGCCTTGCCTGAATCGCCGAAACTCAAAAGGCTCGAGCATTTCATATAGTTCGTGGAAGTTTATGAACTCACCGCACCACCAACGTTGAGCTATTTCTTTACCGATGTCGGACAATACATTGAGATAATCAGTAATATTTTCTCTATCTTTGTACATTGGGGCCTTGGTGTGTACGAAGTTTGTTTGCCCCTCTGCGATCATACACAAATGTAGATGTACAGCTCCAAATAGCCAGTGGTGCGCAAGAGCAGCCAAATTATCTTTGCGTTCGTAATAGC
The DNA here is from genome assembly GCF_011189505.1 of Photorhabdus tasmaniensis. Lineage (GTDB taxonomy): Bacteria > Pseudomonadota > Gammaproteobacteria > Enterobacterales > Enterobacteriaceae > Photorhabdus > Photorhabdus tasmaniensis. The sequence goes on from NZ_PUJU01000007.1 coordinate 125,634, forward strand.
TGTCGCTTAGCCAGTTCACCGGGATTGGTTGGTTAGAAGAAGTTGAGATTCTTGAAATTGCTGCCTCTATCGCAGCAACAAAAGGAGTTCTGGAAAGTTCGTCGAAGTCATCTCGCTCGGTTAAGACTACACCCGCAGCCGCACTTATACAAGCATCGCTAATTATGTTCTTTTTCTGTCCATCGGGCAGAGAAGCTACGACCGACATTAAATCATCCAGATTACCTTCTTGAATCAGCGTTTGAACGCGAGGTAACCATATATCCGGGCTATTGTTGTCGACCATCCATGCGAGATTTTCAGATGTATTAGCGATAACACCAAGCTGTGCAAATGCACTGGCCAGAAACGTTAATTCATCGGAACCGGACCTTGAATTATATTTACTGGAGAATTGGCAAAGGGCTCTGAACCGATGCAGAGCTTCTTCACCGCAAATTTCTGCCTGAATTGCATCTCCTCGAGACAGTAAGGCCAGACCAAGTGCAGCAACGTGTAAAATATCCGTTTCATGCCTGGAGGCTATAGACTCACGTATCACACTTTCCTCTGAGGTTAGTGTCAATGTAAAAGATATGAGCCTAGCTAGATCGCTATCCTGCATCTGAAATTGACTTCCATCAACCATACGAGCTTTCAGATGCGCCAACCGGTAGGCATCTGAAAAATTTGCAGTTTCAAGCGCAGCGCTCAGGGCTTCTGACAATAATATCTCAAATAAAGCTTCTGAATATCCTTCTTTTAAGCGACTCATGATCCAGTCACGAGTTAAACCTGTAATGAGATTGTTGGGGTTACCAAGCTTCGCTTGAACTGTCCATAACCAGTTCACTCGTAGTGAAGTAGGTGCCTGGTGTTCAAGCCAGTCTGCAATAGCAGGCATTAATTCATTGATTCGACTCTCAAAGCCATCAGTTGCACGTACGAAAACAGCCAAACTTTCATGGAAGACTTTAAGACCAGCCACAGACGAATGGAGCAAGTGCTCTACTTTATCCACATCTGGTTCCACCGCCTTAATATTGGTAGCAATCTCTGAGAAGGCTGTCTTAGGCCAGAAAAAAGTAAAGGCACAGATAAGCCTTAGCGCATCCTTTTGGCTTGGAGCAAGACGTTCCCATAGAGATGCATAGTAAAATCGGGCGTCTTGGCTCAAGTCTCCCTTCAACTGCTCAATATCCCAACTGGATAGTCTGCGACCCGCATGTTTCAATTCTGAAGTCGCATAAATAACGTGAAGAGGATGGCCATTAGTTTTCTTACGAAGAGCAGATGCTGCACTCTGCAGTTGTTCTTCAATTTGTTCTTCACTTTCAAAACCAGTTGTAAACCAGCCTTCTTGAACTGTTTTACGTAGATAAGAAAGGACTGCATTCTCAGACATTGCAGGCAATGTGTGCCATTCAGATTTTGGTGCAAAGGCAAGCAGATCCGTTGGTAACTGTTTGTCATTTACCGGTTGAGTGCCAACGAGCAGTACCATATTTTCCGGACAGGGAATTACCTGACAGAAAAGGTCATCAAGTGGTCGTTTATCCTCATCGTTAATTCGCCAGACATGATCCAAACCATCAATAATGAGCACAAACGGCTTACCTAGTAATTTGTAGTGGTCAGCACATGCCTTTAATTGTGTATGTAAGCCTCCACCAGTCCTCGGAACATCCTCGTGAAACTGTTGGATTTGAGCCAGAATAGATTGCCGACAACGTAGCTATTAACTCGATCGCGGCCTCGCTCAGTTGTCGACAGAAAATAGTGATGTCGAACCGTTGGGATACCTTCTTCTGCAAGCGTGTCGCACAGTGCGCTCAGGTAAGTACTCTTTCCACGTCCTGGTGGGCCAGTCAGCACAATTGCCTTCCCGGTAGCATTAATTGTGCTCTGAACAAATTCTTGATGGAATATCTCATCAGGCACCTCATAACCTTCTGGAACAACAAAATCCTCTGGCAAAGGAGCCGGAGCTGAAGCTCGCAAGATAGTGCCAACCTCTGCCAACGTGATCCAGCCATCCGGCGCAGGAAGATTTTTTTGCGTCGCCCAATTCAGTGCCACATATTTTAGATTAGCGATTCCCTCTGGCGTACCATGCAGTCGAAGGCGAGCATCAACTTCATGCTCCAATGCAAGATAGCCCTTATCGCTGTGTCGAATACATAATTGTTTAAAAAATAGTTTGCATTCCTTAATGCCACCAAGTTCAGCCTCTACCAGGGTGCGCTGAGGTTCTGGGATCTTAGAAGGATCAATCCGGCCTCGTTCCAGACAAACTTCAATAGCCGCGTCTGGTCGGCGATTCGTTATGAGCGAAATTTCGCCAATACGCACTGGATCAAGTTGTTTGAAAGCATCGAACCATTTACGTAGCATCGATCTCGACCGCTTTGTCTTGCCCGTTTTCTCCAGCATCCAGTCCCAAGATAGAAGATGCGTATCAGAATCTGGAGTGAACTTGATCTGCTGAAGGTCAATGAATCCATCACTTCGTTCGATGACGATGTCATCTAGTCCCTGTGGTGCTTCATTTTCATTATCACATTCAAATTTCACGCGGCTATAGCGCGTCGGCGCATCAAGCCAATCGCACAGGACCTTAAGACCCTGGCGATTTTGATAAATATAACCAGCTGCAGTGATGGCGGTTTTCTTAATATGTTCACTCATAGCATCAAGATATGTTTAGTTCGGTTTTGATCCAAGTGTCCAGAGTGTCTACACGTACAAACTGGGTCGGAACAGAATATGGTGGATGAACCATCCAGTAGTACACATCGCGGCTTACATAGAGTTCAATATTTCTTAAAGGAACATTCTTTGGCTGTGGCCACTGGAGCAGTTCAATCAATCTTGAACGGTGAGCTTCGAGAAATTTTCTGCGGTCTAAGATACGACTGAATTGTCCTGCCCTGTCATTCTCTGCCTTACCAAATATACGATCACGAAGACGACGGCTATCTTTCATTGTAAATGGCGGCTGGTTGTATTTACACTCTACTGTCACGAGCAAGTTGCTTTCCGGCCAGTATGCAAAAACATCGAAATCACCAACGTCATCAAATTTCTCTTCCCTGAATCTTCTAAAGAAATCAATACCTCGCTGAACATAAGGTGTATGCCTACAAAATATTTCCTCTGTACGAAGCTCGAGGCGCTTTTCAATACTCTCCTTAACCTCGCGAATGACTGGCTTAACATGAGGCCAATCAAATTCCGCAGGCAAATAACCGTCTCGTACCGCCGACATCCAAATGTACATTGCCCGGCTTGCCGACTCTGCCCCCCAGCGCAAATCGGCACCATCTATTACTAGCGGCCTGATAGTGTATCGATCGATTCGCTTATTCCGCTCCCAATATGGGATATCACCTTCATCAATATCCCGTCCTACAAGCCTGCGAACTCCCACTTCCGAAAGAGTCAGAAAATCCACAATGCTTTGAGCCTCAGAATAGTCAAGACTATCAATGCTCTCAGCCAACCCTCGCGCAAGGCGATCAGGTGCTGCAGCATAAGACAGAGAAAGTCCGCCCCCAAATCCATATCGTTCAGCTTGCGATAATACAGCGAGAACAGTGAGCATATTCTTAAGCTCGAAACCCAAATCGGTGATAAAAGCTTTTTTGAGTTTCTCTGAAGCCAGCAATCCCTCTGACTCTCCTTCCACTGCATCCTCGTCATTTGCGCCAAGCCCCAACCTGGACTTCGCATACTCCTTTGCAAAGGTAGCCTCACGCTCACCAAAATCGGTCGAATAGAAAACTTCAGGAATATATGAGTCGTCGATTTCAACACCCCCCACATCAATACCATTGTGAAGGGTATCACTGGCACCAGTCAGCACCATGAACCAATCAACCAAGCCAACTAATTCTCGTAGTACATCCTCTGTAACGTTATCTACACCATTTGAAGGTAAATTGACGGTCTTCTCTAGTAGATATCGATAATGGCGGGCCTTATCACCGAATTCTTTGCGTGCATGTTCTATCGCATCAAGTCTGTCATACTCAACTTCATGAGCAAGACTCAAACGGGCTCGTTGGATTCTAGTTCTCTCAGTAACAAGGAGGGCATCGTGTTGTTCGATGAATGCCTGCAGAAGCTGATGCCTATCAAATGCTGCAAGTCGATTCTCAATGTGAAGGCGCATGCGAGCACTAGAAGGATCAATTCTAGCCTTGGCATCTGACAGTTCATACCTGCCAGGAATAAATCCAAGCCCCATGATTTCTGCGGCCAGTCTTCTGCGTGCAAGCTTGTAATCGGTAGGCGAAGGAATTATAGGGTATACATAGTCGGGGACATCAATATTACGGGTCATGACTTTTAAATGATAACGAGCCGCTTGCGACGCTATGTGAGTAAATCGTTGAGCAAATTCATCGGGCATCTGCAAACCAAGTACTGCATGACATTTTTCGAGCGTTTCCAGTAAGCAACGAACCTCGAATGATCCATCCTTGGAAAGATTTAGCCCGGCAAGCACTGCACGTGTATCAACTTGAACGTGAAATACATCGGGGTTGTGGGAATCCGGGATGACTGAAGTCACCACGTGTATAAATTCGTCTAAAGAAGAAGGACTCTCTTCAGCTTTAACCAGACTAGATGGATCAGGGGAGCAGGAAAACAAAACATGCGGTTGCCTAAATAGAGAGATATCAGACATCATTTTTCTGCAGCGATAGCTACAGTCGGCCAGAAGTTGGGCAAAAAGGTCTATCAGACGTCCATCTTCAAAGCGTAATTCTTTGGGTATTTCTATTAATGTTTGAACGGTACAGGAACCAATCGATGTTGAGTATGCCATCGCTTTGTGATGACGTGATTCAAGTCGAACGACACCTTCAGTTGAAGAACTCAACGTCCATCCGATAGAGCTGTCTGGAAATACCCTGGGGGCACGAGACCAGAATTCTGTCAATATCTTGAAGCGCCAAGAAGTACCCCAGTGAGGGTCTAGCCCGATGAAGTTAGGTACAATCGCACCTTCGACAAGTACACCATGCATGTCTTTGAATGATGCAAACAGGTCTACTGCTCCACGGGAAAATGGGCTGAGCGTCCCCTCTTGAGTATCTGTAAATTTCCAATAACGTTCTAATTCGTCCAGATCGTTGAGACTATCGAAAATCGTGATGAAATCCGCTAATGGAAACAAACGAGTTGGCTTTGAGGGGAGATTGATGGAATTAAACGCAGTACCCGCGAGTGTAACGACAACAACGATGTGAAGCTCGTCGACGCCAGGTTCTGCTCCATCTCTAGATAGAGAAAGGAAACGTCCATCATCAAGACGGAAGAAAATGGGCGATCCACAACTCACCTTGGCGTATATGCTTTTCGCTGCGTTTGACAGGCGGTCACTCGATGTGTGGTCACATATGCAAATGAGATATATCCCAGAATTATCCGGTATAATACAACTGATAGGCAGTTCTTCGAAGGCAGTGCCGTCAATATACAGAGTCAAAGGTCCCATAAGGTTTCTTTGGAATCGCTCAGCGACGAACTCTGCAAGTTTCCTGTGTGTAGAGGGGCTAATCCCGGTCAGATTTTTGTTAGCCCAATGGTCAATAATGAGACCCGGAGCACTGCGCACTGACATTGGTATCCATACCCCATCCATTTCGACAGCAAGGAAAGGTAGCGCCATGCCTTGCATCACTGCATTTCCGAACGCATCCGGTTTCAGCGGTGCTTTGAAAGTGCCAACACGAGTATCGAACGTACACCCTGCTTTCTTTCGGCGGTTCGCTAGCTCATTGCCAAGTTGCTGAAGCAAAGACTTGCAAGCCAACCAGAAGTCTTCAGGAGCTAGTTCAACATCAGCACATTGGGCCTCGGTGTTGACAGAGAGCATCAACTCGGGAATCGATTCGATGATCTGCGCTTGCAGCGCAATGGTAAGATCCATATGGGCTTGTGCTTCTGGAATATGTGCATAGGTAATGCGAAATGCTTCTACGAAGTCAGACATTCTCTCAATGCAACTCCCGTAGAACATAGGGACGAAGTCTTGACCAAGGCGTACTTTGATTTGCCCCCAATCAGCCTCGGGGGAAAAATCCTCAAGCATTGGGAATTCAGGCCATGATGCGTATAATTCTTTTGTAAATACTTTAAAATCTACATAGCTATCAATCGATATACCTACCTGAGACTCAAATGGCAGCTCTAAAAGGACACACCAAGCAAAAATATGCTTTATGGGGCTACCTGTATTGGCTGGCCAAAGTTCGGAAGTAAATAATGCAACTGCTACGTCGAGGGTTTTGTATCGGCGAAATAAATTCTGGGTGGCTTCCAGATGCTTACAAAAGTATGTGTCCTCACCTACCCCATTCGTAAACAACTCACGATATCTAGACATATCGCGTAGCAAAGAACCATAATCAACTTGTTGCTCTGTTAGTTTTCTTTCCCGCTTTTCACGTGACTTCCTACCCACTTCATATCCTCCCTGTATGCATACGTTGACAGTCCATACGGTATCGAAGCATAGAAAATATTAATGCGTATCATAATGAATATCTTGAGTCACTTACTGTACCGCCCTCACAAAAGTGCATAGCCTTACATTATCAAACACACCCAACAAATTGTCACATCTGTGTTATTGCAACCAAAAATCTAACAAATTGATAAATAATAAATTTTTCTTATTTCAACTAGTCACACTTCAGATTGGTTTTCGTAACTTTAGCGCGAATCACTCTTTGCCAATCATCACTTCTTCAAAAGCGGCTTTCACATTTTCATCCTCTGCTAGCCACCTAAGCACCGTGCGCTCTAATTCATCATAAATCAGTACTGGTTCTTCACCTTTTTTGGTTTGTGCCTCAATAAAGAACCACAATTCATCGTCAATACAATCAAAGGCTTCTGTTGGATCAATCCACCTATTTTTAGGCATGTTGGCCTTGAGTAGCCGGATTGCTTCGGTTTTAACTGCGCCAAACAGCTTCTCACCGCGTTTTGAACCCGCCTTTCTTGCCTTTTCAGTTCTTTCTATTTGTTTTTTTTCGCTATGGGTAATCCAATCCAGTCGATCCCGGGCACCTTTCCATATCCCGCAATAATACTGCGCATTCTGGAGATGCAGACATGCTTCGCTCAAACGATGGTTAAATTGCTCAAATATTGCAAAATGATAATAACACAATGATAAATAGAGATATTTATCAAATTCTCCATGCCATGCGGCTTTACGCCAAATATCATCTCCATCTTGTTTTATTAAGCTTTCACATTCACTGAGACAAAGGTCTTCCTCATTTTCAAAACATGCCCTCAGGTTATCCAACCACTGCTGAGCTTCACTGTTGTACTGTGCCAACATTTTGATAGGCGGTCTTATTGCCTTCAGCCCATTTAGTTGATTTTCATAGACCCCACGCATTTCTTTAAACAGCAGTTCGATATCGTTTGGTTTCATATTTTATCCAAGGGTGAGTTACATGAGCTAAAAGTAATTTTAGGGGGACAAGTAGGCGTATTCATAAACATGCCGTCTTCCTTTAGCCTTTGCCCTGTCCGTACACAGCTAATCAGAGGCAAAGCAAAATGACCATATCAACAGTGAAAGTACTACGTTTACCCGCAGTTGTCAGCAAACTGGGGGTCGCCCGGTCCACCATCTACGACTGGCTTAATGCCAAATCACCACGCCATGACCCGGCGTTTCCGAAACCTTATCCGCTAGGCAAGCAGTCTGTTGGCTGGCTTGAATCCGAGCTGGATGATTGGGTATTGCAGCGCAAACAGGCACTACTCTGATCTCCTCTCCCTTTTACAGGCGACTGTCGAAGGAGCATTCTGAAACACCACATTAAAAAACATTCACCGCATGCCCTTACCCGGCAGGGTTAGTCGCATCGGTGATGTCATCCCTGCGTTATTTGGATTTAAAAAAAGGAAATTGAAATGTCATATTTCCCCCCTGCACTTCCACAAGTTAATCCTGCCAGTCCGTTCCCCATTGACGCATTGCCATTGATAATGCAAAACGCCATCAACTATCTGCAGGATGGTGGAAAAGTACCAGCTGTACTGGCCGTGAACGCCGTTTTAGCGGCAGTATCGCTGGCCTGCCATTCGCATATCAATGTACTTAATCCCTACACAGGCACAGAGGAGCATTGTTCACTCAACATCCTGACGCTCGCTGATTCAGGGACGGGCAAATCGTCCGTCAGCAAACAGGTGATGAAGCCCTTTGATGTTTTCAGGACTGAGTTGGCTGAATCACACCGGGCCAATCTGTCTGTTTGGCGTGAAGATTACGTTGTCTGGAAAACCAAACTAAAGGCACTGGAAGGTAAGCTTCGCGATGCAATTAAAAAGGACCAGTGCACAAACGAGGCCCAAGCAGCATTGAAATCCCACGCATCGGTTGAGCCCGTTAAACCCATGTTACCCACGTTGGTCTACAATGACACCTCGCTTGCCGCACTCATCGCTGGCCTGAGTGGATATCCGTGCGCAGGTCTGATTTCTGATGAAGCCAGCAACTTCTTTGACCCGCGTCTTAAAGATAATCTGGCGTTCTTCAATAAAGCCTGGGATGGCGATATGTATGAGCATAATCGTCATCATCGTGCCATCCAGAGCTTTAAACCGACGCTGACGGTGTCCTTGATGTTACAGCCTTCGCTTTTTTTCGATTACATGAAAAAGGATGGTGATAAAGCATTAGAGAGCGGTTTTTTATCACGCTTTCTGTTTTCAAATATCACCCCGAACAACACGTTGAGTTCTTGTATGATGAGCCACCATTATCGTCCGGATACCGCTTACCGTGATGAAAGTGCATTAACCTGCTTTCACAACCTGATTGATAAATTACTCGGACAGCAGCTTAAACAAATTAATTCAGGTGAAGGTAAAAAGAAGGTTCTTAAGCTTTCACCTGAAGCTGAATTCCACTGGGAGACGATGCGCGACAACTGGCTTACATACACATTCCCGGGATGTGCCTGGTCATATATCAAACCAATGGTGCTTAAAGCCAGTACGAATGCGTTGCGTATCGCTGCACTGCTGAATTACGTCGCCAACCAGGAGGAGGACATTATCTCTCTTAATGTTATTTCCCAAGCATCAGCGATTATGGCCTGGTATCTCAACCATACCGCGGCCTGGTTTTATCAGTTCACGGATGAGTATAAATTTCAACAGGATGTACAGGAGCTGACTCAGTGGATCCAATATAAATTCATGTCCACTAACGGTTGACCCTTTAAAAAGAACGATGTCATTAAATATGGTCCAAACAAATTTCGCCGCAGCGAAAGACTGGAGCCGTTGCTGAACGCCATTATGCGCACGAGTGCTTTCGCATATATTGTTAAATCCCATGCCAATCCGGCAATTTATATTACCTGGCGCATGAACGATGGTCGCTATATGCCATTTTTTGATGATAAACAGCCACCTTCGCCACAGAACCCTGCTTAGCCAGAATAGCTATCTCATACCTGAGCACTATTTTGGATAAAACAACAATACATAGGCTCGTGGTCCGGAGGAGATCGCGAGCCTTATCCATCTGAAATAATGCACAGTGATACACTGTACATCTGCTACAACCGCTACTGTAGCGAACTGTAGCGGCATTCTGGAAAGTACTCTCAAATGAAACATGCTCTTTTGCTCACAAATCGTTCAACCTGGAACAGACGGATTCACTGCACTACACATCTGCGATGAAGCACTACAACTCAGATATGTTGCCCTCGTGTTATCGCCTGTGTCGCTACAACGCTGCTACAATCGTGCCTGATTGTGGTTTTGATTGGGCATATCAATAAATCAGGACTGGCTGCATCCAAAATTTCTGTGCTCGTCAGAATTATCTTTGCTAAATCGCTTAGCCAGATAAGACAGTCTGCTCATAATAGTATCGTAATGCCAGGTGAAATGTTCGCCATTGGCATTAAGATTAAAATCACCTTCATGTACAAACTCTATCAGGGGATAATATTTATTTTGATAATCCTGCTGCGCGTGCAGTTTCAACGCTCTGATCCATGCATCCATAATCATCAATCCCAGGCAGTGAACGTATTGCCCCTGCTTCGGATAATAGGTACCAGCTGCGTACCAGGCATCGTTATTCAGTATCAATGCCACATGATAATGTTTCTTCCCCTTTTCTTCACCAAACTCTCTGGCCCATACATAGCGAACTTTACTGAGATGAACTCGCTTTCCCTGTTTTACCTTTCTCTTCTGCGTGAATTTAATTTGTGATTTTAACGACTCAATAAAACGGGTTATCAATTGATGATCTGTTTTATAACTTTCGTAATTGGCATCAGGAAACCTCAGGATAATATTCAGGATAAACGTCCTTGGGTATTCACGTAAGGAACTCTGCAGCGTTTCATGAATACGATTAATGTGATGCTGATTATAACCCATATCGTTGCTCATACTTCAATCCTTGTGTTATTCATCTCAATATAATTAGCATAGAGAGTTAATTAATACATTTAAGTTTTTATTCTGAAAAATAGTCAATGCTATTGCTGCAACAGTATTAATCCATCTTTATTATTTTAATACCAATCAGACATGCAATATTAACCAATAGATATTTTTGCTATAGAAGAAAGAATCATTAACTTCAGACAATTAACTTACATAATATAGTCAATAATCACTCTGAAGTTAGATACATGTGAGAAGATGAAAGTTCTCATTATTACGGATGTTTGATTCCACATTTAGTTAAATTTATATTGCAGAAATTTTCATACCTATATCACTTAAGCGAATGGGAAAAGACTCAGATTGCCTCTCTATGGCTTATTGATCTGTCATGCCGATCGATGCTGACACAATGATAGCTAATGACTATCAATTTAAATTTATTGATCGTTTTTACAATAGATAATAACGATCAATTTCTGATAACCGATCTGTATTAACGATTATCCCAACAGACCACGAATGCATACGATCAGGCTGCTTCCTGCATGCCGGGAAGTGGCTTTTCACCATATAAATCACACAGTAAAGGAAAGATTTAATTGAACATTCGCACAGTGCTTTTTCTCTGCTCATCACTGACAGCAACTGCTGCACAGGCCGTTACTCCCGAACAACAGTGGGGTGACTGGTATGGCTACATCAATGCCATGGAGTTTGAAATTAGCACCGACAATGCCACCGGAGAGCGCCTGACGCTGACCTGCTCAGACGAGCATATGGCCCTCTCCTACAGTGTGCCTGCAAAGGACTATCGGGCCTCAGCCACAGGTATAAGCATTAACGAAAACTCATACGCTACGGGCGAAACGGCCTTTATTGCGCTCAAAAATTCCAATGGTCAGGAGCAGATAGAGATCACGATGAAAGATAAGCCCCTCTCGGGAACCTTTAAAACCAGGGGCCTGCGCGGAGCGTTGACTGACCTGAGCTGGCAGGACTGTATCAGCCATTAAGGCTCATGAGAGGCCCTGTTCATAAAGATTCACTGGGTTATCGATGATTGCGACAACCTCACAACACACGATTCAGGATGTAAAAATGAAAGCACTAATTTCACGACTTACCGTCATTTCAGCTCTGCTATTTCCCGCTTTAAGCTCTGCTGTGGTTATCCCCGGAAATATACACCCCGGACGTTACACGTTCTTTTTGACAGAGAAAGGAGGTGAAATGCTGCGCGATATGAACGATGCTGCAGTGAGCGTCAAGCTCAACAATAAAGCAGGCTTCACGGTTGAGGCGCAAAGAATGGCCGCTGCCGCGAATATTTCGCCTTTGCTCTATGCCGCATCACCACTTGAAGGGAACTTTATCCGCTACGACAGTAAACCCGTTAAGGCCCTGACCTGCCTTATCACTTCCCGCAACATGCCGGGTACCAATAAAAATTATTCATGGGAGGAAACCTACTGCCTGGATGAAACCGGTGCAGCTTACATTGGCACCCAGGGCTGGCCGCCAAGCGCAATATTCGACAAAAGCTGTGAGGTGGACGCATCTGACTGCCCGGTCTATCTGAGCCTGAAAAATGATCCACCCACTCTGCGCAACGACTCCGCACAGTATGTGCCATACAGCAGTGCTCACCGTTCTGAGACGGTGCCCAATAAAACTCAGAATAAAATACCAGCTGACGAAATTGTCGCTGAACAGGATGGATATGCGGTTCACTTTTCCCGAAGCAACAACTGTTCTGACAGCAGACTCACCGTTAAAAATATCAGCACAGGGAAAACTACTACGATCACAGGTGTCAACGGGTGCACATTTGACCATCAGAGGACGGTGCGGGAAATCCTGACCGAGGAAGGGGAACTTATCTGGGCGGGCCGGCTGCTGACCTGGGGCGAAGCGGAATTTTGGCGGGTGCTGACGGTCAATGACCCGCGGACTCTGACGTGTAATCTTCGGTTTTGTGGTCAGTATGAAGACACGGAGAGCGGTTTATTTTATAATCGGTTCCGTTATTACGACAGGGAAACGGGATAGTCCCTAAGACCCGATTGGGCTGAGAGGGGGCCTGAATCCGTATTCGTATGTCCATAATCCGGCGAACTGGATTGATCCGCTCGGATTAACAGGATGTCCTAATAGTATTAAATATGGCGAATTAGATCATTTAGGGC